>NZ_JBDPMH010000024.1:0-103574 GCF_039871735.1 Plantactinospora sp. B24E8
CGGATGCTGTCGTCGATCTTCACGTACAGTGCGGTCAAGAGGGTGTCCAGGTCTTGCGTCACAACATGATCTTGGATGCCCTCTCCTCATGCCTGGACATCGACCCCTGACTTCGGAACTACTCGTCGAGGTTGCGGCTGCCGTTGTTCTGGGCGTCGTTCCAGTCCTGGCCGCAGCCGATGCACAGGTCGGTGGCGATGATCCAGTAGCGGTCGCCGGCGGGGGAGCGGACCAGGGCGGGGTCCCGTACCCCACGGGTGCCCACGGTGGAACGCAGCACCAGCCCACCGTTGTTCAGGTCCGTCCAGCGCAGGCCGTCCTCGCTGTGCGCGAGATGGATCTGCTGTCCGGTGGCGGACTCTCCGGTGAAGTGGGCCATCAGGTAGCCGGTGAACGGGTCGAGCGCGGCCGCCTGCTTGGGCGTCGCCGCCGACCAGGTGCTGAACAGCAGACCGGCGGTGGCGAGGACGGCGGCCAACCGGGTGAGGATCCTCGACATCGGCTCTCCTCCTGGGGACGGGGTGACGGTGCTGGGGGAGGCTTCTAGCTGGTGATCCGGAAGGTGGCGTCGGCGCGTTCGGTCGCGGTGCCGACCGGGTCCAGCCTGAGCTGGTAGTCGTAGTGCCGGATGTACCGGTCGGGGAAGTTGTAGGACTGGAACGAGGCGGCGGATCCGTCGGCCAGCCCGGCCACCCGGCGGAACGTCGCGTCGGCGGCGAACGCGGCGGTGCCGTCGTTGCGCACCAGCGCGAAGTCGTAGTAGGCGTGCCGCAGGTAGTGGCCGGGGTGGCTCACCGACTCGAACGACACGTGACCGCCGCCCGCGTCCGCCAGGCCGGGCACGATCCGCCACTGGGCGTCCGCGGCCGGGCTCACGTTCGGATCGATTCGGGCGTCGAAGTTGACGTGTCGCACGTACCGGTCGGGGAAGTTGTACGACTGCATCCGGTTGACCGGGATCGTGGGCGTGCCGACTCCGACACTGGTCTGGGTGGCCCGCTGGATCGTGCCGTCCGGGTTGTGGGTCAGATACTCCATCGACAGCGCCCGCCGGTAGCTGCCGCCGCCGGGCAGCGCGTTGCGGTGGTACGCGATGTACCAGCGGCTGTTGTACTCGGCGATCGAGTGGTGGTTGGTGTTGATGTTCGTGGCGTCGAGGATGACCCCTCGGTAGGTGAACGGTCCGAGCGGGTTGCCGGCCGTGGCGTACGCGATCTGCCCGGGCCAGCCGGTGGAGTACGAGAAGTAGTAGGTCCCGTTCCGCTTGTGTAGGAACCCGGCTTCGCCGAACGCGCTGCCGCCGTTGATCGTCACGTTCTGCACGGCACCGGAGGTGGAGATCATGTCGTCGTTGAGCCGGACCACCTTCGGCGCCCGGGCTCCGCCGAAGTACAGGTACGCCTGCCCGTCGTCGTCGACGAACACGGCGGGGTCGATCGGCTCCTCGCCGGTGTTGGCGTCCCGCCCCCGCTCGATCAGGGGGTTGCCGCGTGGGTCGGTGAACCCGCTGGTGGGCGACGTGCTGCGGGCCACGCCGATTCTGGTCCGGTCCACCGGCAGGTACAGGTAGTGGTAGCCGTTGCGTTGCACCGCCGACGGCGCCCACGCGTTCGCCCGCGCCCACCGGAAGCCGCCGAGGGTGAACGGGGCACCGTGGTCGGTCCAGTCGACGAGATTGCTCGACGAGTAGACCCGCCAGGCGGTGGAGTCCCAGTAGGTGCCTCCGTTCGTCGCGTCGTCGGTGGCGTAGACGTAGACGCGGCCGCCGGAGACGAGCATCGACGGGTCGCCGGAGAACCGGCTGACGATCGGGTTGGCCGCCCGGGCGGGTGTGGCGGGGCAGACGGACGACGTCGCGACCACGGCCACGCCGGCGGCGAGCAGGTAGGCGGCCAGGCGCCTCGGCGTACTGGTCAGTGGGCGGACGCGCACAGCGGGTACCTCCTCGTGGGGACGGTTCGGCCGAGCGGTCGGAGGAGTCGCCCTCGTCGGGCACCTCCGTCCAGGTCGCGATCAACGGCGTGCGGCAGACCGGCGAGGCGGCCCTGGTCGGACCGTGCAGCCGGCCGACCGGCCCGGGTGCGCTCCGGGCAACCGCGGGTGATTCGGTGACGGACCGTCGGTGTTAGCGGTAACAGGGAGAGGGGGACAAGTACGCGGAACGGCTGGCCGGTGGCGGAGTCGGGGGCCACGCCAGCTGCCGGGTAGTGCGATGGATGAGCGGAACGCCCGGGGTCGACCGGTGCGGTCAATATAGCGTTATCTGTGAATGTTAGCGTTCTCATGTGTGCTGTCAAGTGGCGGGACGGGCACGATCCGCCCCCGCCCCGGGAGTCGAGTCGGACACCGCCAACGCCGGACCGTTCAGCCCTGCTCGGCCCAGTCGCCGAGCGACCAGTCCCGCACCTCGGGCATGTCCTCGAGATGCTCCACGACGTACGCCGCGTGCTCGGCGAGCTTCTGCTCGCACCAGGCCTTCAGCTCGCTCGCGCCCCGGGGCATCCGTCGGGCGTTGTTGATCGCGTCCAGCACCAGGTGGTAGCGGGATGCCCGGTTGCGCACGGTCATGTCGAAGGGGGTGGTGGTCGTCCCCTCCTCCACGAAGCCGCGGACCCGGAACCGGTCGGCGTCGGGGCGACCGTGGACGAGCTGGTGGATGGCGCCCGGATAGCCGTGGAAGGCGAACACCACGTCGACGGTGTCGGTGAACAGCGCGGTGAACAGGGTCGGATCCATCCCGTGCGGGTGGTCCTTGAGGCGGATCAGGGTCATCAGGTCGACGACGTTGACCACCCGTACCCGCAGGGCCGGCAGCCGTTCCCGGAGGATCTGGGCGGCGGCGACCGTCTCCATGGTGACCACGTCGCCGGCACAGGCCAGCACGATGTCGGGGTCGCGGGTGCCGTCGTCGGTGCCCGCCCACGCCCAGATGCCGGCGCCACGGGCGCAGTGCGTGATCGCCTGCTCCATGGTCAACCACTGCAGCTGCGGCTGCTTGTCGATGACGATCAGGTTGATGTACGACCGGGACCGGAGGCAGTGGTCGGCCACCGACAGCAGGCAGTTCGCGTCCGGCGGCAGGTAGACCCGGGCGACGTCGCCGCGCTGGGTCAGCACCACCTGGATCAGCCCGGGGCCCTGGTGGGAGAAGCCGTTGTGGTCGTTGCGCCAGGCTGTCGAGGTCAGCAACACGTTCAGGCTGGGCACCCGGGCCCGCCAGGGCAGCCGGTGGGCCTCCTGCAGCCACTTTCCGTGCTGCACCGTCTGCGAGGCGCTGACCATCGCGAACGCCTCGTACGTGGCGAACACGCCGTGCCGTCCGCTCAGGGTGTAGCCCTCCAACCAGCCGTGACAGTTGTGTTCGGAGAGCACCTCCATGACCCGGCCGTCCCGGCCGACGGAGACGTCGGTCTCGGTGACCCGCTCCATGAAGGCACGGTCGGAGGCCTCGAAGACCGCACCGAGCCGGTTGCTGTTCGTCTCGTCCGGGCAGAACAGCCGGAACCGGTCGGGGTTGCGCCGGTAGACGTCCCGCATCAGTTCACCGAGCCGGCGGGTCGACTCGGCCCGCAGCTGTGCCGGCCGCGCCACGTCGACCGCGTAGTCCCGGAAGTTCGGAAGGTCGAGGTCCCGGGTCAGCAGCCCGCCGTTCGCGTGCGGGCTGGCACTCATCCGCAGGTCACCCGCCGGAGCCAGGTCCCGGACCACCGCCTGGGGTGCGCCGGTGGAGTCGAACAGCTCCTCCGGCCGGTACGACCGCAGCCAGGACTCCAGCAGGGCCAGGTGCGCCGGGTTGTCCCGTACCCCGGACAGCGGCACCTGGTGCGACCGCCAGGTGCCGGTGACCTGGACGCCGTCGACCTGGTCCGGACCGGTCCAGCCCTTCGGGGAGCGCAGCACGATCAGCGGCCAGCGGGGCCGCTCACCGTCCCAGCCGCCGGTCCGCGCCGCGTGCTGGATGGCGCGGATCCTTCCCCACGCCTGCGCCAGCACCGCCGCGAACCGGTGGTGCATGCCCGGCAGGTCGGCCCCCTCCACCTCCAGTACGTCGTAACCGTGCCCGGTCAGCAACGCCCGCACCTCGGCCGGGTCCTTCCGGGCCAACACCGTCGGACCGGCGATCTTCGCCCCGTTGAGGTGCAGGATGGGCAGGACGGCGCCGTCGTGTGCCGGGTTGAGGAACGACACCCCCTTCCAGGACCCCTCGAGCGGGCCGGTCTCGGCCTCGCCGTCGCCGACGACGGCCACCGCGAGCAGGTCCGGGTTGTCCAGCACCGCGCCGAAGGCGTGCACCAGCACGTAACCGAGCTCGCCGCCCTCGTGGATGGAGCCGGGGGTGGTCACCGAGACGTGGCTGGGAATGCCTCCCGGGCTGGAGAACTGGCGGAACAGCCGGAGCATGCCGGCCTCGTCCTGGGAGACCGCCGGATAGATCTCGCTGTACGTTCCCTCCAGGTAGCCGGCGGCGACCAGGGCCGGTCCGCCGTGCCCCGGGCCGGCCAGGTAGATCGCCCGCTGACCGGTCTGCCGGATCAGCCGGGAGACGTGCGCGTAGATCAGGGACAGACCGGGGCTGGTGCCCCAGTGGCCGAGCAGCCGGGGTTTGATGTGTTCGGGGGCCAGCGGCTCACGCAGCAGCGGATTGCCCCGCAGGTAGATCTGGCCGACCGTCAGGTAGTTGTTCGCCCGCCACCAGGCGTCCAACTGCGCGACCTCGGCGGTGGTGGGATCCCGGAGCGTCCGTACCACCTCGTCCAGGTCGACGTGCCGGGACTCCTGGTTCGCTACGGCAGTCACCAGTGTTTCCTCCTCTTCCCGATAGGTTGTCCGCTTCCGTACCGCGCTGTCCCGCCCCCGGAGTCCACGCGCCCACACCGCGGGCCGAACCGCTCGACCTGCGACAGGACGAGCCGTCCGCACCGGTGGCGTGCCGTCCCCGGCGACGCGTTGTCAGGCGACGCCGGTGAAGGTGGCCCGCCCGGATCCGAGATCGACCATCCGGGTGTCGTCGAAATCGAAGCCGAGTTCGTCTGTCACCTCGACGACGCCGCTGACCTGGGCGGCGAGGCGGCCGGCGATCTCCACCGAACTCCTGCGGTCCATCTGCCCCGTCAACCGGACCACGCCGTCGCGCACGGTCACCTGGACGACGCCCTCCTCGATCGCCAGGACCCGGCGCAGCACCTCCCACACCACGTCGTGGCGGATGTCGCCGTCCGGGCGCAGGTGCACCTTGAGCAGGTCGCCACGGGTGACGATCCCGACGAGCCGCCCCAGGTCGTCGATCACCGGCAGGCGCTTGACCTGTCGGCGGTTCATCGTCTTCGCCGCGACCACCACCGGGGTGTGCGGATAGACGGTCACCGCCGGTGTGGTCATCAGCGGGGTGGCGGTGGCCGCGTCGGCCTTGATCCGCGCCGTCCGGCGTCGCCGGCCCTCGAAGACGGGCCGATCGTGGGACTGCCCGATGAGCTCCACCTTGTGCAGCAGGTCACCCTCGGAGACCACGCCGAGCACGTACCCGAACTCGTCCACCACGGGTACGGCGGCGATCCTCCGACTGGTGAGCACGTCGACGATCTCCCGGTACGGAGTGTTCTCCCGGACCGTGGCGACGTCCGTACTCATCACGTCGCACACCTGCCACGTCCTCATCACGACCTCCCTCGTCGTCCGCCACTCGACCGTAGAACCCCGACACGGCGCCCGGGCAGGGCGCAACGGCACGGGCGGAGGGGGACCTGTGGCCGGTGCGTGGCAGGCCGGAAGGCCCTGCCCGGCCGGCGGCGGCCGCCGTTGACTGGACGGGACGAGACGAACTTCGGGGAGGTCGGCGATGGCCACCACCACCATCCGGGCACCGGCGCCCCGTACGGCTGTCGAAGGGCTCGCCGGAGGAGCGACCGCCGAGGGGGGCAGCGTCCGGATCCGACCCGTCCGCCCGGGCGACCGACCGGGACTGGCCGCGCTCTACGACCGGGCCGCTGTCGACGACCTGCGGATGCGGTTTTTTGTCGCCCCGGGACGGGCGACGCTCGCCACCGAGATCGACCGCCTCTGCCGGAGCCGGTCACCGCGACACAACGCGGTTGTCGCCGAGCAGGCGGGCGTGATTGTCGGTGTCGCGTCGTACGAGCGGAGCGGCCCGACCGACCGGCGGGCCGAGTTCGCCGTTTTTGTCGACGGACGGCGGCGCCGTCACGGCATCGGCACCCGGCTGTTGCGGCAACTGGCCGCCATCGCCGGCGCGGACGGCGTGGACGAACTGGTCGGCGAGGTCCTGCCCGGCAACCGCCGGATGCTCCAGGTGGCGCACGAGCTGACCGCCGACGTCCGGTTCCGAGGCGCGGACGGCGTCGTCGAGGTGCGACTGGGCACCCACACCAGCGCGGACGGGCTCAGGGATCGCCGCCGGCCGCGAGCGGTCGGCTCGTATCCCAAGGGCCGAAGGTCCCGTCGGGCCCGGACCGCCGACCCGTCGGAGAGCGGACCGAGGCCTCTGCCACCGAACCCGTGCCCGGCGTGGAATAGAGGTGGGTCCGGACGGAACCCCGAGCTGATCGGAAAGGACGTGGCAGCCATGACCGCGATGGCAGAGCGGAACACCGTACAGACGACCGCTCCGGCGGTCACCGACGAAACGACCGGGACAGCCGCGCGGACGGCGACCCGGTACGTCTGGGCCGGCGTTCGGCTGGCCCTGGGATGGACGTTCCTGTGGGCCTTCGTCGACAAGGTCATCGGGCTCGGCTTCGCCACCCCGGACGGCAAGGGGTGGACCGACGGTGGCAACCCGACCAGGGGTTTCCTCAGCGGCGCCGAGGGCCCCTTCGCGGGCCTCTACCACGACCTGGCCGGCACGGCGTTCGCGAACTGGGCCTTCATGCTCGGCCTGCTCGGCATCGGCCTCGCGCTGACCCTCGGGATCGGTATGCGGATCGCCGCCGCCGCCGGCGCGCTCCTGTACGTGATGATGTGGTCGGTCGCGCTTCCCCCGCAGACCAACCCGTTCATGGACGAGCACCTCGTCCTCGCGGGGGTCCTCGTCGGACTGGCCCTGACCGGAGCCGGCCGGACGCTCGGGCTCGGCGCCCACTGGGCGAGGCTCCCGCTCGTCAAGCGCCTGCCCTGGCTGAAGTGACCACATCCGACCAGCGACACCGGGGTGCCGTCGCGGACGGCGCCCCGGACGTTCCCCGGGTCGGCCGGGCATCCGACGCCGCCCCGTACGGTCCCCACCCCCGGTCGGGCACCGGACACCGCCGGGCAACGGCCCCGGGGCCGGTCGATCACGCACGCTGCCTGACCGCCGTCCCACCCGACGGGGAATCGATGAGGAGAACCGTCATGAGCGACCCCGGATACACCCACGCCGACCTGCGCGACGCCGTGCCCGCGGCGGTTCGGGCGCCGTCGGTGCACAACACCCAGCCGTGGCGTTTCCGGCTGCGGGACGGTGGCATCGAGGTGCTCGTCGACCCGCGGCGGCGGTTGCCCGTCAACGATCCCAGCGGATGGGCGGCCCGGATCAGCTGTGGGGCCGCCGTGTTCAACCTCCGGCTCGCCCTGGCCGTCGCCGGCACCCCCGCCGAGACGTGCCTGCAACCCTGTCCGGCGGAGCCGGACGTGGTGGCCCGGCTGACCCCGACCCGACCCCGTCCCGCCACCCCCGCCGAACGTGCCCTGCACGAGGCGATCGCGCGCCGACACAGCAACCGGGCGCCGTTCTGGCCCAACCCGGTCCCCGCCGAGGCGCGCTGGCAGTTGCGCGAGGCGGCCCGCGCCGAGGACACCTGGCTGGAACTGGTGATCGGGTCCGCGGCGGTCACCGCCGTCGCCGCCATCGCCAACGCCGCCAACCGGGTCCTCGACCGCAACCCCGCCTACCGGGCGGAGCTGGTCGACTGGATCCGGCACCACGAGGCGCCCGACGGGGTGCCGGTCACCGCCGGCGGACCGCCCGCCGAACCGTACGACCTGCTGCCCCAGCGACCCTTCGGGGTGCGTACCCGGGCTCCCGGCCGCGACTTCGAACCCGAACCCCTCGTCGCCGTCCTCGGCACGCCGGGCGACACCGCCACCGACCAGGTCAACGCCGGCCAGGCCATGCAACGGGTCCTGCTCGCCGCCACCGACGCGGGCCTCGCCGTCTCACTGCTCTCGCAGCCCATCGAGGTACCCGCCGCCCGGGAACAGCTCCGCCTGGCCCTCGGGCGCGCCGGCGCGCCGCAGATAGTGATGCGCATCGGGTACGGCCAGCCCGGCTGGCCCACCCCCCGCCGCGACGTCGCGGAGGTCATCGACGCCGAACCCGCTCGACCCTGACCGGGTCGGCGCCCGGGTCCCGGTGCCCCGAGCGGGCGTCGTCGTCGGCCGGGGGTCGTACCTGGTCACCGGGAAGTGGACGGTCCTCCGCACACCGGCGTCCGTGGCGGGGGAGGATGAGGGCAGAAAGGAGAGATCAATGAGCGATGCCGAACGTTCCGCCACGACCATCCTCACCGAGGCCGCGGAGGCGGCCGGGTACGCGCCGTCGGTGCACAACACCCAGCCCTGGCGCTGGCGGGTCAGCGGGGACGCGCTGGACCTGTACGCGGTGCGGGAGCGGCAACTCCGGGCCGCCGACCCGGAGGGGCGGCTGCTGACCGTCAGCTGCGGCGCCGCCCTGCACCATGCCGTGGTCGCGGTGGCCGCGCGGGGCTGGTCGGTGACGGTGACACCGCTGCCCGACCCGGCCGATCCGGACCACCTGGCCCGGGTCGGGCTCGCCGGACGCACCGAGGTGGAACCGGAGGCGGTGCGGCGGTTCGAGGCCGTGCGGTTGCGGCACACCGACCGTCGGCCGGTCAGCGACACCCCGGCCAGTCCGGAGGCGGTCGCCGCCGTCGGTCAGGCGGTGACGGCCGAGGACGTCCAGTGGCATGTCCTGACCGACGACCAGGTCCTCGAACTGGCCGCCGCCGCCTCGCACGCCGACCAGGTGGAGGCCGAGGACGAGGAGCAGCGCACCGAGTTGGCGTACTGGCGTGGCGGGGACCGACCGGCGGGCGCCGGCCTTCCGGACGAGGTGGTCCCGGCCCAGGCGCCGCAGACCACCGTTCCGGGCCGGGACTTCGTACGGGCCGGGACCCTCACCGTCGGCCCGGGGCACGACCGCGCCGCCCGCTACGCGATCCTGTACGGCCCGGGCGACGAGCCGGCGGACTGGCTCCGGGCCGGCCGGGCGCTGTCGGCCGGCTGGCTGACCGCGACCGAACTCGGTGTCACGGTGCTGCCGTTCAGTTCCGTCATCGAGCTGCCCAGTCTCCGGCAGGTGCTGCGGTCCGTGATCAGCAACCTGGGTTATCCGTACCTGGTGGTACGCCTGGGCACCGCCGCCCCGGAGACCGCCGGCCCGCCGCACACCCCCCGGCTGCCGGTGGCGCAGACCATCGAGGTGGTCGGCAACTGACCGGCCCAGCCAGTGACCGGGCCGGATCGCGGTAGTTCAACGAGTCGCCCGTCAACGCCGCCGCCCACCACACCCCCCGGACCCGGCGACCCGCGTCGACGGCTAGGTCGCCGCAGGCCGAATCGCCGCGGTGGCTGCCCTTCGTGCCCGGTGCGTGAGTACCGCGAGCCATAGACGTGAGTCGTTTGACGTATGACGATGTTAGCGCTAACTTTCAGGCACGGCGTCAGCCGGCTGCCGGGAGCCCTGACGACGCAGCGCAGCAATTCGCGCGGACCCGCTGTGATCGCCGGCCGTTGACCCAGCCGGATGTCGGGCGGTGCCGCGTCGCTGTCCCGGACCATCCACCGTGCCGACGCCACCACCGGACGGCGGCACCCTCGGGCGCATGCGTCCGTCCTGCTCGCGTGTGCCCTCCCGACCGAAGGAGTGGACCATGAAGACCATCGGTGAGGTTCGTCCCGCCTCTCCGCAGAGACGTCGCTGGCGATCAGGGCTGGCCGCCGCCGCGGCAGCGGTCGTCGCGGCCGGCACGCTCGTCGCGGTACACGCCGCGCCCGCGTCCGCGGCCACAGTGGACACCAATGCCTGGTACGTCCTGGTGAACCGGAACAGTGGCAAGGCCCTGGACGTGTACGGCTCGGCCACGAACGACGGTGCGCGGATCAGCCAGTGGACCCGGCACAACGGTGCCAACCAGCAGTGGCAGTTCGTCGACTCGGGCGGTGGCTTCTACCGGCTGAAGTCCCGGCACTCGGGCAAGGTCCTCGACGTGCACAACTGGTCGACGGCCGACGGCGGCGCCGTCGTGCAGTGGTCTGATCTCAACGGAACGAACCAGCAGTTCCGGCTGGCCGACTCCGACGGGGGCCACGTCCGGTTGATCAGCCGGCACAGCGGCAAGGTCGTCGAGGTGCAGGGCGCGTCCACGGCGGACGGCGGCAACGTCGTGCAGTACGCCGACTGGAACGGGGCGAACCAGCAGTGGCAACTCGCCCGCGTCGACGGCGGCGGCGACCCGCCGCCCACCGGTGGCAGCGGGTGCGGCAAGGCCCCGACGCTGTCGAGCGGCACGCACACGATCCAGAGCAACGGCAAGAGCCGCCAGTTCATCCTGCGGGTGCCGACCAACTACAACAACACCAACCCGTACCGGCTGATCTTCGCGTTCCACTGGCGGGGCGGCACCATGCAGGAGATCTCCTCGGGCGGCACCAGCGGGACGGCCTGGTCCTACTACGGCCAGCAGGAACAGTCCAACAACAGCGCGATCCTGGTCGCGCCGCAAGGGCTCGGCAACGGTTGGGGCAATGCCGGCGGCGAGGACGTGACGTTCGTCGACGACATGGTTCAGCGGATCGAGAGCGCGCTCTGCGTCAACCCGAGACAGCGCTTCGCTCTCGGCTTCAGCTGGGGTGGCGGCATGAGCTACGCCCTCGCCTGCGCCCGGGCCGGCGTGTTCCGGGCCGTCGCGGTGATCGCCGGAGCCCAGATCAGCGGGTGCAGCGGCGGTAGCCAGCCGATCGCGTACTTCGGGCTGCACGGCATCTCCGACAACGTCCTCAGCATCTCGCAGGGGCGGTCGCTGCGGGACACCTTCGTCCGGAACAACGGCTGCGCCGCACAGAACCCACCGGAGCCTGGTGCCGGCAGCCGGACGCACATCACCACCGCCTACTCGGGGTGCCGGTCCGGCTATCCTGTGCAGTGGGCCGCGTTCGACAACGGGCACATGCCGGGCCCGGTGGACGGCACGTACGCCGAAAGCGGCATCACCACGTGGACCAAGGGTGAGATCTGGCGGTTCTTCGCGCAGTTCTCCTGAGCCGTTCGGCAGACCGACGGGCGGATTCCC
This sequence comes from Plantactinospora sp. B24E8, assembly GCF_039871735.1. Lineage (NCBI taxonomy): Bacteria > Bacillati > Actinomycetota > Actinomycetes > Micromonosporales > Micromonosporaceae > Plantactinospora > Plantactinospora sp. B24E8. The sequence goes on from NZ_JBDPMH010000024.1 coordinate 11,307, forward strand.
GGTGAGAGGGGCGCCGGCAGGCGCCGCGTACCGGGTCCGCCCGTCGGTGTGTCACCGCTGGAGACGGTCGGGACTGCCCGTTCCGCTGCGGCGGACGAGCCAGGCCTCGGTGATGTGGGTGAACATCGCCTCGGCGGCGCCCTCCGGGTCGTGGGCGGCGATGCGTTCGTAGATGCGTCGGTGTCCGCGGTTGGAGGCCACGCACAACGCGCGTTCGGTCCGGCCCATGTACCGGGCGGTGTTGACGACCTGGCTCTCCAGCGCGCGTACCACACCGCGGGCGATCCGGTTCCCGGACGCCTGCATGATGATGTCGTGGAAGCCGCGATCCTGCTCGTGGTACGCGACATGGTCGTCGACGAGCTCGTCCATCCGCTTCACCTGCGCGTGTAACCGTTCGATGGTCTCCTGGTCGGCCTGCCGGGCGGCGACGTTCGCCATGTCGGACTCCAGGACCCGTCGGGTCGCGACGAGGTCGTCCAGGATGGCGAGGCTGTCGTCCTCGGCGATGGTGGCCGCGAGCACGAGTTCGTCGAGCATGTCCCACGCCGAGGGGGAGGTGACCATGGTGCCGGCACCCTGTCGGACCTGCACCAGCCCCTTCTCCTGAAGGATCTTCACCGCTTCCCGGACGACGGTCCGGCTCACCGAGAAGGTCTCGCAGAGTACCGGCTCGGGTGGCAGCGCCGTCCCGGACGGATGTGTCCCGCGGACGATGCGCTCCACCAGTTCGGCGGTGACCGCCCGGGCGAGGTTGGCCGGTCGTCGTGTCCACGCCGGCGGTGCCGGGGCGTTCACGGTGGTCTCCTGCGATGGCGTCATGTCCCCTCCGGATGGCTCACCGCGCTGGCGACCCGGTGTTGTTGGTCAGTGTACGGCGGACCGTTGACGCGAGACATCATACGAGTTACGTTTCCGTGTATTCATCACGCCTGACGGCCGGACCACCGGCTACCCCCACGTTCAAAGGGTGACAACGATGAAACAGCGAGCAATGTGGTCCGCCGTCCTCGTTGTGGGACTGGCGCTGACCGGTTGTGGGAGTGCGACAGGGTCGGACCCGTCACCGGGCGGGTCCGCGGACAAGCTGGTGGTGTGGGACTGGAAGTCCGGCGAGGCTTCCGCCGCACCCTACATCGAGAAGGCGAAGGCGGACTTCGCCAAGAAACATCCGAATGTGCCGGTCGAGTTCGTCGCGCAGCCCTTCGACCAGTACTACACGCTGCTCGGTGCGGCGATCCAGTCCGGCAAGGGTCCGGACGTCATCCTGTTCAACGGCGGCGGCCAGATCCGGGACCGGGTCGACGCGCTGGTGCCGCTGGACGAGTACGTGGCCGAGGACAGGCAGCGGCTGGCCGGCTGGGACGCGTTCACCAAGGACGGCAAGACCTACGCCGGCCCGGTGACGCTGCAGGGCCACCCCATCTACTACAACAAGGCGCTCTACGAGAAGGCCGGACTCGACCCGGCGCGCCCGGCGGCCACCTGGACCGAGTTCGTCGCCAACTGCGCCGCCATCGCCAAGGCCGGGGCCAAGTGCTTCGCCCTCGGCAACAAGGAGGGCGCCGGGATCCAGTTCTGGCTCTCCGGCCTGGGTTCCGGCATCCTCACCGCCCAGGAGTACGACAACTGGATCGCCGGGAAGCGCGACTGGAGCTCGCCCAACGTCAAGCGGGTCTTTCAGCTCTGGAAGGAGGCCGGCGACGCGGGTCTGAACAACGACGGGGCCAACTCGACCGCGATGTTCAACGACGGGTTCGCGATCTTCCAGTCCGCCAAGGCCGCCCACGTCATCGGTCTGATGTCGGACGTGGGGCACTGGCAGGACTTCAACGAGTTCCTGACCGCCGACAAGCTCGGCGTCATGGACGCCCCGGTCGTCACCGCCGGAACCACGCCGAGCCTGGCCTACGACGGCGGTATCGGCTACGGGGTCGCCAAGTGGACCAAGGACCCGACGGTGGCCGCCGACCTGGTGCGGGCGCTGACCTCGACCGAGGCCCTGAAGGCCTTCTACACCGGCGCCGGCGCGATCGCCGCCGACACCACGATCGACGTGTCGCAGGGCGGTCCGGCCGTCGCCACGATCGTCTCCGAGATCAAGAGCGGCAAGCCCGCCCTGCACGTCGCGCTCTCGTCCAAGACCCTGGACCTGATGGGTCGGCTCTCCCAGCAACTGCTCAGCGGCTCGATCACCGTCGACGAGGTGGTGAAGCAGCTGGCCGCTTCCGACCAGGCGGGCTGAACACGTGCCGATCGGAAACGTACAACCGTCGGTCCGCCCGGCCCGTACCGGGCGGACCGACGGGGCGGCCGGGGCCACCACCCGCCGGGGCGGTGCCCGCCCCCGGCGGGGCGGCGGCCTGCGCTCCGAGCGCTACGCTCCCTACGTCCTGGTGGCGCCAGCCGTCCTGATCATCGTGCTGCTGCGGCTCTACCCACTGCTGCTCGGAGTCAACTTCTCCTTCACCGGCGACGGTGACCGCAACGGGGTGGCGGTCGGGTTCGACAACTATCTGGAGCTGTTCCGGGATCCGCTGTTCCGGACCGCGCTGGGCAACGTGGGACTGCTGGTACTGCTGCTTCCGGTGGCGGTGGCGATTCCCGGGCTGCTCGCGACGTTCATCTACCTCCGGGTGCCCGGCCACCGGCTCTACCGCGGCGTCTACTTCTTCCCCGCCGTGCTCTCCCCGGTCATCGTCGGTGCGATCTTCAACCTCCTGCTCGCCTTCGACGGTCCGCTCAACTCCCTGCTCGGGGCGGTCGGTGTCGCGCCCGTCGACTGGCTCGGAGACCCGGACCTCGCGATGTTCATGGTGGTCGGCGTGCACGTCTGGGCGACGTTCGGCATGGGGCTGGTGGTGTTCCTCGCCGGCTTCGCGACCCTGGACGCCGCGCTCCTGGACGCGGCACGGATGGACGGGGCGTCGTTACCCCAGGTCATCTGGCACGTGATCGTTCCGGGCCTGTCCCGCACCATCCAGTTCGTCTTCGTGACCACGATGATCGGAATGCTGACCTCCATGTTCGGCCTGCTCTACGTCATGACCAGCGGTGGCCCGGAGGGGTCGACGTACCTGCCGGAGTACTACATCTGGATCCAGCAGGGACAGATGAACCGACCGGCCCTCGCCTCGGCCGCCTCGACGATCCTCTTCGTGATCATGCTGGTCGTGGGGCTGCTGCAGATCAAGCTGCTCAGCCGGGCCGGAAGGGAGGCGTGATGTCCCGCCTCCGTCTGGGCCGGTGGATGGTCGCCGTCCCGATGGCGCTGCTCGCGCTGGCGACGATCTACCCCCTGCTGTTTACCGTCAACGTCGCGATGAAGACCCGGCGTGGGTACATCCTCGACCGGTTCTCCCTGACCGACGCTCTGCGCTGGGAGAACATCAGCACGGCGTGGACCAGCGTCGGCATGGGCCGGTACTTCGTCAACTCGCTGCTCGTGGTGACGTCGTCGGTGGTCCTCCTGCTGCTGTTCGGCTCGATGGCCGGCTTCGCCCTGAGCCAGTTGCGGTTCCGTGGTTCGAGGGCGCTCTTCCTGGGCTGCCTCGCGGGACTGTTCGTGCCGTTCCAGGTGATCATGGTGCCGCTCGCCCGGATCATGGCGGACAGCGGCCTCATCGACACGTACCCCGGACTGGTCCTCGTCTACGTGGCGCAGTTCCTGCCCTTCACCGTCTTCCTGATGACGAGTTACTACCGGGGCATCCCGCCGGAGATCATCGACGCGGCCCGGATCGACGGCAACAGCGTGTACGGCGTGTACCGCCGGATCATGCTGCCACTGGGTACTCCGGCGCTGCTGTCGGTCGGCATCCTCAACGCCCTGTTCTGCTGGAACGACGTCCTGATGTCGCTGGTGATGATGCCCTCGGCCGATCACCGGACCCTGATGGTCGGCGTCACCTCGCTACGCGGGCAGTACTCCGACGACATCCCCACCTTCGCTTCCGGGGTTCTGATCGCCGCGGTTCCCGTCCTGGTGGTGTACCTGTTCCTCCAGCGGCAGATCGCCGACGGCGTCGCCGCCGGTTCTACGAAGGGCTGACATGCGGATCACCGGATATCGGACACTCACCACGATCCAGGAGTGGGGACGGCCCGTGGGCGACGCCAACGGCGTCATCCCCGACGGGGTGGTCCCGGTGTCGATCGTCATCGTGGAAACCGACGAGGGCATCTCGGGGGTCGGTCTCGGACCGGATGTGGAGATCGAACGGATCTTCGCGGCCATCGAGGGCGAGGATCCCCGCGCCGTGACGACCCTCTACGACCGCATGCTGCGGCACACCTTCAAGGCGGGCCACGCAGGCCCGGTGTTCGGCACCATCGGTGCGCTCGACACCGCCCTGTGGGACATCAAGGCACAGGTGGCCGGCGAGCCGCTGTGGCGGCTGCTGGGCGGACGTGACCGGCGGGTTCCCGCCTACGCGTCCGGCCTGGACATCGGGCTGACCGACGACGAACTCGTTTCGGCATACCAGGTCTACGCCGGGTACGGACTGCGGGCGGCCAAGCTCAAGGGCGGCCTCGACATCGAGCGCGACCGGCACCGCCTCGGCCTGGTGGCGGAGGTGCTGACCGAGGCCGGGCACGGCCTGCGGCCCGGTCTGATGCTCGACGTCAACGAGGCGTGGAGCCGCAAGCAGGCCGTCCGGCACGTTTGCGAACTCGAACGCACCCTCGACCTCATCTGGATCGAGGAGCCGGTCCGGCGCTGGGACGCCGAGGGGCTCGCCGCCGTCGGTCGTGGGATCCGCGCGTCGGTCGCCACCGGGGAGAACCTCACCGGGCTCGAGCAGTACCGTCCGCTGATCGCCGCCGGGGCGGTCGACATCGTGCAGACGGCCGCCGTCTGGGGAGTCACCCACTTCCTGCGGGCGTCCGCCCTGGCGCACGCCCACGACCTGCCGGTCAGCCCGATCGGCAACAGCCCGATCGGGCTGCTGCACGCCGCGACGTCGGTGCCCAACCACCTGACCAGCGAGTTGCAGGACCTGGCGCCACCGGTCGGCGTCACCATCGACCTGCACGTCGAGGACGGTGCCTTCGTCCTCGGTGACTCACCCGGCCTGGGCGTCCGGGTCGACGAGGAGCGGGTCCGGGCTGCCGCCCGGGGCCCGGAGCCGCAGACGTCCGAGGGCCCCCACGTTCGACCGGAGCGAGCCGGCCGGCGGCTGCTGGCCGGTGTCGACGGGCTCACCCCGGTCCGGCGCCTCGGCGGCGCGCCGTTGCACGCCCACAACGACGTGTCACCCACCGCGCGCCACTGACCCGGCCGCCGCGCGGGTGCGACAGAAGAACCCGTGGGTGCACCACCACGGTGGTGTCCCCACGACCATGCCCGGCCGGTACGTCGCCCGTACCGGCCGTCCGGACGGAGGATCGATGAAGGCAGTGGTCTACCGGGGTGCCCGTCACCTCGGCGTCGAGGAACGCGACCCGGAACAGCCGGGACCCGGTCAGGTGCGGATCGCCGTGGCCTACACCGGGATCTGCGGCACCGACCTGCACATCTACCACGGGGACATGGACGCCCGGGTCGGCGCCTCGGCGATCATCGGACACGAGATGTCGGGTCGGATCGCGGCCGTGGGGGAGGAGACGAGCGACTGGTCCGTCGGTCAGCCCGTCACCGTGATGCCGACCAGGCCGTGTGGACGGTGTGCCGCCTGCCGACGGGGGAACTCCCACATCTGCCACGCCATGAACTTCCTCGGCATCGACTCGCCGGGCGCCATGCAGTCCTCGTGGAACGTCCCGGCGGACCTGGTGCTGCCACTGCCCGAGCAGCTGCCGCTCGACCACGCGGCGCTCGTCGAACCGGTCGCGGTCGCGGTGCATGACGTGCGGCGCGGAAACGTGACCGCCGACGACCAGGTCGTCGTGGTCGGTGGTGGGCCGGTCGGGGTCCTGATCGCCATCGTCGCGCGGAACCGTGGTGCCCGGGTGCTGCTCGTCGAGCCGGACCCGTTCCGGCGCGCCGCCGCGGACGGGATGGGGATCGAGGCGGTCGACCCGGGGGCGACCGACGTCGTGGCACTGGTGAACGACCGCACCGCCGGCGCCGGCGCCGACATCGCCTTCGAGGTCTCCGGCTCCGCCGCCGGGGTCGGCACGGCGGTCGACGTCCTGACCACCCGCGGCCGGCTGGTGATGGTGGCGATCCACCCCCGGCCCAGGGAGGTCAACCTGCACCGGTTCTTCTGGCGCGAACTGGAGCTGCTCGGCGCGCGACTGTACCAACGGGACGACATGGCCGAGGCGATCCGGTTGGTCGCCTCCGGCGTGATCCCGGCGGCGCAGATCATCTCCCGGGTCGAGCCGGTCGAGGCGGTGACCGCCGCGTTCGAGGCACTGGAGGGCGGCGGCGTGCTGAAGGTGCTGCTCGACTGGCGGGAGGAGAACCGGTGACCGCCCTGTTCGACCTGTCCGGACGGACCGCCGTGGTGACCGGCGCCCGGCGTGGCATCGGCCATGGCCATGGCCGAGGCACTGGCCCTGGCCGGCGCCGACGTCGTCGGCGTCTCCGCCCAGCTGGAACCGGACGGGAGCGAGGTGGAACGCCGGGTACGGGCGGCCGGCCGCCGGTTCACCGCGCTGCGGGCCGACCTCGCCGACCGGGCGGCCGTGCACCGGTTGGCCCGGGACCTCGTCGCGCTCGGGCCGATCGACATCCTGGTGAACAACGGCGGCACGATCGCCCGTACGCCGGCTGCCGAGCATCCTGACGAGATGTGGGACCACGTCATCGAGGTGAATCTGAGCAGCCAGTTCGTGCTGAGCCGGGAGATCGGCCGGAGCATGGTGGAGCGGGGCCGGGGAAAGATCATTTTTACCGCGTCGCTGCTGAGTTTCCAGGGCGGTATCACCGTACCCGGCTATGCCGCGTCGAAGTCCGGCGTGGCCGGGCTGACCAGGGCGCTGGCGAACGAATGGGCGCCCCTCGGGGTGAACGTCAACGCCATCGCGCCCGGTTACATCGCCACCGACAACACCCGGGCGCTGCGCGACGACCCCGAGCGTGACCGGGCCATCCTCGCCCGGATCCCGGCGGGCCGGTGGGGCGACGCCGACGACCTCGGCGGCGCCACAGTGTTCCTGGCCTCGGCCGCCTCGGACTATGTCAACGGGATCGTGCTGCCCGTCGACGGCGGATGGCTGGGCCGATGACCGGCGGTCAGAACCCGGCAGGCCCGGGCATCGTCGACGCGCACCACCACCTCTGGGTCCGGGCCCGCCATCCGCAGCCCTGGATCGACCCGTCGACCATGGCGGCCATCTCCCGCGACTTCGAGGTCGTCGACCTCGCCCCGCTGGCCCGTACCGCCGGGGTCTCCGGGACCGTCGTCGTGCAGTCCATCGCCTCGGTGGCGGAGACGGTGGAGCTGCTGGGCGTCGCGGCGGACAGCACCCTCGTCCGGGGGGTCGTCGGCTGGGTGGACCTGACCGCCGCCGACGTCGCCGACCAGCTCGACCGGCTGCGGGCGGCCCGGGGCGGGGACCGGCTGGTCGGCATCCGCCACCTCGTCCAGGCCGAGACCGACCCGGCGTACCTGGACCGTTCGGACGTCCGTCGGGGGATCGCCGCGGTGGGCGCCGCCGGCCTGGTCTTCGACCTGCTGGTCCGCGAGCACCAACTGGCCATGGCGACCCGCCTGGCACACGACCTGCCCGAGGTACGGTTCGTCCTCGACCACCTGGGCAAGCCGACCCTGGGCGGGGCGGATCCGGTGGACTGGGCCCGGGACCTGCGGGCCCTGGCGGCCTCGCCGAACACGACCGCGAAACTCTCCGGCCTGGTGACCGAGGTACGACGGACGCACTGGACGCCGGAGGACCTGCGGCCGGCGGTCGCCACCGCGCTCGACGCGTTCGGGCCGGACCGGCTGATGTTCGGCTCCGACTGGCCGGTGTGCCTGCTCGCCAGCTCGTACCAGCGCTGGGTCGACGCCCTGGCGGAGACGCTGGGCGACCTCGGTGCGGTCGAGCGGGAGCTGGTCTGGGCGGAGACGGCACGGCGCGTCTACCGGTCGGGGGCGTGGTGAGGTCCGCCGCGCCGCCGCGCCGCCCGGCGGTACGCCTGACCGAGCTGGGGTTCGGTGCCTCCCAGGGCGGCAACCTGTACCGGGTGACCACCGACGAGGAGTTCGCCAGCGCGGTCGACACCGCCTGGGAGGCGGGCGTCCGGTACTACGACACCGCACCGCACTACGGACTCGGGTTGTCCGAGCGCCGGCTCGGCGCCGCGCTGCGGGGCCGGCCACGCGACGAGTACGTGGTGTCGACGAAGGTCGGTCGGCTGCTCGTACCCACGCCGGAGGACGCACACCGGCGTGACCCGGAGGGGTTCGACGTCCCGGCGAGCCACCGACGGGTCTGGGACTTCAGTCGTGACGGGGTCCGGCGCTCGATCGAGGCGAGCCTGGAACGCACCGGCCTGGACCGGATCGACGTCGTCTACCTGCACGACCCCGACGACCACTGGGAACAGGCCGCGACCGAGGCCGTACCCGCCCTGGTCGACCTGCGGGACCAGGGCGTCGTCCGGGCGGTCGGGGCCGGCATGAACTCCTCGGCGATGCTGGCCAGGTTCGTCCGCGAGACCGACGTCGACGTGGTGATGTGCGCGGGGCGCTACACCCTGCTGGAGCAGGGCGCCGCCGGTGACCTGCTGCCCGCCGCGGTGGACCGCCGGGTGGGCGTGGTGGTCGCCGGCGTCTACAACTCGGGGCTGCTGTCCCGGGACCGGCCACCGACCGGGGCACGCTACGACTACCGGCAGGCCCCGGCGGAGCTGGTCGAGCGGGCCCGCCGGATCGCCGCGGTCTGCGAGACGTACGGCGTCACCCTGCCGCAGGCGGCGCTCGCCTTCGTCCGCCGGCACCCGGCCGTGGTCTCGACGGTCGTCGGGGTACGCGACGGAGGGCAGGCGGCCGAGGCGGTACGGCGCTTCGCCGCCCCCGTGCCGGACGAACTCTGGGACGCGTTGACGGCGGACGGTCTGCTCACCGCCCCGCAGCCCGGCTAGGGTCGGCCGACGTCCCGGTCGGAACCGCTCCGGTCGCTCCGGAGGCCGGTCCCGACCGGGACGTCACTGGCTGTCGGGCCGGGTCAGGCCGCGGTGAACCGCCACTGCTGGTTGGTGCCGGTGTGGCAGTTCCACTGCAGCAGTCGGGCTCCGTCGGTGGTGGCGGCGCCGTTGACGTCCACGCAGTGTCCGCTCACCACACTCTTCACCGTGTACACCCCGGAGGTTCCGGTCGGGGTGGCGGTGAACTTCTGCTGGTTGCTGTTGTTGCAGGTGGCCTGCTGGAGGAAGGCGCCCGGCGCGGTGGAGGCGCCGATCACCTCGACGCACTTGCCGCTGTGCACCGCCTTCAGATAGACCGCACCACCACCGGCGTCGACAGCCTGCCACTTCTGGTTGTTGCCCCCGGTGGCCGCCCACTGGTGGATCTGCGCGCCGTCGGCGGTGGAGACGCCGCTGACGTCCATCAGCTTGCCACTGTGCTGCGCGGTGAGCGTCCAGGTCCGGCCCGCCACGCCGCCGCCGCTGCTCGGTACCCCGACGCCGTTACCGCCGAAGGTGTGCGAGTCGAGGTCGAACCAGTTGTTCGCGCTGCCCTTGAACACCAGGTAGAGCGTCTGGGTTCCGGACAGGGCGGAGACGTTCACCGGTGGCGTCGACTGGTAGTTGTCCCAGCCGCCGGTGCTCGGCACCGGGGTGGTGGCCAGCAGCGTCCCGGTCGGCGAGCCGGCACGGAGTTCGATCGAGCCGCCACCGGACGGCGACGACAGCCGGTAGCTGACGGTGGTGATGCCCGACAGGCTCATCGGGGTGAAGGCGATCCAGTCGTTGTTGGAGATGTCTCCGACGCGTTTGCCGCTCTCCGCGCCGGCCTGGTCGACGATTCGCGTGCCGGACTGGCTGGTGTGGTACTCGGCCTGCTTGTGCTTGGGCTGGAGGATCGCCTGTGCGCGGCCGGTGAGCGGGGCCGCTCCGCCGGCGCCGCCGTTGTCGGTGTAGTGCGCGTTCAGCACGTAGAACAGGTTGGCGCCGTCGGGGTGTCCGCCGAGCAGGTCGGTGGAGATCGTGCCGGAGCAGCCGGGGTAGTCGGTGGTCTCGTGTGCGTGGTCGTCGTGGCCGAGCGCCGGGTTGAGCACCACCCTGCTGCAGTCGATCGTACCGCCGTCCGGATCCGTGACACTGATCTGGTACGACACCCGGTCACCGAAGGTCAGCATGCCGCCGTTGGCCGGGGTGGTGATGGTGACCACCGGAGCGGTGTTGCCGACGGTGATCTGGACGTTGGAGAAGCCGGTCTTTCCGCTGCTGTCGGTGACCTTCAGCTGGGCCGTGTAGTTGCCGTTGGTGGTGTACACCTTCGACGGGTTGGCCGCCGTCGAGGTGGTGCCGTCGCCGAAGGTCCACTGGTAGCTGAGCGTGTCACCGGGATCGGGGTCGGCGGTGCCGGCACTGCTGAACTGGACGGTGAGCGGGGCGTTGCCGTTCGTGGGCGTACCGGTCGCCTTGGCGATCGGCGACCGCCCACCCTGGATGTAGTCGATCCGGTAGAGCCCGGAGTCGCTGTTCCCGCCACCGAAGTTGGTGCCCCACTCCAGCAGGTAGAGCGAGCCGTCCCTGCCGAACTCCATGTCCATCGGCTTGTTGAAGTTGCCGGCCGGCAGGAACGGGTTGGTACGGGTCACCGTCGTCGCCGGGTCGAAGTGGACCTCCTTGACGTAGTTGCGGGCCCACTCGTAGAAGAAGTGCACACCGTCGTAGTACGGCGGAAACTTCGTGGCCGACGGGTTCGCCGGGTCGTACCGGTAGACCGGTCCACCCATCGGGGCCGAGCCGCCGGAGCCGAGTTCCGGGAAGTTCGGCGAGGTGCCGTAGCCGTACCAGATCTGGGGTGCGACGACCGGCCGCAGGCTGGTCAGACCGGTGTTGTTGGGCGAGTTGTTGACCGGTGCGGCGCAGTTGAACTTCGTGCCGACCACACCGGTGTCCGGATTGTACGGGGCGTAGGGCTGGTTGTCGCCGTGGCAGAACGGCCAGCCGTAGTTGCCGGCCGACTTGATGACGTTGAGTTCGACGAGCCCTTCCGGGCCCCGGTTGGTGGTCGGGGGGTTCCGGTCGGGCCCGTAGTCGGCCAGGTAGACCCAGCCGTTCGCCGGGTCGATGGAGAACCGGAACGGGTTGCGGAAGCCCATCGCGTAGATCTCCGGCCGGGTCTGGGCCGTGCCCTGCGGGTAGAGGTTACCCGTCGGAACGGTGTAGCCGCCGCTGGCCGAGGGCCGGATGCGCAGCAGCTTTCCCCGCAGGTCGTTGGTGTTGCCGGCGGTGCGGGCGGCGTCCAGGTTGGCCTTTCCCGGCCGCCAGTCGAGCGGGGCGTAGCCCTGCCAGTTGGGGTCGAGGTTCGGCGGCGTGTCGTCGCCGGTGCCGATGTAGAGGTTTCCGTCCGGGCCGAACTCGATGTAGCCACCGGTGTGTCCGGGCTCGGGGAACGTACGGTCGCGGTACCCGGGAATGTCGATGATCGTGACCTGGCTGGACATGTTCAGCGTGTCGCCGGTCAGCGTGAAGCGGGAGACCCGGTTCACGTCGGTGGCGCTGCTCGCCGGGGAGTGGTAGAGGTACACGTATCCGTTGCTGGCGAAGTTCGGGTCGAGCGCCAACCCGGTGAGGCCGTCCTCGCCGCCGGTGTAGACGCTCAGCGTGCCGGCGGTGACGGTGGTGTTGGTCGACGGCTTGAAGATCTTCAGCTGCCCGGCCCGCTGGACGTAGAGCACCCGCCCGTCGGGTGCCACCGCCAGCGCCATCGGGTCGACGGTGTTGTCGTCGAGGGCACGCTTCTCGAAGTTGCCCCAGACGGTGCCGCCACAGTCGCCCGGTTCGTTGCCGGCGGCCCACTTGACGCCGCCGAGGACGTGGTTGCGGAAGTTCGTCTCGCTGTAGGACTCGATGGCGTGCCCCATCGCGGTGGCCCACACCCGGCCGCCGCTGACGTTGCGGCACCAGGAGATCGGGTGGTCCGGTCCCATCGCCCGGGAGCCGGGGTTGTAGGTGCGTTCGTCGGCGGTGACCAGGACGTGGACGTCACCGCGCGGGTTGCGGTCGAAGTTGTACCACTCCTCGCTGCGGTTCCAGCGGTCCGGGAGGCTGGCCGTCGAGGGATGCTTCTTGTCGGCGACGATGGCGGTGCCGGGCAGCACGCCGGGGGAGTGCTCCGGCATGTGGGCACCGGCGTTCACGGTCTGGTCCCACCACGGGTACTCGCCCTCGATGCCCATGTCCGTGGCGTTGTGGACCGCCACGATGCCCTTGCCGCTGGCGAGGAATCCCTCCACCGCCTGGCGTTGGGCGGCCGAAGTCCAGACCATGCCCGAGGTCTGGAACATGATGAGGACGTCGAAGGTCGCGAGGTTGGCCGGGGTGAAGACGTTCGAGTCCTCGGTGTGTACCAGTTCGAAGTTGTTCGCCGCGGCCTGCTGCTGGAACATCGAGACCCCGGCGGGAATCGAGTCGTGCCGGTAACCGGTGGTCTTGGTGAAGAGCAGGGCGCGGAAGACGGGGGCGGCCGACGCCGGGGGCGCGAGCGCGAGGGACAGTAACAGGCCGGCGAGCACGCCGATGATCAGGGTTTTGCGACGCATGCCGTCTCCTAGTTCGGGGGCAACGGGATAGCGGCCACGGGCCCGGCGGCGCGTCAGGTGGTGCCTGGCACGCGTGGGGGCACGAGTGTGCCGGCCGGTCGTCGTGCCGTTCGCCGCAACGGCAGTCAGCCCCGCATGAAGTCACACAGCGTGACGGGCGCTGGGTGCCCGTCCCGTGTCTGCAAGCTGTCCGGATGCGTTCCACGTCAACGACCGTCGATGTCCGTGTGTCGCGTGCCACGTTGTCCCGAGGTGGGGGCGGCCGTGTCTGGCCCGTCGGGTCGGCGCCGCTGCCGCTCGAGGGGTGGGCCCGGCGGCCGCCTCAGGTCGAGGATTGCGGAGCCGCATCCAAACATCTATCTTCATACGTGTGATGTTTCGCTCGTGTCAAGCGAGTGTTTGCACCGTAAGAACAAAAGCCTCCCCGCCGCCACCGAAAGTTCCTCGTCCAGCGAACGAAATGCCTCGGCGGGCGGCGGGCGTACCACCCTGTTCACTACTATCCGTAAGGGCCTTTGTGATGTCAGATCCACGGCCGTCGCCGCTGCTCGTCCTGCGGGGGATCGGCAAGTCGTTCCTCGGGGTACGTGTCCTCGCCGGTGTCGACCTCGAGGTCCGGCCAGGCGAGGTGCATGCCGTCGTCGGTGAGAACGGCGCCGGGAAGTCCACCCTCATGAAGATCGTCTCGGGGGGGCACGCCCCGGACGAGGGCAGTATCGAGTTCGCCGGTGAACCGTGGACGTTCCGCGGACCGCGCGACGCGCAGCGGGCCGGCATCGGCATCATCCACCAGGAGTTCAACCTGCTGCCGGAGCGCACCGTCGCGGAGAACGTGTTCCTGGGCCACGAGCCGGTGCGTCGCGGTCTGGTCGACCGTCGGGAGATGCTCCGCCGTACCGCGGAACTGCTCGCCTCGGTCGGAGAAACGACGCTGTCGGCCGACAGCCGGGTGGGCCGTCTCGGCGTCGCGCAGCAACAGGTCGTCGAGATCGCCAAGGCCCTCGCCCTCGACGCACGACTGCTCATCATGGACGAGCCCACCGCCTCGCTGGCCGACCACGAGGTCGAGTTGTTGTACGGGCTGGTACGCCGGCTCCAGGAACGGGGCATCGGCCTGCTGTACGTCTCGCACCGGCTCGCCGAGGTCTTCGACCTGTCGGACCGGATCACCGTCCTGAAGGACGGTCGTCGGGTGACCACCGTGCACACCGCGGAAACCACCGCTGACGAACTGGTCCGGCACATGGTCGGCCGGGAGCTGTCCAGCTACTACCCGGACCGGGCCGGTACCGACGAGCGAGGTCCGGTCCGGCTCACCGTCCGTGGCGGCGGAAACCGGAAACTGCGCGATGTCGACCTGGAGTTGCGGGCGGGCGAGGTGCTCGGCGTCGGCGGCCTCCAGGGGGCCGGGCGGTCGGCGCTGGCCCGTGCGATCTTCGGGGTGGCCCCGTTCACGACCGGCGAGGTCACGGTCGACGGCACACCGGTCCGGCTGCGCTCGGCACGCGAGGCGATGCGGGCCGGCGTCGCGTACGTCACCGAGGACCGCAAGGCCGAGGGCATCGTCGGCCGGCAGTCCGTACTCGACAACGCGCTGCTCGCCAGCCGGGCCGTCTTCGCGGCCCGGTCCGGCCGCACCGCCCGGACGGTACGCGTGCGGGAGTTGCTCGCCGCGGTGGATGTCCGCGCCGTCGACGACGACCAGGAGATCCGCTTCCTGTCCGGCGGCAACCAGCAGAAGGTCGTGCTGGCCCGGTGGCTCGCGCTCAACCCCCGGATCCTGCTTTTCGACGAGCCGACCCGGGGCATCGACGTCGGCGCGAAGTCGGCCATCCACGACCTCGTCCGGCGGCTCGCCCGCGACGGGGCCGCGGTCCTGATGATCTCGTCCGACCTGCCTGAGCTGCTCGGAATGAGCGACCGGATCGTCGTGATGCGGGACGGCCGGATCGCTGGCGAGTTGCCGGCCGGTGCCTCCGAGGAGGACGTCGTCGCGCTCGCGGTCGGGGCCATTCCCGAGGTGGCCGCGTGAGCGCGAGGAGTGAGCCGGGTTTGCGAGCCCCGCAGTCGCGAACGGAGGCTGTCCGGTGAGCGCGAGGAGTGAGCCGGGTTTGCGAGCCCCGCAGTCGCGAACGGAGGCTGTCCGGTGAGCGGTCTTCCGCTCCGGCCGGCCCGGCGGCCCGTACCGGGCGTGTTCGTGGCCCTGGCGCTCGTCCTCGCCATCGGCTGGCTTGTCGTGGCGATCGACGGCGGCCAACTGTTCAACCAGTCGACGACAGTGAGCCTGCTGCACGTCGCCGCCGGTCTCGGGCTCGTCGCGGTGGGCCAGACCCTGGTCATCCTCGGCGGCTCACTCGACCTCTCCGTGGCGTACGTGGTCAGCCTCAGCACCCTCGTCGCGGCCGAGACGATGGACGGCCGCGACACCGCACTGCTGCCGGCGGTCGGCCTGGCACTCGCCGTGAGCGCCGGTATCGGGCTGCTCAACGGACTGCTCGTCACCACGCTGCGGATCAACGCGTTCATCGCGACCCTCGGCGTCGGGCTGCTGATCAAGGGCTACCTCGACAACGGGTACGACGGACCCGCCGGCAGTACCGCCCGCTCCCTCGTGCAGACCCTCGGCTATCAGCGGGTCGGCCCGGTACCGCTGTCCTTCCTCCTGCTGGTCGCCGTCACCGCAGCGGCCTGGTTCGTGCTCTCCCGGACCCGGTTCGGCCACCACCTGGTCGCCGTCGGCGGTGACCCGGAAGTCGCCCGGCTGTCCGGCGTACGCAACCACCGGGTCCTCGTCACCGCCCACGTGCTCTGCGCGCTCTGCGCCGGGCTCGCCGGGATCTACCTCGCCAGCCGGCTCGGCTCCGGCGCGCCCCGGGTCGGCACCGAGGGGCTCTACGACCTCGAGTCGATCGCCGCGGTGGTGATCGGCGGCACCGCCCTCGCCGGCGGACGCGGCGGTGTCGTCGGCACCGTCGGCGGGGTGCTGCTGCTCGCCAGCATCGACGCCATCTTCAACCAGCTCGAGGTCGACGCCTTCTTCAAGCAGGTGATCCGCGGCGCCATCATCATCGCCGCGGTCGCCGTCTACGCCCGTCGGGCCCTGCGGAAGGCGGACGGTTAGCCATGCGGACCCTGCGACACCCTCCACTGCCCCGGCGTATCCCGTGGTCCCGCGCCGGCGGCATCCTGCCGATCCTCACCATCCTCGTGGTACTGCTCGTCCTTGTCGCCGTGCGGCAGCCCGACTTCCTCACCCCGCCGTCGCTGATGTCGTTCCTCGGCCGCTCGGCACCGATCATCCTGCTCGCCGCCGGCCAGTACTTCGTGATCGTCTCCGGCGAGTTCGACCTCTCGGTCGGTTCACTGGTCACCGCCCAGGTCGTCGTCGCCGCCCGGCTCATCGACAGCGACCCGTCCCGAACCTGGCCGGTGGTGCTGGTGCTGCTCGTCGGCGGCGCGCTCGTCGGGCTGGTCAACGGTCTGGTCACCACGCGGCTGCGGGTGCCCTCGTTCATCACCACCCTCGGCATGTTCCTGATCCTCGTCGGCGCGGTGTACCTCTGGTCCGACGGAGCGCCGAAGGGCGGGCTCTCCGAGGAGTTCCGCCGATTCGGCCGACGCGCGTTCGAGGACGTGCCGGTGCTCGGTCGGCTGCCGTACGCCCTGATCGTGCTGCTGGTCCTTGCCGCACTGGCCGTGCTGCTGATGCGTTCCGACTTCGGCCACACACTGGTCGCCGTCGGCGACAACCCCCGGACGGCCGAGTTGAGCGGGGTACGCGTCTGGCGTACCCGGACCCTCGCCTTCGTGCTCAGTGGGCTCGCCGCGGCGGTCGCGGCGATCCTGCTCGGCGGCTACAGCGGCGTCTCGTTCCAGGCCGGTGCCGGCCTGGAGTTCGGGGCGATCACCGCGGTGGTTCTCGGCGGTGTCGCGTTGGGCGGCGGTCGCGGTTCGGTGGTCGGCGCGATGCTCGGCGCACTCACCCTTGAACTGCTCTTTGCCCTCATGAACTTCTACGGCGTCTCCGGCGCCCTCAGATCGACCGTCCAGGGCGCGATCATCCTGTGCGCCGTGGCGGTCTCGGCCCTGCGTTCTTCTTCCAGATGAGAGGATTTTCCGTGACACGTCGTTTGGCGGCCCTGGCCGCGGTCACTCTGCTGTCGCTCGTCGGCTGTGCCACCGACGATCCGGGCGCGACCCCGTCGGGGACCCCCACCGGTGCCGTCGGAGCGGGCACCGGGGAGCAGTCGAAGTTCTTCGTGCAGGCCGACTACGACAGGGAACTCTCCCTGCTTGCCGCCGCCCCGACCGGGCCGGCGGACAAGCCGTGGGAGCAGGCGCTCAACCCGACGATGGTGGACACCGCGAAGTTCAAGAAGGCCGGACCGTACAAGATCTGCTTTTCCAACGCGGCGCTGAACAACCCGTGGCGGCAGGTCGGATTCAAGACCATGCAGGCCGAGGTCGAGGCGCAGCGGAGTCGAATCCGCGAGTTCGTCCACGTCGACGCCGAGGGCAAGGACCAGAAGCAGATCGCGGACATCAACGACCTGCTCGGCAAGGGATGCGACGCGCTGATCGTCTCACCGAACACCACCGCCACCCTGACCCCGGCGGTCGAGGCGGCCTGCGCCGCCGGTCTGCCGGTTGTCGTCTTCGACCGTGGCGTGGACACGAAGTGCCCGGTGACGTTCATCAACCCCATCGGCGGCTACGGCTTCGGGCACGTCGGAGCGGAGTTCGTCAGCCAGCGGATGAAGCCCGGCGGCAAGGTGCTCGCGCTGCGGATCCTGCCCGGCGTCGACGTGCTGGAGACCCGCTGGTCCGCCGCGAAGCTCGCGTTCGACAAGGCGAAGGTCGACGTCGTCGGGGTCGAGTTCACCGACGGCGACCCGGCCAAGACCAAGAAGATCGTCGACGACTACCTCCAGCGGTACGGCACGATCGACGGCGTCTGGATGGACGCGGGTGCGGTCGCGGTGGCGGCGGTCGAGGCGTTCCAGGACGCGGGCAAGCCGGTGCCGCCGATCAACGGCGAGGACCAGCTCGACTTCCTGCGGATCTGGAAGGCGGAGAACCTCACGGCGATCGCGCCGACCTATCCGACCTACCAGTGGCGTACCCCGATCATCGCCGCTCTGCGGATTCTCGACGGTCAGCAGGTCTCCAACCCGTGGAAGCTGCCCCAGCCGACGATCACCCAGGAGAACCTGGACGGCTTCCTCGACCCGGACATGCCGCCGCTGCACTACGCCATGTGCGGCTGCACCGACCTGCCCGGATACCCGCAGCGTTGGAAGTAGGTCATGCCGTGTACGCCATCGGTGTCAATCCCTGGGTGTGGGCCTCGCCGGTCGACGACGCGGCCCTGGCCGAGCTGGTTCCCCGGATCGCCGGGTTCGGCTTCGACGCGGTCGAGTTGCCGATCGAGCAGCCCGGCGACTGGGATCCGGTCCGCACCCGCGATCTGCTGGCGACGTACGGCCTGGCCGCGGCCGGCGTCTGCGCGGTCACCCCGCCCGGGCGTGACCTCGTGGACGCCGCCCCGGCCGTCGTCGAGGCGACGGTGGCGTACCTGAAGGGCTGTGTGGAGAGCGCGGCGGCGGTGGGTGCGCCCTGCGTCGGTGGTCCGGTCTACGCCTCGGTGGGCCGGACCTGGCGGATGACCCCGGCGGCCCGCGCCGCCTGTTACACGGACTTCCGCCGGGCGTTGGCGCCGGTCGCCGACCAGGCGGGGGAGCGGGGGGTGTCCATCGGGGTGGAGCCGCTCAACCGCTACGAGACGAGTGTGGTCAACACCGTCGACCAGACGGTGGAACTGCTCGACGGACTACCACCGAACGTCGGCATCATGATCGACACGTACCACATGAACATCGAGGAGTCCGATCCGTACGGCGCGCTCGTCCGGGCTGGCCCGTACATCAAGCATGTCCAGGTCAGTGGCACCGACCGGGGTGCTCCCGGCGCGGACCATCTCGACTGGCCCCGCTTCTTCGCCGCGTTGGACGCCACCGGTTACCGGGGTGCGGTCTGCATCGAGTCGTTCACCGCCGAGAACGAGACCATCGCCACCGCCGCGTCGATCTGGCGTCCGCTGGCACCGTCACAGGATCGGCTCGCCCAGGACGGACTGCACCATCTCCGGCGGATCCTCGGTTGACCCGCCACAGCCGGACATCGGTCACACCACACCACCCCACCCCCGTTCCAGGTAAGGAGACCTCCCGTGTCCGTACCCCGACATCCTGCTGCCCGGCGGCGCACCCGGGTCGCCGCCGCGGTGGCGACCCTGACCACCGTGGCCGCCGCGGCCGTGGTGGCCACCTCCACGCCGGCGTTCGCGGCCACCACCACCCTCTACGCCGCCCCTTCGGGCAGCGGCACCGCGTGCACCGTCGCCGCGCCCTGCTCACTGACCGGCGCGCAGACCGCGGTCCGGTCCCGCACCGGGTCGATGTCCGGTGACATCGTCGTCGAGCTGGCGGACGGCGTGTACCGTCTCACCTCCCCGCTGCGGCTGACGGCCGCCGACTCCGGCACGAACGGCTACCGGGTGATCTGGCAGGCGGCTCCGTCGGCCCGCCCGGTGATCAGCGGCGCCCGGGCGGTCACCGGTTGGTCCCTCGTCGACGCCGGAAGGAACATCTGGCGGGCGAACGTCGGCGCCGGTGTCGACAGTCGGCAGCTCTACGTCGACGGTGCCATCGCCACCCGGGCCCGTACCCAGGTCAACCGCGCCGACTTCACCGCGGACAGCACCGGGATGAGGTTCACCAGCAGTGCGCTGGGCTACCTGAACAACCTGGCCAACGAGAACCGGATCCAGCTGGAGAGCGTCAACTCGTTCACCGACCGGTACGTCTCGGTGCAGAGCATCAGCGGAAACCTGATCACGATGCAGCAGCCCGGCTGGAGCAACAACAACTTCGGGTACGACACCTTCACCAGCCCGCACCGGGCGGGCCCGCTCTACCTGACCAACGCGTACGAGTTCCTGGACGCGCCGGGGGAGTGGTATCTCGACCCGGCGAGCGGTGCCCTCTCCTACATCCCGCTCAGCGGCCAGAGCATGAACACGGTCAGTGTGGAACTGCCGACGCTCCAGTCGCTGGTGCAGGTCGGGGGCAGCTACGACGCGCCCGCCCACCACCTGACCTTCAGCGGGATCACCTTCACCGGCACGAGTTGGCTCGGGCCCAGCAGCAACCAGGGCTACGCCGACCAGCAGACCGGTGCCTACGTCGCCGGCAACTGGAGCTGGCCGGCCTTCAGCTCCTGCCACAACGGGTGCCCACAGTTCGAGGCGACCCGGCCGAACTGGCTCCAGTCGCCCGCCGCGGTCCAGGTCTCCGCGGCGAACAACATCACCTTCACCGACTCCCAGTTCGTCAACCTCGGGCAGACCGCGATCGGCATCGGCAACGACGTCAGCGCGCACGGGAGCGGGGTCGGTCTCGGCGCCAGCAACATCACCGTCACCAGGTCCGAGATCGCCCGCAACTCGGCCGGCGGCATCGTCGTCGGCGGCGTGCGGGCCGACGCGCACCACCCCGCCGACCAGCGGATGGTCAACCGGGACATCACCATCAGCAACAACCGTCTGCACGATCTCGGCGTGGAGCACCGGGGCATCGTGTCGGTGCTGACCACCTACGTCACCAACGCCACCGTCGCGTACAACGAGGTGTACAACATGCCGTACACCGGGATGTCGATGGGGTACGGGTGGGGGGCCAACGACGCCGGCGGCAGCAACCACTACGCCGACCGTGGGCTGTACAACTACCAGCCGCGGTACTCGACACCGACGACGGCGTCGAACAACCGGCTGATCGGCAACTACGTGCACGACGTGATGCAGCAGATGAACGACGGCGGGTGCATCTACACGCTGTCGGCGAACCAGGGCGGGTTGATCAGCGACAACTACTGCCTGCGGACCAACGGCTACTTCGGGATCTACTTCGACGAGGGATCGCGGTACTGGACCGCCCGGAACAACGTCTTCTCGAACACCGGCACCTGGGCCACCGCCAACTACTGGTTCGCCGAGAACATGGGCAACTTCACCGTCACCAACAACTGGTCGACCAACGGCAGCACGAACGTCACCAACGGCGACCGGGGCAACGTCGTCTCCGGCAACGTCACGGTGACGGGTGGCAACTGGCCGGCGGGCGCCCAGGCCGTGATGGCGGCGGCCGGGCCGCAGAGCGGCGGCGGCCAACAGAACGTGCAGGTTGTCGGCGGTCAGTCCGGCCGCTGCCTGGAGATCGGCGGGTCGAGCACGACCAACGGCACCCAGGCGCAGCTCTGGGACTGCCACGGCGGGGCGAACCAGCGGTGGACCTACACCGCGGGCCGGCAACTGATGGTGTACGGCAACAAGTGCCTGGACGCCTCGGGTCAGGGCACCGCCAACGGCACCCTGGCGATCATCTGGGACTGCAACGGCCAGGTCAACCAACAGTGGAATGTCAACCCGAACGGCACGATCACCGGCGTGCAGTCCGGGCTGTGCCTCGACGCGAGCGGCCAGGGCACCGCGAACGGCACCAAGATACATCTGTGGGCCTGCCACGGCGGCACGAACCAGCAGTGGAGTCTGCGTAACTGACCCACGGGTGGGCGGGGACCGGGTCCACTGCCCGGCCCCCGCCCACCCCGGCGGTGGAGCGGATGCCGCCGCCGGCGACGGTGGGTGGGACCAGTTGTCGTCGGCCTTCATAACAGAAATCCCCCGTTATTCTGCTGTCGCGCTGTTTCTACGACCAGCGGAGAAGTGTTATCGGTTGCGACCGTGGCGGGAGTCAGGCCAGGTGGGATCTGTTCCGGCGGTGGGATTCGGGTCGGCGCGGCACGTTCCTCTTGAATACTTCGACGCCGTCTGGCACCGTTATGTGCATCGATGTTAGCGCTCTTCTCTCTCTTGTCCTTCTGCTCTGAGGCTTGGGGAGATATGCGTGTTAGCGCTAACAGCGATGCCGCCAGGTCGCGACGTACGGCGTATTTTCCCGTGCCGGCTCCCGGCCTGCGAACCCCCACCCGTACGAAGCGACCGCGGCACAGCGGAGCGGGCGCCCGGAGGAGATACCCATGAGGTTTCCGAAGTTCGGCCGTGCCGCGGGCAGACGCGGCGTGGCCCTGATGTCGGTGCTGCTCTGTCTCACGATGGTGGTGCCCGGGGTGGCCCGGGCGGACAACCCCATCGTGCAGACCATCTACACGGCCGACCCGGCGCCGCTGGTGCACAACGGCCGGGTGTACCTCTACACCGGCCACGACGAGGACGGCTCGACGTGGTTCACGATGCGCGAGTGGCGGGTGTGGTCCTCGGCGGACATGGTGAACTGGACCGACCACGGTTCACCGATGAGTCTGGCCACCTTCAGTTGGGCCAGTGCCGACGCCTGGGCCGGCCACACCATCTACCGCAACGGCAAGTTCTACTGGTACGTGCCGGTCACGAACCGGTCCACCGGCCGGATGGCGATCGGGGTCGGTGTGTCGGAGAGCCCGACCGGGCCGTTCCGGGACGCGCTCGGGCGCCCCCTCGTGGAGAACGGGGAGATCGACCCGCACGCCTTCGTCGACGACACCGGGCAGGCGTACCTGTACTGGGGAAACCCGAACCTGTGGTACGTCCGGTTGAACAGCGACATGATCTCGTTCTCCGGCGGGCCGACCCAGATCCCGTTGACCGCAGCCGGGTTCGGCGCCCGCGGCGGCAACTCGGGTCGCCCGACCCTCTACGAGGAGGGACCCTGGGTCTACAAGCGGAACGGGCTGTACTACAACGTCTTCGCGGCCGAGTGCTGCTCGGAGTTCATCGGCTACTCGACGGCCCCCGGGCCGACCGGCCCGTGGACCTACCGGGGGACGGTCATGCCCCGGCAGGGCAGTAGCTTCACCAACCACGCCGGCGTGATCGACTTCAACGGCGGTTCGTACTTCTTCTACCACAACGGTGCCCTGCCGGGCGGCGGCGGTTTCACCCGCTCCGTGGCGGTGGAGAAGTTCACCTACAACGCGGACGGCACGATCCCGACGATCAACATGACCACGGCGGGAGCCCCGCAGGTCGGCACCCTGAACCCCTACGTCCGGCAGGAGGCCGAGACGATCGCCTGGGCAACCGGGGTGGAGACCGAGCCGGCCAGCGGAGGGGGCATGAACGTCGGCTGGATCGAGAACGGTGACTCGATCAAGGTGAAGGGAGTGGCCTTCGGCGCCGGCGCGGCCTCGTTCAGCGCCAGGGTGGCCTCGGCGACCAGCGGCGGCCGCGCCGAGCTGCGGTTGGGCGGCCCGAACGGCACTCTGGTGGGCACCTGCACCGTGTCGGGGACCGGAGGTTGGCAGACCTGGACGACCGTCAGCTGTCCGGTCAACGGTGCGACCGGCACCCAGGATCTATACCTGCGATTCGCCGGCGGCGGCGGTTACCTGCTCAACGTCGACTGGTGGCAGTTCCAGCAACGGTAGACCTCGGCGCCGTCACAGGTGTACGACCTCCGCTGGCGGCGTCACCAGGCCGAACTCCGGTCCGGTGGCGCCGACCGGGCCGGGCCACCGCCATCGCCGCGACAGGCCGACCGCGGTGGCCCGGCGCAGGAAAGATATTGAAGCCTGTCACGCTCAGCGACGACCACAGTAGAACGCCGGCGGTGCCGGTCATGCTCGGGCGGCGCCGATCCGCGACGTCCTCGGCGCCGCCCGGAGCTGTGCCCGTCCGTCTCGCAACTGCGGCCCGAGCTGCAAGGTCTCTTGTGGAGGAGGTCCGCGTCGATGGACGCGACCTGCGGCGACAGCCCCTCCGGCCCGGGAGCCATGATCGAAAAGTAGGCGATGCACCCTTGTTCTCGTGACGGCCGTCGATTACGTTGTCAACACATTGGAAACGTAACCGATAACGTTTGCGGCCTCGGGGGGTGGCGTGGTCGAGGTGAGATCGCCGATCACCATGAGTGATGTCGCTCGCGCGGCGGACGTCTCCACCGCGACCGTCTCCAGGGTGGTCAACGGGCATTACGGCGTCAGCGCCAGCACCACGGCCAAGGTTCGGGCGACCATCGAGCGGCTCGGGTACGAGTCCAGCCTGGTCGCCACCAGCCTGCGCCGGAGCCGTACCAACGTGCTGGGTCTGGTGACCCACAGCTTCCAGTCGTACACCGCCGAGGTGCTCAGGGGCGTGATGGAGGCTCTCCGCCGCTCCGGTTTCGATCTGATCATCTATGCCAACAGCGACCTCTACGGGACGTACTCGGAGGGTTGGGAACAGCGGCATCTGACCCGGCTGTCGGGCACGCTCACCGACGGCTGCATAGTCGTCACACCCTGGGACGACGTGCAGAGCCGGACGCCGGTCGTGGCCATCGATCCGGCGCGGAACTCGACGACGCCGTCGGTGACGGCCGACAACCTCGCGGGTGCGACCGCCGCCGTCGAGCACCTGCTCGGCCTGGGCCACCGACGCATCGGGTTCATCGGAGGCCGGGCCAGCATGGCGGCGGCATGGGTGCGGGGCGAGGGCTACCGGCAGGCGTTGGTCGGAGCCGGCCTGGCTGTCGACCCGACGTTGGTCGCCGGAGGCGACTTCAACCCCGACTCCGCGGCTCCGCTGGCCCGGAACATGCTGGATCGGGCCGACCCGCCGACGGCGATCTTCGCGGCGAGCGACGGGATGGCACTGAAGGTCCTGGAGGTCGCGGAGAGCCTGGGGCTGGCCGTGCCAGGCGATCTGTCGGTCGTCGGATTCGACAACATTCCGGAGTCGGCCCTGGCCACGCCGGCTCTCACCACTGTGGACCAGTCGATGTACCAGCTCGGATACGAGGCCGCTCGCATGTTGACGTCGCTGGTCACCGGTGACTGGGAGGGGTCCCGCACGATGGTCCTGCCGACCCGCCTCGTGATCCGTGACTCCACCGCACCACCGAGAAACACACCGGGACCCTGACCTGGACCCGGTCACGGACGGCGCCGCGCCGGGTGCACCGTCATCCGCCTGAGCGGTGAGTCAGCGGAGAACAGCCGTACGACGTGCGGCGGGAACCACCGATGACGGGGACCACCGATGAGTTGAGCCGACAGGTCGGGTCGCGTCCGCTGTCGGCGCGCGAGAGGAGCGGAGTGTGACACCTAGGTCGTATCACGGGCGTTTACGTCGGCTGCCGGCGGCTCTGGCAGTCGGAGTCATCGCCGCCGCGGTTCTGCCCGCACCACAACCGGCCGCGGCGAACGCGCCGTGGCTGGATGTCTCCGGGGACCGTTACGCCTCCTTCAGCCTGCCCGCCGCGTACGTGCAGGAACACGTCGGCGAGGTTTCGCAGGTCGTCGTCGAGGGGAACTTCGGTCCCTCCGCCAGCTGGGCGGAGTTCGGTCTGACCCGTCGTGGTGACGTGTGGTCGGGGGTGCTCGGCCCACTCAGGCCGGGGCTGTACCAGTACCAGCTCACCGGCGACGACACCAGGAGTTTCAAGGACCCGACCAACGGTGCCGGTGTGGCGTCCCAGCCGCTCTGGAGCACGTTCTTCGTCCCGGGCGCGTCGGCGCGACGGCTGGCGGACCCACCGCAGGGCACGGGCGGTGAGGTCACGACCCTGACCTACCGGACGAAGCAGGGCGAGAAGACGTCCCTGGTGTGGACGCCGCCGGAGTACCGGGCCAACGGCGCCGGACGGTATCCGGTGCTGTACCTGCGCTCGGGTGACGGCGGGGCCGCCTCCGACTGGCTCGACCTCGGTCGGGCCACGCAGATCTTCGACAACCTGTCGGCCGAACGTGCCATGGCGCCGATGGTGGTCGTGCTCAGCGACGGCGACGGGTCGGACGACGACAGGGATCTGAAGGACCTCCGGAAGGCGGTCACCGACAACTACCGCGTCCACCGTGACCGGGCGCACCAGGCGATCGCCGGCGTTGCCGAGGGCGGGACGCAGGCGCTGCGGATCGGCCTCAGCAACCCGGGCCAGTTCGGCTACGTCGGCTCGTTCTCGGGTCTGCTGACCGGAGAGGGCAGCCGGACGGAGGCCAGGGCGGTCAACCGCAACCTCAGGTTGCTGCGTCTGTACACCGGAAACGTGACCGACCCCGGGTACAACGCCGCGCACCGCCTGACAGGGGTGCTGGACCGGGCCGGGGTCAGGTTCGAGTTCGACGGCGTCAACCCGGACGGCGGCGGGAACTGGACCACCTGGCAGGAAAACCTCGTCGACTTCGTGCCGCGACTGTTCCGCACGGTGTCGGACCACGGTCCGAGCGCCGGTCACGGTCCGTTGCGGGGGGAGTTCGTCCCGCCGCCGGCCGGCACCACCCCGACGCCCTTCCTGGCCGAGGACGGGTTCGTCACCTTCGAGACCACGGCAGAATTCGCGGACGCCCAGCACGTCACGGTCTGGGCGAACGTGGCGCCCGGCGGAAGTTGGCTACGGGTACCACTCTCCCGGCACGGCGACCGGTGGCGGGCGACCGTGGGCCCGCTGGACCCGTGGTTCTACTACTACCGGTTCATCGTCGACCGGGTTGCGGTCAAGGACGTGTCGAACCCGACGAAGGTCACCACCGAGCCGATGTGGAGCACCTTCCTCGTCCCGGGGGAGCAGGCCCGACTGCTCACCGATGTGCCGGCCGGCCAGGGCGGGGAGGTCACCAGCCTGACCTACCGGAGCACCGTGGCCAACCAGGACCGGACCGCCCTGGTGTGGACCCCGCCTGGCTACGAGCCGGACCGGGCGGACCCGTACCCCGTTCTCTACCTCCAGCACGGTGGTGGCCAGAGTTACACGGACTGGCTGGAAATGGGGCGGGCCAAGCAGATCCTCGACCACCAGTTCCTCGACGGCGACCTGGTCCCCATGGTGGTCGTGATGGGCAACGGCAACGTCCCCAACTTCAACCAGGAGCTGCTGGGGAACATCATGCCCGCGGCCCGCGCCCGCTACCACATCTCCACCGACCCCGCCCAGCAGGCCATCGCCGGGCTCTCCATGGGGGGTGGGCACGCGTTCGGAGTGCTCAAGGCGTACCCGGGTGAGTTCGGCTACGTCGCGGCGTTCTCGGCCGGCTTCGGCAGCGGCACCGGCGTCGACGCCGCGGCGATCAACGCCGGAACCAGGATGTTGCGGCTGTACGTCGGCGACCGGACCGACTTCGTCTACCCGTCCTTCATGGCCTCACTGACCACCCTGGACAACCTCGGTGTCCGCTACGAGTTCGACGGGGTCACCCCCGGTCCACACGGTTGGGACGTCTGGCAGAAGAACCTCATCGACCTGGCGCCACGTCTGTTCAGGCGCTAGGGAGGCCCACAGAGGGCGGCCTGACCGGGGGTGGGGAGGTTCCCATCCCCGGTCCGCTCTCCGCCCTCAGTGACGGCGTCCGGATCCCCGGCGCTGTGATCGCGAAGGGAAAACCAACGTCAATGAAGACGAAACGAGTGATTGCCACCGCGGCCATGATCGCGGCCGCGAGTGGTCTTGTCGCCTGCTCCTCCGACGAGGGCGGGACCGACGCGAGCAACTGTACGAACACGATCCCGAAGAAGGAACTGCCGGCCGTCACGATGTGGGGCTGGTATCCCAACATGCAACTCGTCGTGGACAACTTCAACCGGCAGAACAACGAGGTGCAGGTCTGCTGGACCAACGTCGGCCAGGGCAGCGACCACTACGACAAGTTCCAGACGGCCATCGCGGCCGGCACCGGCGCACCCGACGTGGTCATGGTCGAGATGGACCGGATTCCGACGTTCCAGATCCAGAAGGCGATCGTCGACATCAAGAAGTACGGCTTCGACGCGGCCAAGCCGAACTACAGCGAGGGCGCGTGGAAGGACGTCTCGGTCGGTGACGCGGTCTACGGCGTCCCGGTCGACGGGGGTCCGGTGGCGCTGATCTACCGGAAGGACATCTTCGACAAGTACGGCATCACGCCACCGAGGACCTGGGCCGAGTACGAGCAGGCGGCGCAGAAGGTGAAGGACGCCGGCGGCCCGCTCTTCGGTGACTTCGGCGCGAACGTCTCGGCGCTCACCATGGCACTCCAGATCCAGAAGGGCGCGTCCCCCTTCACCTACGACCCGGCCCAGCCGACGTCGATCGGGGTGCGGCTGAACGACCAGGCCTCCAAGGACGTGCTCGACTACTGGGGCGGCCTTGTCAAGAAGGGCCTGGTCGGTACGCAGAACCAGTTCACCCCGGAGTACATCTCCGGCGTCATCAACGGGCAGTACGCGACGTATGTCTCGGCGGCCTGGGCACCCGGTTACCTGACCGGCGCCGGCGTCGGCAAGGGTCAGGACACCGGCAAGTTCGCGGTGGCCCCGCTGCCGCAGTGGGATCCGAACAACCCCGTGCAGGTGAACTGGGGCGGTTCCGCCTTCTCGGTGACCAGCCAGTCGAAGAAGCAGGAGCTGGCGGCGAAGGCCGCGTACGGCCTCTACGCCGACAAGGAGTCGCTCACCGACGGCTGGACCAACCAGATCATCTTCCCGCTGAACCTCACCGCGCTCAACGACCCCGCGTTCGCGGACCTGAAGGTCGCGTTCTTCAACGGCCAGCAGGCGAACAAGGAGGTCTACGTGCCGGCGGCGAACGCCTATCAGGGCATGGTCTACAGCCCCTTCGGCCAGTACTACTTCGACGCGATGGAGAAGCAGGTGAGTGAGATGAACGCGGGCAAGATCACCGGCTCGCAGGCCGCCGACCTGCTCCAGGAGGACGTGGCGAAGTACGCCAAGGAGCAAGGTTTCACCGTCCAGTGATGGGGGGGGGGGGGCCCGGCGGCCGGGCCCCCCCCCGACCCCCAAGCGTCCACGTCCCGGAGCCCACAATGACCCTCCTGACCGAAGAGCGCGCACCGCGCGTCCACGAGAAGACGCACAAGATCCGCGGCAAGGTACGCCTCCGTGAGCACCTGACGGGGTGGTTTTTCGTCGGGCCGTTCGGGATCGTCTTCCTCGCGTTCCTCATCGCGCCGCTGGGGTACGCGTTCTACCTCAGTCTCTTCCAGAAGAAGCTGATCGGCGGCACCAGCTTCGTCCTCTTCGACAACTACGTGAAGGCGTTCACCGACCCGAGCTTCCTGTCCGGCGCGTGGTTCGTCATCCGTTTCTCGCTCGTCGCCATCCCGCTGCAGATCGTCGTGGCACTCGCGATGGCGCTGATCCTGGACGCGGTGACGTCCCTGTTCACCCGCTTCTCCCGTCTCATGGTCTTCCTTCCGTACGCGATCCCGACGGTGATCGGGGCGGTGATGTGGGGCTTCCTGTACAGCAGGAGCTTCGGGCCGCTGACCGACGTCTTCGGTCTGTTCGGTGCGACCGCGCCCGACTTCCTGAGCAGAAACCTGATCTTCTACGGCCTGCTCAACATCGTCACGTGGCAGTGGGCCGGCTACTACATGATCATTCTGTACGCGGCCCTGCAGGGCATCGATCCGACGCTCTACGAGGCCGCCCGGATGGACGGCGCCGGGAGATGGCAGGTCGCGGTGCGGATCAAGATCCCGCTGATCGCCCCGGCGCTGATCCTGATCCTGGTCTTCTCGCTCATCGGCACCCTGCAGTTCTTCAACGAGCCGCAGATCCTGCGGTACCTCGCCGCCGGGACGATCGGCGCGGACTTCACCCCCAACATGTACGCGTACCAGCAGGCGTTCTCACTCGCGAACTTCAACTACGGGTCGGCGATCTCCTTCGCCCTCGGCGGGGTCGTCTTCATCGGCGTGTACGCCTTCCTGTTCTTCACCCGCAAGCGGAGGAGCTTCCTCTGATGACCGACCGCACCGGCGCCAGGGCATCCCGCAGGCCGCAACGCCACCTTCCGCTCCAGCTCCTCCTCGGGTTCCTGGTGGTCTACTTCCTCGTACCGTTCTGGTGGATCATCGTCAACAGCTCGAAGGACGCCCCGGGCCTGTTCAGCGGCGGCAACACCCTGTGGTTCGCCGACCAGATCGACTACCTCGGCAACCTCAGACAGCTGTTCACGTACGACGGTGGCATCTACGGCAGGTGGATCCTCAACTCGACGCTGTACGCGCTCGCCGGCGGGGTCGGCGCCACGATCCTGGCCGTGATGGCCGGCTACGGATTCGCGAAGTACCGGTTCGCCGCGAGACGCTTCAGCTTCGCGGTCGTGCTCGGCGCGCTGATGGTGCCGACCACCGCCCTGGTCATCCCGACCTTCATCATGTTCTCCGAGCTCGGCCTGACGAACACGGTCTGGGCGGTCATCCTGCCCTCGCTGCTCAACCCGTTCGGGGTCTACCTGATGCACGTGTACGCGCGCGACGCGGTCCCCGACGAGATCCTGGACGCCGCCCGGGTCGACGGCGCCGGGGAGGTGCGCACGTTCCTGCAGATCGCACTGCCGCTGATGCGGCCGGCGGTGGTGACCGTGCTGCTCCTGTCCGCGGTGGCGTCGTGGAACAACTACTTCCTGCCGCTCGCCATGCTCTCCGACAACCGGCTCTTCCCCGTCACGGTCGGGCTCGGCCTCTGGCAGGGGGTCGCCTCCGGAAACAACGCGGGCACCACCTCCCTCTGGAGCCTCATCATCCTGGGCGCGCTCGTGTCGGTGATCCCGCTCATCATCGCGTTCTTCAGTCTCCAGCGGTACTGGCGCGGCGGACTGTCCGTCGGAGGGCTCAGGTAAACACCGACCTGCCGTCGGCGGCGGTCGTCGCGGTCCGCCGGGCCCCCGGGGTCAGCGAGTCCAGTGCCCGTCGTCGCGGCCGGTCAGGCGCGGGCCCGTCGGCGGTTCGGCGTACGGGGCCGGCCCGGTTGGTGTCCGGGCCGGCCCCGTGTCCGGCGTGGTGGTGCGTTACGGCGCGGAGACGCCGTCGAGGACGCCCACCGCGTCGGTGCCCGGGGCGACGACAAGCTTGCGGGTGAGGGTGTAGGAGCCACCCGCCGGCACGTCGACGTGGAACCGACTCATCACCCAGTTGCCCGCGGCGTAGATGTCGAAGGCGCTGGCCGGCGTGCCGTAGACGAGACCGAAAACCTGCGGGTCGCTCCCGGTCATGCCGAGGTACGGCTTGGTCGGGGCGTACGCCGCCGTCGTACCCGGCGCCACGACACCGACGCCCGGGATGACACTGGCCTGCCCGGCCGCGTCGTGGTCCATCGCGTCACCGGTCCACACGTCCAGCGGCGCCGAGCCGGAATTGCTCAGCTCCGTCGAGACGGTGGCGAAGGCATCGCCCGGCCGCAACGTGTACGTCGTCGTCGCCGTCAGGCCCGGGAAGCCCTTGACCGGCCCGGACACCCGGACGACAGCCTTGTCACCGGTCGCCTGGACGATCTGGACCTCGGTCGCCGCCACGGAACGGCTGTCCCACGCGTTGCTGCCGGTCGGCTGGGTCGCCGAGACGTAGGGCAGGTTGATCCAGTCGAACTGGTCGGCCATGCCCCGGACCGCGATGTCGACCGGCTTGCCGCGGGTCCCACCGGAGAGCTGCGAGTCGTTGTAGGCGTCGGCGATCGCCATCGAGAGCTTGTCGTTCTCGAGCACGACGTCGCCGTAACCCGCCTCGACCAGACCCGAGCCGATCTGCTTGCCGTAGCTCGCCTCGACCGTGACCGGCTTCAGCGCGACGTCGGCGACGCCGCTGCCGGCCGCCGGCACGGTGACCGTGGCGGTGGCCGTCTGGTGACCCGACTTGGACACCCGGAGGTCGTACCGGCCGGCCGGAGCCTTGACGCGGTACCTGCCCCCGGCGTCGGTGTCGGTGGTGGCGACCACCGTGCCGGCCTGTTCGAGCGCGACCCGGGCACCGGCGACGGCGGCGCCGGCCGCGGTGACCGAGCCGGCCGCGCGAGCGGCGTCGGGGACGGCGGCGTCGTGCAGGTCGATCTCGTCGACCCACCTCGCGATGGCGCCGGTCGGGTCGCCACCGGCGGTCGGGTAGTCGGTCAGGTGGTAGAAGCTGAACTGCCTGGTGGCACCGGGCGCCATCGTGACGTCGTAGTAGAGACCGTCGACGTAGCCGTACGCGCCGACCGCCGCCGGTGTGTCCAGCGCCCAGGCGAGACCGTGCGCGGCCTGGCCGTTCGTGGTGGCCGTGTCGGCGCCGACGTAGACGTAGTTCCCGGTCCAGCCCGAGGTCTTCAGTCCCGGGTTGGTGCCGCCGAACCCGGGGATCCGGCCGTTGTCGACCGAACTGTCGGGGTCGATCATGTAGTTGAAGTAGCCCTGGTAGCCCGTCGTGCCGGTGTTGGTCAGCGTGACCGTCATCTTCACGATCGGGGCGTCGGGCAGGGTCTCGTAGCGGACCCGCGCCTTGATCGTCGGGTCCGCCCGGTACTGGCCGGTGCCGACCACGGCGGCGCCGTCGACCGTGAGGTCGGGCAGGTCGAGCTGGTCGTTCGGCCGTTCCCACGAGTCGGGCGGCGTGAGGCTCGGACGCAGCAGCATCTCGCCCCAGTCGAGGGTCTCGGCGCCGTTGGCGTCGTTGAGCATGAGGTCCGACAGCGCACCCTGACCCAGACCGCCGACACCGTTGTTGCCGCCGACACCGTTGTCGCCAGCGGCGTACGGCGTCACGGACGCCCGGATCTTGTCGTTGGCCAGGTAGTAGTACTCGGTGCCGGAGACGGTGTCGGTGCGGGTGCTGCCGTTGCCGTAGTCCGGCGCGTACGTCGACTTTCCGGCGACCGGGTGGGTCACCTCGATCAGCTTCAGGTTGGCCGTCGTGGTGCCGGACGTGCCGACCGTGACGGTGGCCGCCGAGCGGTCGTCGGCGACCAGGCCACGCTTGGCCACGGCGACGGTCCAGGTCGACGCTGGCAGACCGATCCGGTAGTGGCCCCCGGCGTCGGTGCTGGTCACCGCGGTCTCCTGACCGGCGGCGACGGCGGTGACCTTCGCGCCGGCGACCGGCGCACCCGTCTCCGGGTCGCTGACGGTGCCGGTCACGGTCGCCCAGCGCTTCGCGGACTCGCCGCCCGGTACGTAGGCGTAGAGGTTGCCGTCCCAGGCGCCCGTCACGACGGTGTTGCCGCTGACGGCGGGGCCGGCGCCCACCCAGGTGCCGATCTCGTGGCTCCACAGGACCTGGCCGGTGTCGGTGGCCAGGGCGTAGAACCTGCCGTTGTTGGCGCCGACGAAGAGCGTGTTGCCGGCCACCACCGGGCTGGACATGACGCCACCGTGGTAGATGTCGCCGGGCAGCGCCCGCTCCCAGACGACGTTGCCGGTCGCGGCGTCGAGGGCGACGACGGCACCGCTCGGGAAGCCCATGTAGACGACGCCGTGGCGGACGGCCGCGGCGCTCGGCGTCGAGCCGCTCGAGACCAGCGAGGAGCGCGGGCTCCGGTAGGTCCAGAGCGTCGCGCCGGTCCTGGCGTCCCGGGCGACGATGCCGTTGTTGGCGCCGATGAAGACCCTGCCCTCGGCCGCGGTCGGTACGCCGTCCTGCCAGCTGCCGAGCGACTCGGTGCCGGTCCACTTGCGGGCGCCGGTGGCCAGGTCGTAGGCGAGCACCCGGTCGGCGGTCTCGTTGCCGACGTACACCGTGCCGTCCATGACGGCGGGGGTGCCGTCGCTCATGGTCGCGCCGGACATCGGGGAGGCCCAGAGCTGCCGTCCGGTCCGGGTGTCGAGCGCCTTGAGAACGCCCTGACTGCCGATGCCGAACCGGGTCTGGTACGGCCAGAGCACGGTGTGACCGGAGACAGCCGGCGAGTAGTAGCCGTAGGTGCGCTGGTTGTTCGGGGCCGGCGCCTGCTCGGGCACGGCC
Source organism: Plantactinospora sp. B24E8 (assembly GCF_039871735.1). Lineage (NCBI taxonomy): Bacteria > Bacillati > Actinomycetota > Actinomycetes > Micromonosporales > Micromonosporaceae > Plantactinospora > Plantactinospora sp. B24E8. The sequence goes on from NZ_JBDPMH010000024.1 coordinate 44,715, forward strand.
TTCCAGCGGAGCTTGCCGGTCTTCCCGTCGACGGCGTAGAGCTCCGAGCCGAGCGTCGGCGCGAAGATCAGGCCGTCACCGTAGGCGAGGCTGCCGTGGATCGACTGCGGCACCGTGAAGCTCCACAGCTCCTTGCCGTCGGTGAGCCGGACGGCGTGGATCCGGCTGTTGCCGTCGCCGTTCTCGTCACGGGTGCCGGCGTAGACGACGCCGTCGTGGATGACCGGCGACCCGGTGAGGAAGGTGCCCTCGGTACGGAAGCTCCAGGCCAGGCGGCGGCCGGCCTCCTGCGCCGGCGCGACACCGGAGTGGGCCTCGTTGCCGTGGTGCTGGTCCCAGTCGCCGCCGGCGACCGGCTTGAGCGCCGGCTCGTGGGTGAGGGTGAAGTCCGCCGACCGGGTCCAGGTCTTGCCCGCCGCGTCGACCACCTGCACGTCGAGGCGGTGCCTGCCGACCTTCCGCAGGTTCTTCGGCAGGTCGCTCCGCCAGGTGAACTCGCCGCTGTGGCCCAACGGCAGCCACTTCGTGCCGCCGTCGATCCGGTAGCTCGCCGAGACGACCTCGTCGCCGGTGTCGTAGGCGTTGACCTGGATGCCCGGGAACCTCGCCGCCGGCACGGTCGACCCCGGCGCGGGGCTGACGATGGTGAGGTGCTCGTTCTCGCCGTACATCCGGAACGGGTTGTCGAAGTCCGGGCCCGCCATGTGGATGTAGCGGAAGCCGCGGGGTGCGTTGTCGATCGTGTACGAGCTCGACACGGTCTGGATGTGCTTGGCGGTCGAGGCGAACGCCGAGTTGTTCTCGACGTGGTTGGAGTGCTCGTGGCCGACCAGGATCAGCTGCGCCCGGTACTGCTCGAGCACGTCACCGAAGGCGTCGTACGTCGACGGCGAGCCGAACGGCACGTTCATCGGCTGGTGGGTGAGGACGACGACCTCGATGGTGTCGTGCGGGTTGCGGTCGAGCGGAACGTTGGCGGCGAGGTCGTCCCTGAGCCACGCCAACTCCTCGTCGAACGGCGCCGAGCCGTTGTTCTCCAGCACCACGAAGTGCCGGTTGCCGTAGTTGAACGAGTACCACTCCGGCCCGACGTTCCGGCGGTAGTTGTCGATCTTGTCGGCGTACGCCGACCCGCCCGCGTACTCGTGGTTGCCGACGGCCGGCCACACCCCGACATCCGACTGCTGGGCGCCCCGACGGTACGTGTCGAACTGCCCCTGGCTGGCGTCGTTGGTGAGGTCGCCGCTGACCGCGATGAACCGCAGGTCGGTGCCCGTGGAGTTGATCTCCCGGATCTGGTCGGGCAGCTGCGCGTTGACGTGCGGGTCGGCGATGTTCGCCCAGGAGAACCGGTCCCCGTCGGAGATCCGGTCGCGTTCCAGGGCGAAGTCCGCCGTGGGCGTCGCGCCGTCGGCGAGCTGGCCGAGGTTGGCCCAGAACCTGGGCTCCTTGAACTCGTCGAGGCCGAACCGGTAGCCGCGGGGCTGGGTGGCCCACACGATGTCGGTGGTGCGGCGGTCGGTCGAGATCGTCAGCGAGTAGCTGCCGTCGGCCGCGGTCGTGGTGGTGACCGTGCCGTCGGAGACCCGGACGCCGGCCAGACCGGCCTCGCCGTCGCTGCGGACGCCGTCGTGATTGGCGTCGACGTACACGACGCCGCCGACGGTGGCCTCCGGCGGGTCGATCGCGTACGCCACGTACGAGGTGAGTGGGCCCGCCACCACGCTGGCGGCGAGCCCCAGCGTGGTGGTGTACAGGACGACGCGCAGGCGCGCGCGTGTCCACGGTAACGAGGACATCGGGATCCTTCGCAGTGGGGGTTTGGACAGGTGTCAGGTCAGGATCGGCGTACGTTCGACGAACCAGACCAGACCGGCCCCGGCGACGGCGACGGTCGCCGCGACGGTGCCGAGCGTGAGGACGCGAGTGGCGGCCGGCGTGGTCGCCGCCCTGCGTAGGAACAGCAGCCCCGGGAAGACGAGCCCGATGACCGCCAACTGGACGAGTTCGATGCCGACGTTGAACGAGACCAGGCCGGTCAGCGTCGAGACCGACAGCGGCCCGTCGACGCGGAGCGCGCCCGCGAAACCGAGCCCGTGCAGCAACCCGAAACCGAAGACCACGGGCAGCCGATGGGTCGTCCTCGGCGAGAGCAGGTTGTCGACCGCGACGAACGCGATCGACAGCGCGATGAGCGGCTCGACGATCCACCCGGGCACGCTGACCCAGCCGACCGCGGCCAGCACCAGGGTCACCGAGTGGGCGAGCGTGAAGGCCGTGGCCACCTCGACGACGTCGCGCAGCCGCTTCGCGCCCAGCAGCAGTGCCAGCAGGAACAGCAGGTGGTCGAGTCCGAACAGCAGGTGCTCCGCCCCGAGCCGGACGAACCGGGGGATCTCGCCGAGCAGACCGCCGCGACCCACCGTGAAGCTGGTCCGGGCGGGGTCGAGCAACCTGGACCCACGGTGGCCGTCGATGTCGTAGGCCACCAACGTGGTCGTGTCGTCGACGACGCCGTCCGAGGCGCGGAAGATGTCGCTGCGGACGGTGAGCGCACCGGACGCCGGGCAGCCGTAGGCGAGCCCGACCCGCACCGCGCCGGAATCGGCGAGTTCGACGCGGGCGTTGTCCTCGGCGGTACACCCGATCGAGCTGCGGCGAAGGAGCAACCGCTCGCCGACGTACGCCGCCACGTCGCCCGCGTGCGCGTCCAGCGATCTGCGTCGTAGCTCGGTCGGCACCTCGGCGGCCGCGCCGTCCACGCCGTCGACGCCGACCGCGTCCGGCCCCAGGACTCCGTCGAGGCCCAGCAACCGGGCGAGGACGTCGTACTCCAGGTCGACGACAGCCACGAGGTCGTCGCCCTGGCCGCGCAGGTCGACCGCGACCGTGGTCACCTGGACGTGTGCCTGCGCCGGGGCGGGGACGACAAGCATGGCCACCAGGGCGGCGAGAAACGCCATCACGCGCACGGCAAGCACTTCCGTCGGGGGAGGGAACAGCGGTCGGCCGCCAACCCTGCAGCAGCCGCTCCACACCCGACAACTCGAGACGCCCCAGTTCACCGAAGTTTCCGCTGACGCTCACCCACCCGAACGTCGGGTGTTGGGGCGCCGAATGCCGGGGTTCGGGCCGCCGTCCGAGGGCCGCGTACGGTCGGTCAGGATCGGGGTGCGCGACAGCGTCGCCCGGTCGAATTTCCGGTACCTGTGGCGGCGACGACGGACGCGATCGCGCCTCGTCCTCATGCCCACGTCGGACGGCCTGGCCGAGCTGGTGTCCCACCTGGACAAACATGTTTGCGGCGACTGCTCGGCCCCGTGGTGGTTACCGGAGCATTTCCGGAAGTTGTTGACAGCGTGGCTGGCCCGTTCCGATACTGGCCCTTTCTGATGACATGCATGGCCATCTATCAAGCGGTGGGTATCGAGGAGGTCCGGTGGACAGCAGCCTGAGACAGCGTAGGAGAACCACCAGAATCGCCTTGCCGACGGCGGTGCTGTTGCTCGTCGGCGGCACCGTGACGATCCAGTCCGTCGGCACGGCGGCCGCGGCCGAGACCACGCTGCGGGCCGCGGCCGCCAACGCCGGGCTGTTCTTCGGCGTCGCCGCCTCACCCAACCGACTCACCTCCATCGTCGGTCAGGAGTTCAGCCAGCTGACTCCCGAGAACGACATGAAGCCGGACAGGATCGCCACCTCGAGCGGAGGGCTGCAGAACACCGGCGGCGCGGACACCCTGGTCAACCATGCTCAGAGCAACAACATGCTGGTCCGTGGTCACACCCTGGTGTGGCACTCGCAGGCCGGCGCGTTGCAGGGTGCCAGCCAGGCGACGCTGAACACCTTCATCGGCAACGCCATCAACCGCTGGGGCAGCAGGATCGCGTACTGGGACGTCGTCAACGAGGCGTTGGAGGACAACAACACCGGCCGGCGCCGGAACCAGTGGCCACACACCATGAACCGGGACGCGAACGGCGACGGTGACTTCTTCGACGCCGGCGACACCGACGTCATCCGGGACTCGTTCATCCGGGCCAAGCAGGTCGTGCAGGCCGGCGGGCTGACCACGAAGCTCTGCATCAACGACTACGACGTCGAGGGCCTGACGGTCCAGGGCGGCACCCAGAACCGCAAGGCCAACGCGCTGTACGACATCGTCCGCACCTACCGGCAGTACATCGACTGCGTCGGGTTCCAGGCGCACTTCAACGACAACCCGAACAGCATCATCACCACCGACCTGCAGGCCAACATCCAGCGCTTCGCCGACCTCGGCGTCGAGGTGCACATCACCGAGCTCGACATCGACGACGACCTGAGCAACAACGACATCGGCGCCGGCCAGGCGGAGAACTACCGCAAGGTCGTCCGGGCCTGCCTGAACGTCGCGAGGTGCACCGGCATCACCGTCTGGGGCATCGCCGACAGCGAGTCGTGGCGATCCTCGGAACGGGGCCTGCTGTTCACCGGCGGCAGCGGGAACTACCAGAAGAAGGCCGCCTACCACGCGGTCCTCGACGAGCTGAACAAGGGCCGCGACGTCTCGACCGACCCGACGACACCGCCGGGCACCCCGACGACCCCGCCGGCCACCCCGACGACACCGCCGGTGTCGCCGACCACCCCGCCGACTCCGACCACCGGCTGCTCGGCCACGGTGTCGCTGAACTCCTGGACCGGCGGCTTCGTCGCCACCGTGCGGGTCACCGCCGGCTCCGCACCGATCACCGGGTGGAACGTCCGGCTCACCCTGCCGTCCGGGGCCACCGTGACCAACACCTGGAACGCCAACCGCTCCGGCACCAGCGGCACCGTGCAGTTCAGCAACGTCAGCTACAACGGCTCGGTCAACGCCGGCCAGACCACCGAGTTCGGCTTCCAGGGCACCGGGACGGCCACCGGCCTGACCCCGGTGTGCACCGCCTCCTGAGCACCGCCTGTCCTGGACGGGCGGCTTGGTGCCCGTCCAGGACAGGTGAGACCGGTGGTGACGAGCCGGGTTCGTCGAGGTGACCAAGGGTCGATCAGTTCGACGAACCGCTCCAGCCACTCGTCGGGTACCGGATGACCTCGGTCCCGGCGGAGAACTCCTGGCCGGGCGGGTGGGACCGGGTCGTCCTCGAGGCCGACCCGGCCGACACGGTCCCCCGGGCGAGCGGTCACCCCGGGTGGATCCCGATCGCCGACGACGCCGGCGGCAACTTCCTCGTGGTCGACCTCGCACCGGCCCGTCACGGCCGGCCGGGCCAGGTCATCACGGCAGGCGTCGACTGGAGCACCCGGCCCGGGTACGTGGCCGAGCCGGTCACCGCCGTGCTGGCTGGCCGGCCGGGTCCGGTCGTCCGGCGATCCGACCTGCGGCTGGAAGGACGCGGCGGTGAGATCGACCTCGAACCGCTACGGCAGCTGCCGGACGTACAGGAACTTCGTCTGTACTACGGCCGGGTGAACACCGCCGAGCTCGCCGGGTTGCGCCGGCTGCGTTCGCTGTCGATGACCGCCCCGGCGGACCTCGTACCGCTGCGGGAGCTTCCGGTGGAGCACCTCCTGGTGCACCCCGGGTCGGACCTGGCCCCACTGGCCGGCCACCCGACGCTGCGCTCGCTGGGTCTGACCCAGAATGCCGCGCCGAGCGACCTGACGCCGCTGCGGACCGTCCCGAACCTGCACGGTCTGTCCCTCGCCAGCGCCGACGTGGCCGACCTGGCCGTACTGGCCGACCTGGCCGTACTGGCCGACCTGGCCGTACTGGCCGACCTGGCCGACCTGCCGTCACTGGTGTACCTGGAGCTGTCGTTCGACCAGTGGCGGCAACTCCGACGGCTGCTGGACGCCACCGGACTGCACGCGGCGACCCTCGCCGGCAACCCGACGCACCGGCAGGCCATCGAATGGCGATCCCTCTTCGACGCCGACCCGACGGGAACGGCCCACCGCACCAGGACCGCCCGGGGCCGCCTCTGAGCGCGGCCCCCGGACCGAAGAGTTCCGGCTCGCCGCGTCGGGCGCCAGGCGCGAGGGACACGTCCTCCGCCACCAGGCGGGTGGGATGCGGCACGGGCGGGTGGACTAGCCTGCCTGGTCATGGAGGCATCCGACGACCGGCTCGAGCTGGTCGTCGACCCGGCCCGGCCCACCGGCCGCACGCTCCTGGCCGGTGGCGTCGAGCAGTCGTACGTGGATCTCGCCGATCCCACGTACCTGCACTTCGAGTACGTCCGCCGAATGGCCACCGTGACCGAGCTCGCCGCGCCGACCGGTGATCCGTTGGACGTGCTGCACCTCGGCGGCGGCGCACTGACGCTGCCCCGATATGTCGCCGCGACCCGGCCTGGTTCGGCGCAGGTGGTCGTCGAGCGGGACCCGGCCGTGGTCGAACTGGTGGGACGCGACCTGCCACCCCGACCAGCCGGTGTCGACGTACACGTCGCCGACGCCCGGGAGGCGGTCACCGCCGCCCCCGCCGGCGCGTACGACCTGGTGCTCGCCGACATCTACCGGGCGGCCCGGATGCCGCCGCACGTGGCCACCGTGGCGTTCGCCGCCGAGGTCGCCCGGGTACTGCGACCGGACGGCATCTACCTGGTCAACGTCACGGACCTGCCACCCCTGGCCCTCACCCGGATACAGGCGGCCACCCTGCGGGCGGTCTTCGCGGACGTGTGTGTCGTCGCCGACCGCCGGATGCTACGCGGCCGGCGGTACGGCAACGTGGTGCTCGTCGCGGCGCCGCGCCCGCACCGGCTACCCGTGACCCGCCTGGCGGCACGGGCGCTGCGCGATCCGCTGCCCGGCGGCGTGCTGCACGGGCCGGCGCTCGACGGGTTCATCGCCGGCGCCCGGCCGCGCACCGACAACGCCGAGCGTTGAGTCCCGGTTCCGCCCGCCGTCATCGCCCAGCCGACTCCCTGACCGGCGTCACCCGCACGGTCAGAGCAGGGCGGCGTCGGCCAGATGCTTGCCGACCTGGGCGATCTCCATGCTGTCCAGCGGAAGCTGCGGGAGCGCGGTGGTCGGGTGGGCGATGATCCCGCGCAGGTGCAGGGCGGCCTTGAACGCGCCGAGCGCCGAGGAGCCGCGTCCCATCCGCGGGCCGCCGGCGTTCACCAGCCGGAAGAGGCGGAACAGCCGTTCCTGCTCTTTCCGCGCGCTCGCCCAGTCACCGCGGGCGGCGGCCTGGTAGAGCCGTACGTAGCCGTGCGGGTCGACGTTGCCCAGCCCCGGTACGACCCCGTCGGCCCCCATCCAGAGTGCCGAGTCGACGGTCAGCTCCGAGCCGGTGAACACGGCGAAGGCGTTGAGGTCCTGGTCCCGGCGGCGCAGGATCACGTCCCGCAGCCCACCGTCGTCGCCACTGGAGTCCTTGACCCCGGCGAGGGTGCCCTCCGCCGCCAGTTCCAGCAGCAGCTCCGGGCCGAGTTTCTGGTGCACCGACACCGGCAGGTCGTACGCGTAAACGGGAGTCCCCGTCCGGTCGGCGACCGTCCGGAAGTGCAGCAGGATCTCGTTGGGGTGGGTACGTGTGTAGAAGGGGGCGGTGACCACCAGCCCGTACGCGCCGGCCTCGACCGCAACCCGCGCGTGGTCGAGGACCCGGGGTGTGGTCATGTCGATGACACCGGCCAGTACCGGCACCTGGCCGGCGACGTGTCCGAGCACCGTGTCGAGCACGATCCCGCGGTCCGCGTCCGGGAGGAAGGCGACCTCCGACGTCGAGCCGAGTACGAAGAGTCCGTCGACGCCGCCGTCGAGCAGGTGGTCCACCAACCGGGTCAGTGAGCCGGTGTCCACCTCGAGGTCGGGGGTGAGGGGGGTGCACACCGGGGGGACGACGCCGGACAGGGGGGCGGTGGTCATGGACGCTCCTGGGCTTGGCTGATCAGTTCGCGGTCGGTCGTGCCGTCGAGCACGGGGTGATGACACCGGTGGAGGCGCCCGTCGCGGCCGGCTTCGGCGGCCGGCAGTTCGGCGGCGCAGTGGTCGTCCGCCCGCCAGCACCGGGTACGGAAGGGGCAGCCGCTCGGCGGTCGGGTCGCCGACGGCACCGGCCCGGTCAGCGGGATCGGGTCGATCGGGGAGAGCAGACCCGGGGTGGCGGAGAAGAGTGCCCGGGTGTACGGGTGGCGGGCGCCGTGCGGGAGCGAACGGGCTGGCAGCTGTTCGACGATCCGGCCGAGGTACATCGTCACCACCCGGTCGCTCATCCGGCGTACCGTCTGGATGTCGTGCGAGACGAAGATCATCGCCAGGTTGAGCTGTTCCCTGAGGTCGAGCAGCAGGTTGAGGATCTGGGCCCGTACCGAGACGTCCAGCGCGCTGGTCGGCTCGTCGGCGACCAGCAGCCGCGGGCGTAGCGCCAGGGCCCGGGCGATCGCCACCCGCTGCCGCTGCCCGCCGGAGACCTGGCTGGGCAGCCGGTTGGCCACGCTTGCCGGCAGCCCCACCAGGTCGAGCAGCTCCCGGACCCGCTCCTCCCGGTCCTGCGGCGTTCGCCACCGGTGTACGTCGAGCGGGTCGCGGAGCACCTGCCGGATCGGCAGCCGCCGGTTGAGCGCGGTGGACGGATCCTGGAAGACCATTCCGGTGCTGGCGCCGACCGTCGACCGCCGGGTCGAGGGCGACATCGACCAGAGGTCCTGGCCGGCGAAGCGGACCGTGCCGGAGGTCGGCGGCTGGAGCCCGACCACGACCTTCGCCAGGGTGGATTTGCCGCAGCCGGACTCGCCGACCACTCCGACGGTCTCACCGGGGTCGATCCGGAGGTCCGTCCCGGTGAGCGCGTGGACGCGGTCACGCCGGAACAGACCGCCGGAACGGGCCCGGTGTACGACGTGTACGTCTGCGAGTTCCACCAGGGCGGCGGCGGGGTGTGGCGCGGTCATCGGACCTCCGTCCGGCTGGTCGGCACGGACGCGGCGGTGTCCGGGGGTTCGTGGTCCACGTCTGGGGTCGGGACCGCCAGGGCCGGATGGTGGCAGGCGACCGCGTGATCCAGGGAGCCGACCAGCCGGGGCGACTCGACCCGACAGACCTCGGCGGCCATCGGACAGCGGTCGGCGAACCGGCACCCGGCGGGGAAGTCCGCCGGGGACGGGACCACGCCGCGGATCTGGGTCAGCCGGTCGGCGCCGGCTTCCAGCGACAGCACCGCGCCGAGCAGTCCCCGGGCGTAGTGGTGCGCGGGCGCGCCGACCAGCGTCGCGGTGACACCACTCTCGACGATCTGGCCGCCGTACATCACCACCACCCGGTCGGTGACGTCCGCGACCAGGGCGAGGTCGTGTGAGACGAGGATCAGGGCGAAGCCGAGTTCGGTCCGGAGCCGGAGCAGGAGTTGGATCACCTGCGCCTGCACGGTCACGTCCAGCGCGGTGGTCGGTTCGTCGGCGATGATCAGTCGTGGGTCGCGGGAGAGTGCCATCGCGATCAGGACCCGTTGCCGCTGGCCACCGGAGAGCTCGTGTGGGTAGGCGGAGAGGGTACGGGCCGGGTCGAGCCCGACCAGTTCCAGCAGCTCAGTCGGGCTGCGTCGACCGCCCCGGCGGACGACCTGCTTCAACTGCGCCCGGATGGTCATCGCCGGGTTCAGCGAGGAGAGCGCGTCCTGGTAGATCATCGCCATGTGGTGGCCGAGCAACCGGCGCCGGGCGGCGGGGGAGAGGGTGAGCAGGTCCTGACCGTCGAAGCGAATCTCGCCCCGGACCCGGGCGCCGCGCGGCTGGAGCCCCATGACGGTCAGCGCGGTCAACGACTTGCCACAGCCGGACTCGCCGACCAGGCCGAGTACCTCGCCCGGGCGTACGTCGAAGGAGATGCCCGCCACGATGTCCACGTCGTCGTGTCGGCCGTCGAAGCCGACAGCCAGTCCGTTCACCCGCAGGATCGGCTCGCCCTGTGGGAGCGGGCGGGCGCGTTCGGCGATCCGGCGGGCCGCCTCGGCGAGCCCGGGCAGCGGGGTGATCTCTGCAAAGCCGGGCCGGGCCTGCTCCAGCACGTCCACGTCCTCGCCCTGGCGGACGGGCTCGGCGCGGCGGGCGGCCGGCGCGGCCCAGGCATCCGAGACAGCTTCGGCGAGGACGTTCAACGCCAGCACCGTGAGCAGGATCAGCAGCCCGGGGAAGACGGTGGCCCACCAGCCGCCGAGCAGCACCATGTTGCGGCCGTCGGCGATGACGCTGCCCCAGGAAGGGGCGGGTGGGCGTACGCCGGCGCCGATGAAGGACAGGGACGCCTCGAAGACGATCGCGTCGGCCACCATCACGGTGCAGAAGACCAGGATCGGCGCGGCGCAGTTGATGGCGACGTGTCTGACCAGGATGTGTGGCGTGCGGGCCCCGATGACCCGTTCGGCGGCGACGTAGTCCTCGCCGTACTGGGCCAGGACGTTGGCGCGTACCACCCGGGCCACGGACGGCATGTAGAGGAACGCGATGGCCAGCACCAGTACGCCGACGCCGCCGCCGAAGACCGCGACGAGGACGGCGGCGAGCGCGATCCCGGGGAACGCCATCACCACGTCCAGCCCGCGCATCAGCGCCTCGTCGACGGCGCGGCGGGAGGTGGCCGCGACCGCGCCGACCACCGCCCCGACGACCAGTGCGATGGCGGTCGCGCCGAGGCCGATCAGCAGTGACCAGCGTGCGCCGTAGAGCAGTCGGGTGAGGATGTCCCGGTTGGCGCTGTCCAGGCCCATCCAGTGCGTCGCGCTCGGACCGCCGCCGGAGATCTCCTGCACGTACGGCGAGTGCGGCGCGATCAGCGGTGCCAGGAGCGCGGCGAGGGCGACCACGGCCAGCACGGCGATGGAGATCCACGAGGGCGGGCCGAGTCGGCGGAACCGGATGCCGGGCCGGGACAGCCGTCCTGCCAGCCCGGGGCGCATCCCGCGCGGGCGGGTGTCGCGTCCGGTGCCGGCCGGCCCGCCGCCGGCCGCCGTCTCGGTCGTGTCGTCGGGTGTCACGCGGCGCTCCTGATTCGGGGGTTGACCAGCAGGTAGAGGAGGTCGACGACCAGGTTCACCACCACGAAGCCGGTGGCGATGGTCAGCACCACGCCCTGTACGACGGCCGGGTCGCCGTCCCGGACGGCGTTGATCATGAGTTGTCCCATGCCGGGCAGCGAGTAGATGGTCTCGATGACCACCGCGCCGCCGAGCAGGTAGCCGACCCGCAGGCCGAGTACGGTCAACGGGTTGATCAGCGCGTTGCGCAGGACGTTGCGGCCGATCACCACGATCGGCGGCAGCCCGCTGCCGATTGCGGTGCGGACGTAGTCCCTGTCGAGTTCCTCGACCATCGAGGTACGGATGATCCGGGTGAGCTGTGCGGCGACCGGCAGCGACAGGGAGAGCGCCGGCAGGGTGAGCGAGCGGAGCCAGCCGGTGAACGAGTCGGCGGGGTTGATGTAGCCGCTGGTGGGGAACCAACCCCGGTCGACGGCCAGCCACTGGATCATCAGCAGGGCCAGCCAGAACGCCGGTGCGGCGACGCCGACCAGCGACACGAGCCGGATGAGCTGGTCCGGCCAGCGGTCCCGGAAGATCGCCGCGGTGACCCCGAGGACCAGCGAGAGGACGATCGCGACGGCCAGCCCGAGGAAGGTCAGTTGCAGGGTGAGCGGCAGGGCGGTGAGCACCGAGTCGAGTACCGGGGCCTTGGTCAGCACGCTGGTGCCCAGGTCGCCGTGCAGCAGGTCGCCGACGAACCGCAGGTAGCGTACGGGCAGCGGGTCGAGCAGGCCGTTCTCGGCCCGGAACTGGTGCAGCTGTTCCGGGGTCGGGTTGGCGCCCTGGAAGTAGGCGTACTCGGGTTTGTTGTCCGAGAACCGCATCACGAGGAAGACGAAGAGGATGACGCCCAGCAGCAGCGGGATCAGGATGAGTGTGCGGCGCACCAGCATTCTGGCGATGACTGCCACGGGGTGACTCCTGGGTCGGCCGGTTCGGGGGTGGGCGGCGGCGACGGCCGGGGCCGGCGCCGCGCCGGGTCAGACGCGCTGTGACTGCAGCAGGGTGATTCCGGGGTACGCCTGCGGGCGTACGCCGGTGAGCTTTTTCGGGTCCCAGGCGGTCATCAGTTCGGTGTGCACGACCGGGTAGAGCACCGCCTGCTCCGCGACGAGGTCCAGGTACTGGTGCACGAGTTGGAGCTTGCGGGCCGGGTCGGGCTGCTGGGCCGCCCGGTCCATGAGGTCGAAGAGGTTCTTCGCCGCCGGGCTGGCGTCCCACTTGGTGTATTTCATCCAGGTGCCGCCGGACGTGTAGTTGTAGCGCAGGATCAGGTCGGCGTCCAGGCCGAACTGGTTCGGGTTGGACGCCGCGGCCACCACCTGGTACGACTGCGACTGGTCCATCTTGGTGAACAGCGCGGCGGTGTCCTGCGGTTCCAGGGTGGTCTGTACCCCGATGGCCGACCAGGAGTTGGCGATGGTGGGCAGGCAGTCGGCGATCCAGCTGACGTTCACCGCCATCAGGGTGACCTTCAGGTCGTTCACCCCGGCCGCCGCGAGCAGCGCCTTCGCCTTGTCCGGGTCGTGGCTGTAGACGGTCTTCGCCCGGGCGTACGACGGGTTCTCGGCGTTGAGGAAGCTGGTGGCCGGCGCACCGTGCCCCTTGAGCGCGACGTCGATCATCTTCTGGGTGTCGATGGCGTACAGCAGCGCCTGGCGCACCCGCACGTCGTCGAACGGCTGCTGGGCGGTGTTGAACATCAGGAACATGTGGTTCATGCCCTTGCCGCCCTCGACCGTCAGGCCACCGTCGCGTAGTTGGTCGATGTTGGCGTACGGGATGTTGTCGGCGATCTGCGCCTCGGCGCGGCCGCCGGAGATCTTGGCCACCCGGGCGGAGGCGTCCACGATAGACAGCCAGTTCATCCGCTTGACGGTCGGCCTACGCGGTCCGTTGTAGTCGGCGAACGCCTCGAAGGTGGTGTTGGAGGTCGGGTTGTGCGCGACCATCCGGTACGGGCCGGAGCCGATCGCCGTGCCGGACTTCGCGGCGTCCCAGCCGCCGGGCGCGCCGAAGACGTGCTTCGGCATGATCTTGGCGATCGTCAGGCGTCGCAGCGCGTCCGGGAACGGGAACTTGAAGACCAGCTCGACGGTGCTCTCGTCGACCTTGCGTACCTCCTGCAGCCAGGCGCCGAAGAAGGAGCGGACCAGCACGTTCGCGGCCGGGTCGAGGACCCGCTCGAAGCTGAAGAGTACGTCGTCGACGGTGACCGGCTGGCCGTCGTGCCACTTGGCGCCGGCCCGGAGGGTGAAACGCCAGGTGGTGGCGGCGAGGTCGGACGGCAGCGCGGTGCCGAGCGCCGGGTAGGGTTCCCGGGTGATCGGGTCGGTGTCGACCAGACCCTCGTAGATGTGGTTGTTGGCGGCCATGGAGAAGGCGGACGCCGTCATCGTCGGGTCCCAGCTCTGGTTGTTGCCGTAGCCGATGACGGCGGTGACGAGGTCCTTGTCGGCGCCGGCACCGGCCGAGCCGGTCGAGGCGGGGCCGCTGCACGCGGAGACCGTCGCGGAGATGGCCGCGGCGGTGCCCAACGTCCCGCTGTAGCGCAAGAAGTCACGGCGGCTGAGGACGCGCCGGGAAACCGGGTCGCTCACTATGCCTCCTGGATTGCCATCGAAGTGGGGTGGCGGTGCTGACATTGGACGTCCTACATCCCATGTCCGGTATAGTGGGAGGCTAGGGGCCGGCGTCGCCGTCGGTCAAGGGCCAACGTCCAGGAGATGTCCGTGGTGTTTCAGGATGGGCGCCAGCGTCGCGGTGCCGCCGGGCCTCCCCCCGAACCGGCGCACGCCGGTCCTGTCGTTCGGCGCCGTCGGCTCAGCCGGGCGGTCGAGGTCCAGGAGGCGGTCAAGGTCCTGATCCTGGAACGTGGCCTGACCGCCGGCGACCCGTTGCCCACCGAGTCCGAGTTGATGGAGGAGTTGGGCATCGGCCGCAACTCGGTCCGGGAGGCGCTCAAGGTCCTCCAGGCCCTCGGCATCGTCGAGATCCGGCACGGCTTCGGCATGTTCGTCGGCCGGATGTCGCTCAGCGGCCTCGTTGACGAGCTGGCCTTCCACAGCCGGATCACGCTGCAGGAGGAGCGCAACCACCTCGGTCACCTGATCGAGATCAGGGAGATCCTGGAGAGCGGGCTGGCCCAGCGCCTGATCGACGGGCACGGCGGCGACGACCTGGTCGGACGGCTCACACCAGCTCGCGAACTGATCGAGCGGATGGAGGCGGAGGCGCGTGTCGGCGCCGTTACCCCGGAAACCGACCGGCTCTTCCACGACGTGCTCTACCGCCCGTTGGGCAACCCGCTGGTGGGCCAGCTCCTCGGCGCGTTCTGGGAGGTCTACCACCAGCTCGGCGACGACCTGGGGCCGCCGGACGAGGCGCCGGCAGACGTCGCCCGCAAGCATCGGGACATCTACACCGCGGTGATCACGGGGGACCGGCCGGCGGCCGAGGCGGCGATGCGGGCGCATTTCGCCGGGGTACGCGAGCGCCTCGCCCGGCTGGGCCGAGGCTGACGGGGCGTCCCGGATGGCGGACACGACCGTGTTCCGCCATCCGGGACGACGAACCTCGGTCAGGTCAGGTCGCGTACCGGGACCCGGCGGAACGTGATCGTCTCGTTGGCGCCGAAGTCCCCGGTCTCGTACAGCACGCCGAGGGTGGCGCTGTCGAGCTGGACAAGATCGGAGTACGCGGCCGGCAGACCCGACAGGGCCAGGGCCGGTTCGAACGTGACGCCCCGGTCGTGGCTGACCCGCAACGTCAACGCGGCCCGGCTGGTCGGGTCCGCCGGTCCGGAGTAGACCAGCGGAGCGTTCCGGCCGGTCAGTTGCAGGACACTGCCCTGCACCACCGGCCCGGCCAGGGTGGCCTGCGGACGGAACGGGACGGTCAGGCTCGCGCCGCCGTCGGCGCTGTACGCGTCCGCGCGGTTTCCTGGCGCGGTGCCGTTGTGCTCCCGGGTGTTGAGGTAGATTCGCCCGTCCGGCAGTTCGGTAGCCGTCGTCTCGTTGACGTTGACGTAGCCGTCGGTGTTGTCGTCGACGTACCCGATCCGCCAGGTCCCGCCGTTGTCGTCGCTGTAGAGCGAGTGCCCGCCGTAGTACTTCGCCTCGGAGCCGAGGTCGGGTGAGCCGGCGGGCGGCGCGATCGAGTGGTTGGCCGGGACCACCAGACGCCCGGCGTGCGTACCCCGGGTGAGTCGGATGGCGTGCCCGGGCCCGGTGGCGTACCAGCGCCAGTTCGGCAGCTTGGCGTCGGCGGTGATCTCCCGGGGCGCGGTCCAGGTGACGCCCTCGTCGTCGCTGTACTGGACGAAGACCCGTCGACTCTGCTCGGCGGTGACCTCGCCACGCAGGATCATCGCCTCGGTCGCCGTACCGGCGTTGTAGGTGGTGAGCAACACGATCCGGCCGTCGGTGGTGCGCACCGGGGCGGGGTTTCCGGCGGTGTCGGGACCACTGTCGTGGACCACCCGCAGCGGACCCCAGGTGCAGCCTCCGTCGGTGGAGCGCTTCACCACCGTGTCGATGTTGCCGGCGTCGGCGAGCCCGGCCAGCCGCCCCTCGGCGAAGGCGAGCAGCGCACCGGAGCGGGTGGCGATGACGGCCGGGATCCGGAACGCGTTGTACCCCTCGGCACCGGAGGTGTACGGCACCGAGGTCGCGCAGGAGGGGCGGGCTCCCACCGCGGGGACGCTCGCGGTGACGGTGGCGGCGAGGACCAGGGCGACGCCGGTCGCGGCCAGGGCCCAGCGCCGCGGATGTGCGGTCATGCTCGGTAGTCCCTTCTCTAGACATAGGATGTCCTATGTCACCGAGACGTTAAGCAGACGTCTCCTGATCGTCAAGCGGGTCGTCCTCCGACGCCGCTCTGGGTAGTGGACATCCCACGTCCGACATAGGATGACCGACACCTGTTTCCTCTCCGAAGGGCACGACATGATCCACGCGCCTGAGAAGAAGCCGCCGGGCCGCCGCCCGGGCCGTGCGTTCCGTACCGTTCCCCGCTCTCGCCGCGAAGCCGGCCGACGCGTGCTCGCCGCGCTCAGTGCCGGGCTGTTCGTGGTACCGCTGGGCGGGCCGGCCGCCGCCGCGCCGGAGTCGCCGACCACCCGGCCGGCGAGCACCTCGGCCGCCGGGCCGGCTGCCGGCCCGGCGCCGTACCTCGACGAACAGGTGCTGTTCGCCCAGCGCAGCCTCGGCTACGCCTGCTTCCGGATCCCCGCCGTCGTCGAGGCCGGCAACGGGCTGGTGCTCGCCTTCGCCGAGGCACGGGTCGCCGACTGCGGCGACGACGGCGACATCGACCTGGTGCTGCGGCGCTCCTTCGACGGCGGCCGGACCTGGGGGCCGCTGCAGGTGGTCTCCGAGGGCAACGGCTCCACGCACGGCAACCCGGTGCCGATCGTCGACCGGCGGACCGGCCGGATCGTCCTGGTCAGCACGCACAACGGTCCGCAGCCCTGCCCCAACGGCTGCGACCGGGACCCGTACGTGCAGGTCAGCGACGACGACGGGGTCACCTGGTCGGCGCCCCGGGAGATGACCGAGGGCAAGCGTCCGGAGTGGAACTTCTGGTACGCCACCGGCCCGATGCACGGCATCCAGCTCACCCGGGGCCCGCACGCCGGCCGCCTCGTCGTCGGCGCGAGCCACGAGACGTACGACGGCGTCGGGCCGCACCGCTACGGCACCCACCTGCTGTACAGCGACGACGGCGGCGAGACCTGGCAGATCGGTGCCGAGGGCTCGTACTCCGACGGCACGGTCATCGCCCAGGAGGTGACGGTCGTCGAGTTGACCGACGGCCGGGTCTACGCGCTGGCCCGGGAACGCGGTACGGATCCGGGGCACCGGGCGTACGCGACCAGCAGCGACGGGGGTGAGACGTTCGACCGGCCGTTCCGCACCATCGACCTCGCCCTGCCGGACGTGCAGGCGGCGACGCTGCGGCTGCGGGCCACCGACACCGGCGACCGGACCAACCGGATCCTGCTCTCCGCGCCCGCACACCCGGTGGCCCGGGAGGCGATGGCGGTCCGCTCCTCCTTCGACGAGGGTCGCAGCTGGCAGCCGTGGCAGCAGGGCAAGGTCTTCTGGTGGGGGCCGGCCGCCTACTCCGACCTGGTCCGGCTCGGCCCGGACGAGATCGGGCTCTACTACGAGGCCGGCGTCGCGACGCCGTACGAGTCGATCCGCTGGGCGCGGTTCAACGAGGCGTACCTGGCCACCCCGAACGGCACCCCGCCGGGCATACCCGGGCCGCCCGCACCGGGCCCGCGGACCCCGGACCTGACCCACCACCGCAACGACGCGTACGTCCGGGGCGGTGCGGGCACGGTACCCGGACGCTACGGCAACGGGCTCGAACTCGACGGTGTCGACGACCGGGTCGAGGTGCCGTTCGACCGTTCGATCGACGTGGCCGGCGACGACTTCACGATGATGACCTGGTTCCGGTACACCGCGACGACCGGGTCGCACGCGCTGCTCTGGGCGTACCGGACGGGCAGCGGCACCACCCCCCAGGTCTGGCTGCGCGCGGAGCCGGCGTCGAACCGGATCCGGGCGCTCATCATGGTCGACCGGTTCAACGTCAGTGTGCAGTCGGCCGGTGCCTACAACGACGGGCAGTGGCACCACGTCGTGCTGCAACGTTCCGCCGGACAGTTCGTGCTGCGGGTGGACGGCGCGGTCGTCGCCTCGGCCACCTGCCCGCCGGGCTCGGTCACCGATGGCAAGGAGTTCGGGGTGCAGGGCCTGCACGTCGGACAGCGGGTGGACGGGGTCGACCGGTTCCGCGGCACGCTCGACGACGTCCGGGTCTACCGGCGGGCGCTGACCCCGACCGAACTCGACCTGATCCGCCTCCGTGGCCTGCCGATCCAGGGCCGGCTCGGGCTCTGGCTCCCGATGGAGCGGGTCGGCTGACCGGCGGGTCGGCGCCGGCGCGTCTCCTCCTTCGGAGGCGTGCCGGCGCCGGCCCTTCCCCGCCGCTCGTGCGGGCGTCGGGCCGCAGGGCGTCGCGGTCGCGGGACCGACCGGGTCAGGCTGTGCCGTCCGTCGGGTCGCCGGTGCCGGTGCCGGTGCCGGTCGCCGCCTCGGCGCGGGCGATCCGCTGCTTCACGTCGTGGAAGTGTCGCCGCATCGCGTCCTGAGCGGCGACCGGGTCGTGGGCGGCCAGCGCGTCGACGATCCGGCGGTGGTTGGCCACGATCAGCTCCTTGTCCTCCCGCGGCGTACCGAGCAGCGGTTCGACCTGGTGGTACACCTGCCAGAACAGGTTGATCAGCTGGAGTACCAGGTCGTTGCCGCAGGACTCGTAGAGCAGCGTGTGGAAGGCGCGGTCCGCCTCCAGGTCCGTGCGCATCGCGGTGACCAGGGCGCGCAGCGCGTCGAGCCGGGTCGGGCTGGTGTTCTGGGCGACCTGGGCGACGAGCGCCGTCTCGAGGATCTCCCGCACCTCGATGAGGTCGTGCAGCGCGCGTACGCCGCCCTGTGGGCCGGACCTGATCCGGAACTCCAGTGACGGACTCAGGACGTCGAGCGAGGCACGTCCGACGAAGGTGCCGAACCCGTGCCGGATCTCGACGATGCCCAACGCCTGAAGTGCCCGAACCGCCTCGCGCACGCTGTTGCGGCTCGCCTCGAGCAGCTCCATCAGCTGGGTCTCGGTCGGCATCGGCGCGCCGGCGGGAAGCTGGCGGTCGTGGATCAGGGCGACGATGCGCTCCTGGAGTGTCTCGCCGCTGCGCCTGGCCATGGCTGCCCTCCAGGATTAGGTCCCGGCTGGCGCGACATCCCACATCGCCGTAGTCGTGCGCCGTCTGTCCGTGGCCAATTTACACCTGCCCTGTCTTGACGCCGCGCACCGCCGGTCCTAGTTTCGACTCGAACGATGGACGTCCTACGTCCGATTTCCGGGTGAATGCCGCTCTGGTGCTCAGAGGAGAGTCCTTCCCATGATCGAACGCGAGCCCGACCCGAAGCTGTCCGGAATCTGGTTCGGCGGCGACTACAACCCGGAGCAGTGGTCCCCCGAGGTGTGGGCCGAGGACACGAAGCTGATGGTCGAGGCCGGGGTCAACCTGGTCTCGGTCGGCATCTTCTCCTGGTCCGCTGTCGAACCCAGGCCGGGCCGGTACGACTTCGACTGGTTCGACCGAGTGCTGGACAACCTTGCCGAGGCGGGCATCGGGGCCAGCCTCGCCACCATGACCGCCTCGCCCCCGCCGTGGCTGTCCCGCCTGCACCCGGAGATCCTGCCGACCCGGGCCGACGGAACCCGGCTCTGGCCCGGCTCCCGTCAACACTACTGTCCCTCCAGCCCGGTCTACCGCCGTTACGCCGGGCGACTCGTCGAGCGGATCGCCGCCCGGTACGCCACCCACCCCGCGTTGCGGATCTGGCACATCGGCAACGAGTACGGCTGCCACGTACGCCAGTGCTACTGCGACGTCTCTGCCGCGGACTTCCGCCGCTGGCTGCGGGACCGGTACGGCAGCCTGGACGCCCTCAACGTGGCGTGGTCGACGACGTTCTGGTCCCAGCGCTACGGCGACTGGGCGGAGATCCTCCCGCCGCGTACCAGCCCCACCTTCGGCAACCCGACCCAACGATTGGACTTCGAACGGTTCAGCGACGACGCCATCCTGCACTGCTATCTCGCCGAACGCGACATCGTCCGCCGGCACAGCCCGGACGTGCCGGTGACCACGAACTTTATCGGCCTGGTACACAAGCCGATCGACTCCTACCGCTGGGCGGCGGAACAGGACGTGGTGAGCCTCGACAGCTATCCCGAGCCGTTCGACCCGCGGGCCCATGTCGCCGCCGCGTTCGGCTACGACCTGGTCCGGTCGGCCCGGGGCGGCCAGCCGTGGCTGCTGATGGAGCAGGCGCCCGGCGCGGTCAACTGGCGGGAGCGCAACGCGCCCAAGCCGCCCGGGCTGATGCGGCTCTGGAGCTGGCAGGCGGTGGCGCAGGGGGCGGACGCGGTGCTGTTCTTCCAGTGGCGCCAGTCCGCCGGCGGCGCCGAGAGGTTCCACTCGGCGATGGTCCCGCACGGCGGCCCGCAGACCCGGACGCACCGGGAGGTCCGGGCGCTCGGCCGGGAACTCGCCGATCTAGGGGAACTGGTCGGCACCCGGGTACGCGCACAGGTGGCACTCCTGCACGACTGGGACAACTGGCGGGCGGTCGAGGGCGCCGCCCACCCCGGCGTACTCGACCTGCTCGGCACCGCGCAGGCGCACTACGAGCCGCTCTTCGACGCGCACGTGACCTGCGACGTGGTGCCGCCGACGGCCGACCTCTCGGCGTACCGGATGGTGGTGGTCCCGAACCTCTACCTGATGCCGGCGTCGGTCGGTGCCCGGCTCCGGGCGTACGTCGAGGCGGGCGGGACCCTCGTGGTGTCGTTCTTCAGCGGCATCGTGGACGAGTGCGACCGGGTCCATCTCGGCGGCTACCCGGCACCGCTGCGCGAGGTGCTCGGGCTGCGGGTGGAGGAGTTCTGGCCGTTGCCGGTCGACGGCGCGGTGGGACTGGATCTCGACGGCGAGCGGCGTACCGGCTCGGTCTGGTCGGAGTGGATCGAGCCGGAGGGGGCGCGGGTGGTGGCGACGTTCGCCGACGGTGAGCTCACCGGCCGCCCGGCGGTCACCCGGCACGAGTACGGGCGGGGTGTGGCGTGGTATCTCGGTACCCGGCCGGAGCCGGACGCCATGCGGCGCCTGTTGGACCTCGCCCGGGCGGACGCGGGGGTGACCCCGGTCCTGCCCGACCTGCCGGAGGGGGTGCAGGCGATCGAGCGACACGGCGTCGACCGGTCGTACCTGTTCCTGCTCAACCACGGTGCCGGACCTGTCTCGGTGCCGTTGCCGGGGCCCTCGGTCGACCTGTTGGCCGATCGGACCGAGCCGGTGGACCGGGTCGAGCTGGCACCCCGGGCCGTCGCGGTGCTCCGGCTCGCGGCGCCCGCGGGCTGATCGCCGGCCGCCCGTCGGACCCGGCCGGGGCGGGCCCTCTCCCGGCCGCCCCGGCCGCGGACCGCCCGCGAGGTGGGCGAGGCGATCCACCTCCACGGCCGTCGCGGGCGACCGGACCCGCGACGGCCCGGATCAGTCGTCGGTCGGACGGGTCCGGAACGCCCCGGCGGCGCTGACCGGCGACACCGGGTTCAGCTTGGCCCGGATGTTGTCGGCGTCCAGGTGACCGATTCCGTCGAGAATGGTCTCCGCCTGGCGCCAGGCCTCCCGGGCGGCGGGCAGGTCGCCGGTGGCGGCGTGCAGGTCGCCGAGGTGGTCGAGGGTCCGCGTCTCCAGGTAGCGGCTGCCCTCGGCGCGGTACCGGTCGAGAGCCCGATGGTAGTACGTGACGGCGCGCCCCCGGTCGCCGAGGCAGCCGTGGATGTAACCGAGGCTGTCGTACATGGTGCCCTGACCGTGCGTGTCGCCGAATTCGATGGCCCGTTCCAGCGCGGTCTGGCAGTAGGCGAGTGCCTGTTCGTAGTTGCCGAGCCGGGCGTGGCACCACCCGAGGTTGTTGATCGCGTGGAACAGCCGGACGCCCGCGCCGGCTGCCTCGTGCAGGGCGTACGCCTGCTCGGCGTGCGCGAGCGCTTCCTCGTAGCGGCCCTGCCGTTCGCGTACCCAGGTCATGCCCTGGTAGGCGTTCGCCTGGAGGGCGAGGTCACCGGCCTGCCGGTACAGGTCGAGGGCCTGTTGGAGGTGGCGGTACGCCTCGTCGGTGCGCCCGAGCCCGGCCAGTCCGATGGCGAGGATGCGGTGGACGTGTCCACTCCCCGCCGGATCGGTCACCCGGTCCGCCGCGTCCAGCACGGCCCGGTGCACCATGTGCCGCCAGCGGCCGTTGCGGAGGAAGATCGGGGTCAGGGTCGCGGCGAGCTGCCAGGTGTGCCGGTCGAACCCGTGCCCGGCCGCGTGGTTCAGGGCCGCGAAGAGAGCGGGATGCTCCTCGGTCAGCCAGTCCAGCACGGCGACCTGGTCGGGGAGGTCCTCGACCGTGACCCCGGGGTCGGGTGGCGCCAGGTCCATTGCGTCCAGCCCGCGGTACAGCAACTGGGACGCGCCGTATGCGGTGTGCAGGTAGTGGTCGAGCAGCCGACGTACGGCTGCCCGGCGGTCGGACTCGGTGTCGTGTGCGGGGGACAGTTCGGAGGCGTAGGCCCGGAGCAGGTCGTGCAGGGTGTACCGGCCCGGGGACAGCTCGGTGACCAGGTGCACGGCGGCGAGCGTGGCCAGCAGCGACCGGGTCTGCCCGACCGGTAGGCCGCCGAGGCTGGCCGCGCCGGCGAGGGCGATGTCCGGACCCGGGTGTAGGCCGAGCAACCGGAACAGTCGGGCCGCGCCCGGGTGCAGGGTCTGGTACGACCAGGAGAACACCGCCCGAACCCCGGAGGCCGGAGCGTCCCCCTCGAACGCGTCCAGCCCGCCCCGGGCCGTTCGCAGCTCCCGGGCGATCGCGGCCAGGGTGAAATGGGGATTGGTGGCGGCTCGGGCAGCCACGACGACGAGCGCCAGCGGGAGCCCGGCGCAGAGTCGGACGATCTCCCGGACCGCCTCCGGCTCGGCCGCGACCGCCTCGGCACCGAGCCGGCTGACCAGCAGTTCGTGCGCCTCGTCGGCGGTCAGCAGGGCGACCGAGACCGGCCGGGCACCCTCCATCGCCACCAGGGTGGACATCCGGTTGCGGCTGGTCACCACCGCCAGACAGCCGGGCGCGCTGGGCAGCAGCGGGCGTACCTGGGCGGCGTCGTGCGCGTTGTCCAGCAGCACGAGGATCCGCCGGTCGGCGATGAGGCTCCGGTACAGGGCGGCCCGGGCGTCCAGCGCGTCGGGGATCCGCTCGGGTGGCACCGCCAACGCCGCCAGGAACGCGGTTATCGCGTCGCCGGGGCTCACCACGTGTCCCTCGGGATCCGCCCCGCGCAGGTTCAGGTACAGCTGTCCGTCCGGGAACAGTCCCCGGATCCGGCGCGCCCAGCGGACGGCGAGACTGGTCTTGCCGACGCCGGCGGTACCGGTGATCACGCAGATGCCGGTCGCCGCCCCGATCAACTCGCCGGCACCCAGCGCGTCGAGTTGGCGCAGGTACCCGGCCCGGCCGACAAACCCGACGAGGTCCGGCGGGAGCTGGGCCGGCACGACCGGTGCCGGGAACGACGGCTCCTGGTCGTCGTCGGCGCCGCCCGTCGGGTCGTCCGCGATGACGCGCGCCTCCAGTGCCCGGAGCTGGGGTCCGGGCTCCAGGCCCAGTTCGGCGACGAGTAGCCGTCGCGCCCGCTGGTACGCGGTCAGGGCGTCGGCGCGTCGGCCACACCTGTGGAGCGCGGTGATCAGCTGGGCGTGCAACCGTTCACGGAGCGGATGCTCGTCGGTGAGCCGGGACAGTTCGGCGATCAGGTCCGCGTGTCGACCGGCGGCGAGTTCCGCGTCGATGCGGTCGGAGATCGCGGCGAACCGCAGCTCCTCCAGACTGCCGCAGAGCCGTTCCCGGGTGGCCCCGCTGGCCGCGTCGGCGAGTGCCGGTCCGCGCCACAGGTCGAGCGCGGCGGCCAGCCGAGCCGCCCGCAGGTCCGGTTTCCTGATGATCCGCGCCTCGTCGACCAGGCGGCGGAACCGGTGCAGGTCCACCGACTCCGGGTCCACCTGCAACAGGTAGCCGCCACCGCGGGCCAGCAGCTGGGCCGGGTTGCCGGGTTCGCCCCGGGCCGCCGACAGCAGCGCGGCCCGGATCCGGGACATCAGGCTCTGCAGCGTTGTCCTGGCCATCGGTGGTGGAGCCTGGTCCCACAGCAGGGCGACGAGCCGCTCGGTGGCGACCACCCGGCGGGGTTCCAGCAGCAGTATCGCGAGGGCGAGGCGTTCCTGGCGCCGTCCCAACCGGACGACCTCGCCGTCGACGGAGCACATTTCCACCGCACCCAGCAGTCGGAACTCCACGCGCGACAGGCTACCGGCGACAACGGACGTGTTGATCAAACGGGAAGTGTCAAGCGGACGGCAGGGAAGTGTCAGCCGTGACGGGTGAGGCTGCCGCCCGGCGTGTGCGTCCCGGAGCGTGGTCCGGCGGCGCGGTACGCGTCGCCCTCCAGGAAGCGGGTCGGGGAACATGTCGCGAGCGGGAAAGCGGTTGTCGGCCACCCTCGGCCTGCTGCCGTTGGCAAAGCAGACCAAGCTGGTCGCGGTCGGGGTGACCCTGCTGGTGCTGGCCACCGTCGCCGGCGAGGGCGTCAGCGGCCCGTCGGCGCCGGACCGGGGCGGCCCCGGACGGTCGGCGGTGGCCGGGCCGGAGCAGCGCTGGGGATCCGCGGCGACGGGCCGCGGGCAGCGTGCCGGCGCCCCGGCGAACCGCACGCTGCCCACCTCCGTGCGCGCGCGTTACCCCCGGGTCACCTGGGACCCGGCGGCGAACAGCGCGGTCGTCGCGGCGCCGCCGCCCGCCCCGGAGGTACGCGGGTACGACCGGGCGACCAGCCGGGAACTGCCCGAACACAGGGGCGCCCACGAGCGGAGGTACGCCAACCCGGACGGCACCCAGACCACCGAGTTCTCCGACTCGCCGATCAACTTCCGGACCGACGACGGCACCTGGGCGCCGATCGACACCCGGTTGACCCCGGCGGAGAACCCGGCCGACGGCTGGCGTAACACCGCCGCCGGGGTGGACGTACGGTTCGGGTCGCGGTCCGATGCCGCCGAGCTGGCCCGGCTGGACATCGACGACGCCCACGCGCTCTCCTTCACCCTCGCCGGAGTCACCGGCGCCGCGCCCCGGGTGGACGGCAGCACGATCACGTACCCGGGGGTGCGTCCCCATGTCGACCTGCGGCTGGAGTCCCGGCCGACCGGGATCAAGGAGACCCTGGTCCTGACGTCACCGGCGGCCCCGACGTCGTACCTGTTCCCGCTGCGGTTGACCGGGCTCGCCGCGAAGCTGGTCGACGGGCAGGTGCTGCTCGCCGACGCGACCGGGGCGACGCGGGCCGTCATCCCGCCGGGAGACATGGTGGACTCCAGGAGCGGTACGGCGGGGCCGGCCCGCTCCACGGCCGTCGGGTACCGCCTGGTGGCCTCCGGCGGTGGGACCGCTCTCGAGGTCACCGTGGACTCCGACTGGCTGCGGGATCCGGCCCGGGTGTTTCCGGTGTCGGTGGATCCGACGGTGCAGGTGCCGGTGACCGGTGACGCGGCGGACAGCAGCATGTACGTGCAGGGTGGTGGCTCGGCCTCGGGCAGTTCCCAGCTGCTGGTGGGCACGGTGGACGGGGCGAGTTCGGCGTCGTACGTGAAGTTCACCGGGTTGGTGGACCGGTTGCGGTACCACACCATTTTCGGCGCGCAGTTGTGGGTGGTGAACTACGACTCGGACTCCTGCACGGCGCGGCCGGTGTCGGTGCACCCGGTGACGGGCTCGTGGAGTGGCGGTTCGGGTTACTCGTACCCGGGTCCGGCGGTCGGTGCGGCACTGTCGAGTCGCTCGTTCGCGCACGGGTACATCGGGTTCGGGCAGGCGTCGTCGTCCTGCCCGCTCGACGGCGAACTGTTCAACCTGGGCAGCGGCGGTCGTGACCTGGTGCAGCGGTGGGTGAACGGGGAGCAGCCGAACAACGGGCTGTCGTTGCGGGCCTCGGCGTCGGATGCGTTGTCGGGTAAGCGGTTCACCGGTACGGGCACGGCGAACCCGCCCCGGTTGTACGTGACGCACAGCCCGTACAACGCGGTCTACGGCATCCCGGACCCGGTACCCGAGCCGGCGGTGCTGCAGAACCAGGACGGCAGGATCAAGGTCACGGTCACGAACCGGAGCGCGGCGGCCTGGGCGCCGGGCGACTTCTACCTGGCTTACCGGGCGTACAACGCGGTGACCGGGGTGGCGGTGTCGCAACAGCGCTCGGCGAGCCTGACCTCGACGGTGGCCCGCAACGGTCGGGTGACGCTGGACGCGACGATCAAGGCGATGCCTCCGGGGAAGTACTTCCTGGACTTCACGATGGTGAAGACGGGCGGGCCGGTCTTCACCGACCACCAGGTGCCTCCGGCGCGGCTGGTGCTGCAGGTCTTCGACATCCCACCGGTGGTACAGGAACTCTCCCCGCCCAACGGCTACCGGGCGCCGACGCTGACCCCGCAACTGTGGGCCCAGGCGGTGGACATCGACGCGCCACCCCGCGCGTCGCTCCAGTTCAGGTTCGAGCTCTGCGAGCGCAACGCGAGTGGTAACCCGACGAACTGCGTCAACTCCGGATACCAGAGCCGGCGCGCCTGGACCGTGCCGGCCGGGACGATGCGCTGGAGCAGGGCGTACCTCTGGCGGGCGTACGTCAAGGACAGCTCCACCGAGGTGGTCTCGCCGTACTCGACGGTGCTGGCCGCGGTACCGCAGCCGGAGGTCACCTCACGGCTGGCCGGCGCGCCGTACACCGAGTCGGACCAGGAGTTCGATCCGCAGTCCGGCAACTACACGACGGCCGCGGTCGACGCCACGGTCGCCACGGTCGGCCCCGAGCTGCGCCTGTTGCGGACGTACAACAGCCTCGACCCCCGCCGTGACGGGTTGTTCGGTGCGGGATGGACGACCCGCTACGACATGCGGCTGGTGCCCGACGACGACGGGTCCGGCAACGTGGTGGTGACGTACCCGGACGGTCAGGCGGTCAGGTTCGGTCGCAACCCCGACGGCGGATACGCCGCCCCCTGGGGTCGGACCGCGTCACTCACCGTCGACACCTCCGCGTGGAAGCTGCTCGACACCGCCGGCACCACCTACCACTTCTCGCTCAACGGTCGGCTCAACAGGATCACCGACGTGGCCGGCCGGTCGGTCGTGCTCAGCTACGACGCCACGACCGGGAAGCTTGCCAGGGCCCAGGTCTCGAACAGTCAGACCAACACGGCGGGACGGGCGCTGTGGTTCACCTGGTCGGGTGACCACGTCGCCAGCGTACGGACCGACCCGGTCAACGGAACCGCGTTGACCTGGAACTACACCTACACCGGTGACCTGCTGACCAAGGTGTGTGCCCCTACCGCGGCCTGCACCAACTACGAGTACGGTGCCGGGTCGCACTACCGGAGTCTGGTGTTGGACTCGCGGGCCGAGTCGTACTGGCGGCTGGGTGAGCCGGAGGGCACGGCCTCTGGTAGCGAGGTGGCGGTCAACCTGGGTAAGGACGCCGGCACCTACACGAGCGTCACGCTCGGGACCGCCGGCGCGCTCGCCGGAACCACCGACACCGCCGCGAGTTTCAACGGCACCTCCAGCCGGGTCGAGCTGCCGAAGGGGACGGTGAAGAAGAGCCGTGACGGCGCGGTCGAGCTGTGGTTCAAGGCGTCGGCGACCGGCACGGGTGGGCCGTTGCTGGGGTACCAGGACAAGGCGCTCGGAACGGCCTCCGGCGCCGGGGTGCCGGTGTTGTACGTCGGCACGGACGGCCGGCTGCGGGGGCAGTTCGCGACCGGCACGATCAGTCCGATCACCTCGACGGTCGCGGTGAACGACGGCCGCTGGCACCACGTGGTGCTCTCCGCGCTGGGCACCACCCAGACGTTGTACCTGGACGGGGCCAGGGTGGGTGAGCTGACCGGCAAGACGGTCGAGCACTCGCTGTTGACGTTCAACCAGATCGGTGCGGCGTACGCGAGTACGCCGACCTCGTGGCCGGCGTGGGGGAGCACCGCCCAGCGGCACTTCGCCGGTGCGATCGACGAGGTGGCGTTGTACGGCGGTCCGCTCGGTCCGCCGTCGGTGACCGCGCACCACCGGGCCGGTGTCGCCCAGGCGGACCAGCTCGGCAGGGTGGTGCTGCCCAGCGGCAAGGTCGCCTCGTCGGTCAGCTACGACGTCGGCGTCGACCGGGTGCGGGAGCACACCGACGGCAACGGCGGGACCTGGCGGGTCGGCAGGCCGGCGGTCTACGGTGACGACACGGACCTGCGGCGCAGCGTGGAGGTCCTCGATCCGGCCAACCGGCCCAGCCTCTACGAGTACGACGCGATCGGCGGCTGGCTGCTGCGGACCGGCCTGCCGCTGGGCATCGAGGCCCGGCCCGAGGACTCGCCGGGCGAGCCGGCGATGCCACCACCGTCACCTGTGGAGAGCTGCACCAGACCCGACCCTGACGACCCGACCTTCTGCACCATCATCCCGAACGACTCGGGTGGCCCGGTCTTCGTCCGGTACGGCGCGGAGGGGACGAGCATCCGTTCCTACGCCTACGACGACAACGGCAACCTGGTGACGGTCACGGACGAGAACGGTGACGTCGTCTCGCTGACCTACGACGGGCGGGGCAACGTCACCTCCCGGCGGACCTGCCGCAGCGCGACCGAGTGTCACACCAGCCACACCAGCTACCCGACCACGATCACCAACCCGTACGACCCGCGTAACGACCTGCCCACCGAGACCCGGGACGGCCGGTCCGCCAGCGCCACCGACAACACCTACCGGACCAGTTACAGCTACCACGTCACAGGTCAGCTGCTGACCCAGACCGAGCCGGACGGCAGCGTGGTCCGCAACACGTACACCACGGGGGCGGAGGAGGCGGTCGGCGGAGGAGCACCGCCGGCCGGACTGTTGGCCAGCACGACCGACGCCCGGGGCACGGTGACCCGGTACGCGTACTTCGCCAACGGCGACCTGGCCCGGACCACCACTCCGTCCGGACTGGTTGTCGAATACGCCTACGACGCCATCGGCCGGCAGATCTCGACAAGGGAGATCTCCGACAGCTACCCGAACGGTGTGGCCAGTACCCAGACCTACGACCCGATGTCCCGGCCGCTGGCGCAGACCGGACCGGCGACCACAAACGCGGTGACCGGGGTGCGGCACCAACGGCGGACCACGATGACGTACGACGTCGACGGCAACGTGACCGCGACCGAGGTCGCCGACGCGCTCGGCAACGACCCGTCCCGGACCACAAGCACCGAGTACGACGAGCACAACCGGCCGATCCGGGTGACCGACCCGGAGGGCAACGAGACCACCTACGACTACGACGTCTTCGGCAACCGGACCTCGGAGACCGACCCCAACGGTAACCGGTACGACTACGCGTTCACCGCCCGCAACGAGGTTGCCGAGGTACGGCTGCGGAACTGGCACAGCGATCCCGCCGGCGTCCCCGGCCCAGGCACGGACGACCACCTCGTGCTGAACTCGTACGCCTACGACTTCGCCGGCCGGCTGGCCAGCGAGACCGACGCGATGGGCCGCCGGACCGAGTACGAGTACTACAGGGACGGCCTGCCGAGCCGGACGGTGGTGAAGAACGTCCACAACCCGGACGGCTCCACCCGCGACTTCGTCGTCGAGCAGAACACCTACGACGGCGCCGGCTACCTGACCAGGAAGGTGACCGACAACGGCCGGACGGTGGTCCAGCAGACCGTCGACCGGCGCGGCCGGGTGGTGTCGTTGACGGCCGATCCCGGCGGACTCGCCCGCACCGAAGCCAACACCTACGACGGCAGCGGCAACATCACCCGGGTCACCCGCTCCGGTAAGGCATCCAACGTGCCCTGGGCCGCCCCCACCGTCACCGAGGTGGTGGACCGCGACTACGACGACAGCGGAAACCTTGTCGAGGAGCGGGTCAGCGACGGCACCACCACCCGGGTCACCACGTACGGCTACGACCGGCGCGGGTACCAGATCTCGGTGACGGACCCGCGGGGCAACGTCGCCGGTGCGGACAAGGCCGCCCACACCTCCGTCTCCAGGTACGACGAACTCGGCCGGTCGGTGAGCGTCGCCGGCGTACCGGTGGCGGCCGAGAGCGGCGGACAACCGGCCGCCACGGTCACCCCCACCACCACCGTCGGGTACGACACGTTCGGCGGGCAGACCGAGGTGCGCGACCCGCTCGGCAACGTCACCCGGTCGACGTACGACCGGGCCGGGCGGCTGGTCGGTACGACGGGTGCCAGCTACGTGCCGCCGGGGCCGCTGCCGCCGCTCACCCCCAGCATGTCGACCAGATACGACGGCAACGGCAACGTCGTCGAGGTCACCGACGCGCGGGGCAACGTCACCCGGTCCGGGTACGACCAGCTCGACCGGCTGGTGACCCTGGACGAGCCCGGCTCGACCAACGAGCAGCGCGCCGTGTCGACCTTCACCTACACCCGGACCGGCCAGCAGCTGACCAGCACCGACCCGACCGGGGCGCGGACCGAGACCACCTACGACGACCTCGGTCGGGCGGTGACCGCCACCGAGATCGAACGGCGGCCGGTGGCCGGGGCCTTCGTCACCCGGACGACCTACGACGACGGCGGCAACGTGACCCGGGTGGTGGCACCGAGCGGCGCGACGGTGACGAACACCTACGACACCCTCGGTCAGCTGATCAGCTCCACCGATCCCGCCGGGGTGGTGACCCAGTTCGGCTACGACCACGCGGGCCGGCAGGTCCGGGCCAGCGACGGTCTGGGACGTACCACGCAGACCACGTACGACCTGTTCGGGCAGGTGACCGCCGAGTCGGACCGGAAGCCGGACGGTACGGTGCTGCGTACCGCGCGCTACGGCTACGACCTGGCCGGCAACCAGGTCAGCGTCACGGACCCGTCCCAGGTGACCCGGAGCTACCACTACGACGCGGCGGACCGGCTGGTCCGGCAGGTCGAGCCGGTCAGCCCGACCCGGTCCGTCACGACCTCCTTCGGCTACGACGCGGCGGGCAACCGGACCCGGTACACCGACGGCCGGGGACACACCACGATCACCACGTTCAACACCCTCGGCCTGCCGGAGGCGCAGGTCGAGCCGGCCACCCCGGCCCAGCCGAACGCCGCCGACCGGACCTTCACGACCGGCTACGACGCGGCCGGCAACCCGGTGCGGCTGACCAGCGAGACCGGTACCGGGGCGGAGGCCGGTACGGCCGCCCGGACCGTCGGTTACGACCTGGTCGGCCAGATCATCCAGGTCAACGGGGCCTCCGGGACCAACACGTACAGCTACGACGACCGGGGGAACCTGATCGGCACCTCGGGACCGGGTGGCGCCGCCCAGTTCGGTTACGACAAGGACGGCAACCCGACCAGCCGTACCGACGCCGCCGGCACCGCCGCGTACGGCTGGACCGCCGGCCGGCTGGTCTCGATGCGGGACGGGCTCACCGGTGCCATCCAGCAGATCGGCTACGACGCCGCGGGTGCGGTCAAGACGATCAACTACGGTGCCGGGCGGGTCCGGACCTTCGGCTACGACGACCTCGGCCGGACCAGCTCCGACACGCTGACGAACGCGGCCGCGAAGACCGTCGCGTCGACCACCTACGGCTACCAGCTCACCGACCAGGTCGTCAGCGAGACCACCACCGGGCTGGCCGGGGCCGGGCAGCGCGGCTACACCTACGACCAGGCGGGTCGGCTCACCGGCGAGACCGTCGGTGGCGTGACCACCGGCTACGAGTGGGACGACGCGGGCAACCGGGTCAGGGCCGGCGCGAAGACCGCCAGCTACGACGAGCGCAACCGGCTGCTCGCCGACGGCGACTACACCTACACGTACACCCCACGGGGTGGCCTGCGGACCAGGACCAGTTCCGGCCTCACCGAACAGTTCGGGTACGACGCCTTCGACCGGTTGGTCAACGCGGGCACCCAGACGTACACGTACGACGGTCTCGACCGGGTCGCGTCCCGCAACGGCACCGCGTTCAGTTACGCCGGCCAGAGCGACGAGGTCGTCTCCGACGGCACCGAGACGTACGCCCGGGGTCCCGGCGACGAACTGCTCGCCACCGGCCGGGGCGGCACCAGGCGGCTCAACCTCTCCGACAACCACGGGGACGTGGTCGGCGCCTTCGACCCGGCCGACAGCGTATTCGACCAGTTGCCCGACTCCACCGCGTACGACCCGTTCGGCAAGGTCACCGCGGCCAGCGGGGACACCGGCTCGATCGGCTTCCAGGGCGACTGGACCGACAAGACGACCGGCCAGGTCAACATGGGCGCCCGCTGGTACAACCCGGCCACCGGCGTGTTCACCTCCCGGGACGACCTCGACTACGACAGCGGCGACGCGGTGTTCGCGAACCGGTACACGTACGGCGCCGCGGCACCGCTGGACCACGTCGACCCGGACGGCCACCGCGCCCAGCGGCGTTGTTTCCTCTTCATCTTCTGTGCGAAGCCCCCGCCCCCGCCGACGCCTTCGTACACCGTCGTCCCGTGCTCGTTCATGCTGTGCGGCCCCGGGGACTCGATCCGCGACACGGCCAGTGCCATCGCCGCCCAGGCGCACGCGCAGACGTGCAAGGTCAGGAAGTGCAAGCCCGCCGAGAAGCCCCGCACGACGTACCCGTCGTACGCGCCGGGCCCGGCTGGCGGCAACGGTAGGAGCGGCGTTTCCTGTGGGGCCTGCTACGACCCGGAGGCGGCGCGCCGGCGGGCGTACCAGCGGGCCAAGGTGACAAGCGACGCGGCGCGGAGCGCCAACGTCTACTCCGCCAAGCACGACCCGCGGGCGGTGGACAGCGCGACCCGGACGCCGAACCTCTCCGGCGGCAAAATCGTCTCCTCGACGCCGCGCCTGCCGGCCCGGTCGACCTCGGCGTACCGCGACGTGGTCGCCGACGCCCGCAGCGGCACCGACAAGATCTACCGGGCGGCGGTGGGGGCGGCGGGCTCGGTGGTCGGCAACGTCTCCGCGGCCTCGACCGGGGCCGGCTCGTCGAGCCGGAGCGCCTCGTTCAGCGACGTCAAGCGGGCGGCCGGCCAGGCCTGGGACAAGTTCACCAGCGGGGACGTGACCCTCGCCGACCTCGGCAACCTGTGGAAGTTCGGCCAGCAGGTCAACATCGGACTCCAGATCGAGTTCGCGAAATTCCTCGGCGCCCAGGACGCCGTCGACTGTTTCACCCCGGAGAGCGTCCGGGACATCGACTGGGCGGCGTGTGGCTGGACCGCGCTGACCGTCGTCAGCGCCTTCGCCGGCCCCGAGGGAGTGGGCGCCGTCCGCGGGGCGCGTACCGGCAGGCTGGCGGTCGGCGGCCTCGACGAGGCCGCCTCCGGAGCCCGGGCCGCCGAGGAGGCGATCGGCGGTGCCTGCGCGGCCGCCGGGAACAGCTTCACCGGCGACACCCGGGTCCGGATGGCCGACGGCAGCACCCGGCGGATCAGCGAGGTACGGGTCGGCGACCGGGTCCTGGCCACCGACCCGACGACCGGCCGGACCGGAGCACAGGTGGTCACCGACGTGATTGTCGGTACCGGGCAGAAGGCGCTGACCGAGATCACCGTGGACACCGACGGTGCGGCGGGCGACGCGACCGCCACGGTCACCGCCACCGACGGCCACCCGTTCTGGGTGACCGGGGAAGGGCGCTGGGTCGAGGCCCGGAACCTGACCCCCGGTGCCCGGATCTCCGCCGCCGCCGAGCGTTCCGGCGACGTGCTGGGTGTCCGCCCGACGACCCGGGACGAGACGGTCTACAACCTGACCGTCGACACCCTGCACACCTTCCACGTGGTGGCCGGGGACCGCGACCTGCTCGTCCACAACATCGACTGGGGTCGGTGCGGCCGGGTCGTGGCGACGCCGTTCAGGTGGGCGTACGAGAAGGTGCTCACACCGGCCGGCCACGGCATCAGTGCGGCCTGGTTCGGCACCGGCCGCGGCATCAGTGCGGCCTGGTTCGGCACCGGCCGTGGCATCGCGGCGGCCTGGGACGGGACCGCCGGCCGCGCCGGCCGGGCGATCGCCCGGACGAACACCTACCAGTACGTCAGGAAGAACCCGGGGCGCGCCGCCTTCCGCTGCCTGGCGATGAATCCGGCGAACGCGGTCACCGGCCTCGCCACCGGATGGGCGCTCACGAACAGGCCGACCAGGCAGCAACTGATCATCGGAGGCGCCGTCCTGGTGGCCGGAACCGCCAGCTACTGCGTCGGCAACCTGGTGCACGACGCGTGGCCGGTCAACCGGTGACGCCTGCGGCGCGGCCGGGACCGTGCCCTCCCTGAACCACCTCACCTCATTCGAATCCAAGGAGATCAGGTTGCCCAGAACAGAACAGGTCGGCCGATCGGGACGCGGGCTGTTCCGCGTACCGGTCGTGCTGCTGGCGCTCGCGCTCGCGGCGCCGGCGGTGGCCGTACCGCACGCACCCCCGGCGTACGCGGACGCGGCCGGGGTCGGCGGGGACTACGTGCCACTGGCCGGGACGGCGGCGGTGTTGGACACCCGTAACGGTGTCGGTGCGGCGAAGGGCCTGCGGGGCCCGGCCAGCACCACCACCTTCCAGGTCCTCGGCGTCGGTGGTGTCCCCACCACCGGAGTGAGCGCGGTGCTGGTCCGCCTGGCCGTACTGAAGCCCACCGCGGCGACCTGGCTGCACCTCTGGCCGGCCGGGACCAGCCGCCCGACGGGGACGATGATCTCCGCCGGGGTCGGCGAGCAGCTTTCCAACACCGCCGTGGTCAAGGTCGGGTCCAACGGGAAGGTCTCGGTCTACAACAACGGTGGCCAGACCGACATCGTCGTCGACGTGCAGGGCTACTTCACCTCGGTGCCGGGCAGCACCGGTGGCGGGTTCGTCCCGGTGGCCCACGCCCGCCTGATCGACACCCGCAGCGGCCTCGGTACCGCCACCGGGAAGATCGCCGCCGGTGCCAGCCGTACGGTGACGCTCACCGGCGGCGTGGTCCCGGCCGGCGCGGCCGCGGCGTTCGTCAACGTGATCGTGCCCGGGGCCAGCGCGACAGGGTGGCTGACGGTCGCCCCGACCGGCGGCACCGCCCGTCCGCTGATGAACCACGAGACCGGCTCCACCCAGTCCGCCGCCGTGGTCAAGCTCTCCACCAAGGGCCAGGTGACCATCGCCAACAAGGGCAGCACCGCGGTCGACGTGGTGGTGAACGTGGAAGGCTACTACGCCGCCAGCCCCAGCCAGGGCGCCGGACTTCGGCTGGCCGCGAGCCGGTTGATCAACACCCGCAGCGTGGGCGCCGGCCTGCCGGTGCCGGCGAACGGCACCGTCGACGTGCGGGTGGGCGGTACCAACGGGCTGCCGACCCGGGGGATCGCCGGAGCGGCGTTGAACATCGTGGTGACCCCGGAGGCCGCGGGCTACCTGAAGGCGTGGCCGGTGGGCGAGACCGAGGCGTCGCTGACGGTGCTGGACTTCAAGGCCGGCGTCTGGCGGGACAACGCGCTGGTGCTCAGGCCGGGCACCGACGGCAAGATCCGGATCCGCAACGGCAGTGCCAAGCCCGCACACGTCATCGTCGACCTCCAGGGCTGGTACGCCGACCCGGCGCCGGCCGTCCCGGTGGCGCAGGACACCCGGGTCACGGCCCTGCAGGCCGCCCCGTTGACCGGTGCCGCGGCCGGCACCATCGAGTACGCGTACGTCGACAACGGCGGCAACCTCCGTTGGGGGCACCAGTCCGACCTGGACAGCTTCGCCTCGGTGCAGTGGACGGTCATCTCCGGAGGCGAACGGTTCTCCGGTCCGCCGGCGCTGGCGCAGCTGTCGGACGGCCGGCTGCAGGTGTCGGCGCAGTTCCGGGACGGCAACATCTGGGCTGACAGCCAGACCACGGCGGGCGGACCGGGCTGGAATGCCTGGACCAACCTCGGTGGCTCGATGGCCTCCTCGCCGGTGGCGGCGAGGCTGGCCACCGGCACGGTGGTGCAGTTCGCGGTCGACGTCGACGGGAAGCTGTGGGCGTACGCGCAGAGCGGTTCGGCGTACTGGCAGAACCTGGGCGACCAGAACCTGACCGCGACCGTCAGCGTGGTGAAGGTGCAGGACGGCCTGCGGGTCTTCGCGGTGAACGACCAGGGCGCGGTCAAGACGATCATTTACTACAACGACGGCGCGGTGTCGGCCTGGACCGACCTCGGTGGCACCGGCCTGACCGGTACGCCGGCGGTGGTGGCCCGGCCCGGCTTCCAGTTGCAGGTGTTCGCCCGTAGTGCCGGCGGGACCGTGGTGTCGAAACTCCAGGACATCAACGGTGGCTGGCCGACGACCTGGCAGGTGATCGGGTCGACGAACCCCGACCTGCCGGTCCCGCCGGTGGCCGGGTCGCCGACCGTGGTCATCGACCCGAACACCAGTCGGGCGACCGTGGTCGTCCGGGGTACGGACAGCCAGATCTACCACGTCACGGAGACCGCCACCGGCTCCAACGCCTGGGGCAACTGGACCAAGACGGTGACCGCCGACGACCCGGCGTCCACCGATCCGACAGTCCTGCCGTACCAGAACGTGAACGGGTCCTCCTGGGTGATCGTGTTCCGCGACCTCAACGGCGCGCCCCGGTTCTACCAACTCCAGTAACAGGTGATCACCGACACCACGCGTACATCCCGTCGATGACGTGGCAGCACCCGCCGGGCCGGGGCCGATGTTCCGGCCGGCCCGGCGGGTACCGGTGTGACGCGATGCGGCTCCGTGCCTTCGTCCCCGCCGTCCACGGCTTCCTCGACACGATCCGCGACGGCCACCCGGACGTCCCACTGCTGCTGATCTCGCCCCTGTTCTGCGGTGTCCACGAGGAGACGCCCGGCCCGGGCGCGCTCGACCCCGGGTCGATCGGCACCGACCAGGTGCGTTTCGTCGCGACCGGAACACCTGGGGATGTCACACTGGGACGCCTGACGCTCCAGGTGATCCGTCGCGAGCTGCGCTCCCTGGCCGAGCGCCGTACGGCCGACCAGAACCTGCACTACCTTGACGGCACCTCCCTGTACGGTTCGTCCGACGCCGTAGCGGTGCCGTTACCCGACGGCCTGCACCCGAGCCCGGAGGCCCACCAGCGGATCGGCACCCGGTTCGCCGAGTACGCCTTCACCGGCGGCGGCCCCTTCGCCCGGTGACGTCACCTCGTCCGGCGAGCGGGAGCACCCGGTTGCGCCGACGCCGCGAGCCGTGCGGCCCTCCTCGTCCGGGATGACCGCGGCGGTGACGCCTGGCCGGACCCGGCCTAGCTGCCGGCCGGTTGGGTGGCCATGTCGGCGTCCGGCACCCTGGCCGTACGCCGCTCGGCCCGGTGTTGGCGGATCGACCAGGTCAGGGCCGCTGCCCAGAGCAGGCCGATCATGGCGTAGCAGGCGTACCGCACCGGGCGTGGTGCGCCGAGCCAGTCGCTGTTGAGCAGCGTCCGACTGTTGGTCGCGATGATGGTGCCGCCGACGGCGGAGCCCAGTATCCGGGGTGGCACCAGGCGAACCAGGTAGGCCGCGACCGGAGCCGCGATCATCCCGCCGAGCAGCAGAGCGGCGACCACGCCGAGGTTGATGTCCGCCGCGCCGAGGCCGACCAGGAAGCCGGCGCTGGCGGCGGTGGCGACGAGGAACTCGCTGGTGTCGACCGAACCGATGACCTTGCGTGGCTCCAGCCGCCCGCTGGCCAGGATGGCCGGGGTTCCGACCGGTCCCCAGCCGCCCCCGCCGGTGGCGTCGATGAATCCGGCGACCAGGCCCAGTGGTGCGAGGAACCGGCCGCGGAGCGGCTTGCCGAGGTTGCCGACCGGTACGGCGAAGCCCGTGAACCGGACGAGGATGTAGCAGCCCAGGCTGAGCAGGACGAGCGACATGACCGGTGCGGCGAACTCGGTGGAGATGGCGGAGAGGAGGGTGGCTCCGGCGAAGGCGCCGATGGCCCCGGGGACGCCGATGCGGACGACCACCTTCGGGTCGATGTTTCCGAACCGCCAGTGTGCGGCCCCGGAGGCGAGCGTGGTGCCGATCTCGGCCAGGTGTACGGCGGCCGACGCGGCCGCGGGTTGGGTGCCGATCGCCAGCAGCAGGGTTGTCGAGGTGACGCCGTAGGCCATGCCGAGACTGCCGTCGACCAGTTGGGCGCCGAGGCCGACGAGGGCGAGCAGGACGAGGGTGCGCATGGTTCACCGCCGATTCGGTCTGGAAAGCGGTCGTGTGTGGTGCGCGGGACGGTTTCCGAGGAGCGCCGGTGGGTTGGCCGGTCGGCGGTGTGATCCACCTACGTCAATCATTTCCTACTTAATAGGCAGGGACGGTTCCGTCGGGATTTGGGCTTCACCAGAATGCGTCTCGATTGGTGGGTGCGGGAGAGGAAAGTGACAACTGTCACTGGATCTGTGGTTCTTAACATGTCGGCAATCGGGGCGCCTCGCGAATTAACGGTGGCGGATGCCTCCGCTTGTCGGCTGCCACTGCGGACGGCCGCGCCGGTCGGGCCCGCGGCGACGATCCTCCGGTGATCGCCCTGGTGAGGGGGTGTGTGGTGCGGGAGGAGCGGGTCACTCGAATGACCTTAGGGAGGATTTAACTGCCGTGTAACCCGCCTCCCCTAGATTGAGTCGGAATGCGAGATCGACTCACAACAATGTGTGAGTCGTACCCTCCGCTGTTCTTGATCACTTTGGCGATCCGAGACCACCGCTCACGAAGTGGGAGTCCGATGAACTCTGCATTCGACCCGTGCGACCTGGTTATCGCCATCGGCGCAGGTGGCTTCCTGGAACCCAGCCCCCGTGTCGTCATGTCGGCACAACGGGGCGGCGGAATCGGCGTCCTCGACCTCGGCCGCGGCGACGCCTGGGCACTCACCGCGCTCGCCCAGGCCACGACGGAAGCGACCCGGCCGGTCGGCGTACGGGTACCAGCCGGCTGCGCCGCCGGTCCCGACGACGTCGAACGGGCCGGGCAGGGGAGGGTCGACCTCGTCGTCGCGCCACCGGACACCCCCTGGCCACTGCGCCAGATCGCCGCGCGGTACCGGCTGCTGGTCGAGGTGACCAGCCTGGACGAGGCCCGCGAGGCCGCCGTGACCGGGGCGCACGGGCTCATCGCCCGGGGCATGGAGTCCGGTGGTCGGGTCGGGGAACTGAGCAGCTTCGTCCTGCTCCAGCAACTCGCCGCCGCCGACGGGATCGACCTGCCGATCTGGGTGGCCGGCGGCATCGGACCGCGTACCGCCGTGGCCTGCCTGGTCGGCGGCGCGGCGGGCGTGGTGTTGGACAGCCAGCTCACCCTGATGCCGGAGGCCGAGACACCGCAGGACGTCCGGCACACCGTAAGGCGGATGGACGGCTCCGAGACCGTCGTGGTCGACGGCCACCGGGGGCTACGCCGGGGCGGCCGGCACGACACCGACTCGCCGCTGCTGCCGATCGGCCAGGACGGCTGGCTCGCCGCCGTCTTCGCCGACCGCTGGCCGGACACGGCTGCTGCCGTCCGCGCCATCCGGACCACTTTGCTCGACGCGATCGGGCGCAGCGGCGCGGACAGCGCACTGGCCCCGGGCGCCGCCCTCGCCGAAACCCTGAACGTACGGATCCCGGTCGCGCAGGGCCCGATGACCCGGGTCAGCGACGAGGCGGCGTTCGCCGAGGCGGTCGCCGCCGACGGCGGCCTGCCCTTCGTCGCGCTCGCCCTCGCCGACGCCGACCAGTCCCGGCGGATCCTCACCGAGACCGCCGCCCGGCTCGGCGACCGACCGTGGGGGGTCGGCGTCCTGGGCTTCGCGCCGGAGGACCTACGCGCCGCGCAGCTCGAGGTGATCCGCGCGATCAGACCGGCCTGCGCGATCATCGCCGGGGGCCGGCCACCTCAGGCCCGGATGCTGGACCAGGAGGGGATAGACACCTTCCTGCACGTGCCCTCACCCGGGCTGCTGGGCCAGTTCCTCCGTGCCGGTGCCCGCAGGTTCGTGTTCGAGGGCGCCGAGTGTGGCGGGCACGTCGGTCCCCGGGCCAGTTTCCCGCTCTGGGAGGCCCAACTCCAGGTGCTCGACGAGCATCTGGCCGACCACCCCGCCGACGCCGCCGACCTGCGGGTCTTCTTCGCCGGCGGGATCCACGACGCCCGCTCCGCCGCGATGGTCGAGGCGATGGCGGCCCCGCTGACCGCACGCGGCGCCCGGATCGGGGTGCTGATGGGCACCGCCTACCTCTTCACCGAGGAGGCGGTCGCGAGCGGGGCGATCACCCCGCTGTTCCACCGCGAGGTCGTCGCCGCCGCCACGACCGCACTGCTGGAGACCGCACCCGGGCACGCCACCCGGTGCCTGCAGAGTCCCTTCGTCGACGACTTCCGGGCGCTGCGCCGCGAACTCGAGGAAGCCGGACTGGAGAACCGGCAGATCTGGGAACAGCTCGAGATCCTCAACGTCGGGCGGCTGAGGATCGCCAGCAAGGGCATCCGCCGACAGGCCGACGGACTCGCCGAGGTCGACGAGGCGACCCAGGCCACCGAGGGGCTGTTCATGGCCGGTCAGGTCGCCGTGCTCCGGCAGGCACCGACCACGGTCGCGCGGCTGCACGCCGAGGTGACCACCGGGGCGCTGGAATACCAGGCGCACCGGCTCGCCGTCCTACGCGACAGACTCGGCCCGGCGGCGTCTCCGACGGCACCGCCACCGGCCCCGCTGGACATCGCCATCATCGGCATGTCCTGCATCCTGCCCGGCTCACCGGACCTCGACAGCTACTGGCGTACGGTGCTCGACGGCCTCGACGCGGTCACCGAGGTGCCGGCCGACCGGTGGGACGTGGACACCTACTACGCCCCCGAGGTCGGACCCGGGCAGACCGGCCGGATCAGTGTCTCCAGGTGGGGCGGCTTCCTCGACCCGGTGCCCCTGGACGCGATCGGGTACGGCATCCCGCCGACCGCGCTGGGCAGCATCGACCCGACCCAACTGCTCGCCCTGGAGGCGGCGCGTCGCGCCCTGGTCGACGCCGGCTACGCCCACGACGTCCCCGGCGTCGACCACCGGCGTACCGGCGTGGTCTTCGGCGCCGAGGCGGGCAGCGACATGGGCCACGCACAGACCCTGCGGACCATGCTTCCGGCGTACCTCGGGGAGGTGCCGGCGGAACTGGAGGAGCAGTTGCCCACCGTGAACGAGGACAGCTTCCCGGGGGTGCTGGCCAACGTGATCGCCGGACGGGTCGCGAACCGGCTCGACCTGGGCGGCCCCAACTACACCATCGACGCCGCCTGCGCCTCCTCACTGGCCGCGATGGACGCGGCCTGCAAGGAACTCGTCGCCGGGGACAGCGACCTGATGATCTGTGGCGGCGCCGACCTGCACAACGGCATCAACGACTACCTGATGTTCACCTCCGCGCACGCGTTGAGCCCGACCGGACGCTGCCGTACCTTCGACAGCACCGGTGACGGCATCGCCCTCGGTGAGGGGGTCGCCGCTCTGGTGCTGAAGCGGCTCACCGACGCGGAACGCGACGGCGACCGGATCTACGCGGTGATCAGGGGCATCGGTGCCTCCAGCGACGGGCGGGCCCTCGGGCTGACCGCGCCCCGGGCGGACGGGCAGCGCCGGGCCCTCGACCGGGCGTACCACCGCAGCGGCATCTCGCCCCGGCAGGTCGGGCTTCTCGAGGCGCACGGCACCGGCACGGTTGTCGGCGACCGGACCGAGCTGGAGACCCTGACCCGGCTCTTCGACTCCTCCGGGGCCGAACCGGGCAGCTGCGTACTGGGCTCGGTCAAGTCGCAGATCGGGCACACCAAGTGCGCGGCCGGACTCGCCGGGGTGATCAAGGCGGGTCTGGCCCTGCACACCGGGATCACACCCCCGACGATCCACCTGACCCGACCCAACCCCGCGTGGAGCCCCGAGCGCAGCCCGTTCGTGTTCCACACCAGCGCCCGACCGTGGCTGGCGCCCGCTGCCGAACGGCACGCCGGGGTCAGCGCGTTCGGCTTCGGCGGCACCAACTTCCACGCCGTGCTGAGCGCGTACCCCGGTCCGGAGCCCCGCCACGCCCGGCGGGTCTGGCCGGCCGAGCTGTTCTGCTTCCGCGGCCTCGACCGGTCCGGCGCGCACGCCCGGGTACGGCGGCTGGTGGAGGCACTGTCGGCCCTGGACGACCGCGGCCGGCCGTGGCCGCTGTGTGACCTGGCGGCGGCGGTGCCCGACGCGTCGGACCGCCGGGCCGGACCGGTACTCGTCGCGATCGTCGCCCGGGACCACGACGAACTCGCCACCCTGTTGCGTCGCGCGCTGGCCGGCGAGCACGACCCGGGGCGGGGGCTGGTCCAGCCGGCCGAGGACGCCGGGCCGGGGCCGGGCAGTGTGGCCTTTCTCTTCCCCGGGCAGGGCAGCCAACGCCCGGACGCCCTCGCCGAACTGTTCGTGGCCTTTCCGGAACTGCGCCACTATCTGCGGCTCGGCGCGCGGTGGGCGGAGCCGCTCTTCCCGCCGACGGCCTTCGACCCGGACATCCGGCGGCAGCAGGAGGAGCGGGTCCGCGACACCCGGATCGCCCAGCCGGTCCTCGGCATCGGCGGGCTCGCGGTCGCCCACCTGCTGCGCCGGGTCGGCGTCCGCCCCGATCTGGCCGGCGGGCACAGCTACGGCGAACTCGTCGCGCTCTGCGTCGCCGGTGCCCTGGACCCGGCGGATCTGCTTCCGCTCAGTACGGAGCGGGCCGAGGCGATCCTCGCCGCCGCCGGCGACGACCCGGGGACGATGGCCGCCGTCTCGGCCGCCGCCGCGGACGTCGGCCGGTTGCTGACCGAGGCCGGGCTGGCCGACGAGGTCGTGCTCGCCAACCAGAACGCGCCGAGCCAGGTGGTGATCTCCGGACCGACGCCGGCGGTCGAGACTGCGGTGACCGCGTTGCGGACGGCCGGGCTCGCGGCCCGCCGCATCCCGGTCGCCTGCGCCTTCCACAGCCCGGTGGTGGCCGGCGCGACCGAGCGGTTCGCCCGGGCGCTCGCCGCCACACCGGTGCGCCGTCCCGCCATCCCGGTCTGGTCGAACCGGACCGCCGCTCCCTATGACGGCGATCCCGACCAGGTACGCCGGCAACTCGCCGAACAGATCGGCGCACCGGTGCGGTTCGTCGAGCAGGTCGAGTCGATGTACGCCGCCGGCGCCCGGATCTTTGTCGAGACCGGTCCCGGCCAGGTCCTCACCAAGCTCGTCGGGGCGGTACTCGGAGAGCGGCCACACCTGGCGGTCGCCACCGAACCCCGTCCCGAGGACGGGCTGTACGGATTCCTCGGCAGTCTCGCCCGGCTCGCCTGCGCCGGAGTCGAGGTACAGCCCGGCTGGCTGTACCAGGGCCGGACGACGGCGGCTCCCGGCGGCCCGCTCCAATCCGACGGAACGACCCGCCGACCGATGTGGACGGTCGACGGCCAACTCGTCCGCGACCAGTTCGGAAACACCCTGCCCGGCGGGATGACACCCCCGCGACGGATCAAGGAGTTGTCGATGACCGTACCGAACGGGGCCGCCATCGGTGGCCGGGACAGCCGGGACGAACTGCTCAGTGAGTTCCTGCGGACCAGTCGAGACATGATCGCCTCGCAACGGGACGTGATGCTCGCCTACTTCGGTGACACCGCCGGGGCCCCTGGTCGGCTGGTCTGGCAGACCGGCGAGGGCGATCCGCAGGTGACGGTCTCCGCCCTGTCCGCCACGTCGGCGGTTGCCGTTCCGGCGCCTGCGGCGATGCCGCCCGGCCCTGTCGTCCCGGTGTCCCCGGCGGTTCCCGGCCCGCCTGTTCCGATGACGGCGGTCGGGCCGGCACCGACCGTCGTCGAGGTGTCGACGGCGGTGGCGTTGCCGGATTTCCAGACGGCGATTCTGGAGGTGCTGGGGGAGCGGACCGGCTATCCGGTGGAGTTGATCGAGGTTGATCTGGATCTGGAGGCGGATCTGAGTATCGACTCGATCAAGCGGGCTGAGGTGGCCGGGGAGGTGGCGGCGCGGTTGCGTCTGGCGGTGCAGGGTGACGAGTCGGAGTTGGAGGAGTTGGTGAAGGCCCGGACCGTCCGGGCGATGGTGGACTGGCTCAACCAGAGGATGGCGGTCGCGGTGGGCGTCGCCGGTCCCGCCGCCGCCGAACCCGCGTCGGCTGTCGTCGAGGTGTCGACGGCGGTGGCGTTGCCGGATTTCCAGACGGCGATTCTGGAGGTGCTGGGGGAGCGGACCGGCTATCCGGTGGAGTTGATCGAGGTTGATCTGGATCTGGAGGCGGATCTGAGTATCGACTCGATCAAGCGGGCTGAGGTGGCCGGGGAGGTGGCGGCGCGGTTGCGTCTGGCGGTGCAGGGTGACGAGTCCGAGTTGGAGGAGTTGGTGAAGGCCCGGACCGTCCGGGCGATGGTGGACTGGCTCAACAACAGGATGAGTGCGCCGGCCGTGCGGCCGACAGTGGACTCCGGTCCGTACCTGGCGGAGATCGGGCCGGGAAGCCCGTCAGCGGGGGGCCACGGCGGCGGCACAGCACTGACCGTCGCGCCGAGCCGTCCGGCGCTGGCCGCGCCGACCGTCTC
Source organism: Plantactinospora sp. B24E8 (assembly GCF_039871735.1). NCBI lineage: Bacteria > Bacillati > Actinomycetota > Actinomycetes > Micromonosporales > Micromonosporaceae > Plantactinospora > Plantactinospora sp. B24E8. The sequence continues at coordinate 89,025 of NZ_JBDPMH010000024.1, forward strand.
AGTCCCGCCGACGGTCGCCGCGGGGTTGCCGGTCCCCGCCGGGTTGCCGGTTTCCGCGGGGTTGCCGGTTCCCGGCGGGTTGAACGCGCCGGCCGGGTCGACCGCCCCTGCCGGCACCGGCGCGATCGCTCTGCTGCAACGGCGGGGAAGGACGCCGAAACGGCTGCTGCCCCAGGCGCGTACCCTCGCCGCCCCGGACGTCGGAGCCTCGGCCGCGCTGCTTTCCGGCACCAGTTTCCTGCTCACCGGGGCGAATGCGAGCCTCGCGTACCTGGCCGAACTGCTGCGGGATCACGGGGTGAGCGGACAGACCGGCAAACTCGACGCGACCCCGGCGGAGCAGCTCGCCGAATTCGACGGCATCGTCCTGCTCGACGGTCTGAACACCACCGGCGCGCCGATGCTGCCCGGAGCGTTCCCGTTCATCAAGCAGGCGCTGGCGGCCGGACCCCGCTGGCTGGTCGGTGTCGGCCCGGCCGGTGGCGCCGGTGCCAGCGACGGCATGCGCGGGTTGTTCCGCACCATCGCCCGCGAGTATCCGCAGACCACGGTCCGGTTCATCGAGGTCGACGAGACGCTCGAGCCGGAACGGATCGCCCGGCAGGTGCTCGCGGAGTTGCTGGCCGGCGGCGACCCGCTGATCGTGGCGTACGGCGAGGCCGGACGGCGCAGCGTCGACCTCACTGCACGGGAGCTCGGCCCGCTTGCCAGCAACGGTGCCGGCCCGGCCGGAGACGGCAGCGCCGAGGTCGGGGCCATCGGACTCGACCGGGACTCCGTGCTCGTCCTGATCGGCGGCGCCCGCGGGATCACCCCGTGGTTCGCCCAGACCGTCGCCGCGGCGGCCCGCTGCCGTATCGAGCTGGTCGGGCGGACCGTGCTGCCGCCCGGTCCGGTGCACCCGGAACTGGCCGCCGCACCGGACCGGGCGGCACTGCGCGCCGCGCTGGTCCGGCAGGGACTGCGGTCACCGGCGGAGATCGAACGCACCGCCCAGGCGGTACTGGGCGCGCGTGAGGTCGAGGCGACCCTCGCCGAGCTGCGCGAGCGCGGTGCCGAGGTGGGCTACCACACGCTCGACGTACGGGACGCGGCGGCGACCCGGGAGCTGCTGCACGACGTACACCGACGGTACGGCCGGATCGACGGCGTGGTGTACGCCGCCGGGGTGATCGAGGACAAGCTGATCGCGGAGAAGGATCCGGCGTCCTTCACCCGGGTGTACGGCACCAAGGTGGACGGTGCGCGGGCCGTGCTCGCCGCGCTCGACGAACTGACCCCGGCACCCCGGTTCGTCGTGCTCTTCGGCAGCATCGCGGCGGCGTACGGCAACCGGGGCCAGGGCGACTACGCCGCCGCGAACGACGCGCTCGACTCGCTCGGCGCGCGCTGGGCCGCCCACACCGGCAACCGCTGTCTCACCGTGCACTGGGGTCCGTGGGCCCCGGGCAGCGGCCACGGCGGCATGGTCAGCGAGGAACTGAGCCGGGAGTACGCCCGCCGGGGCATCGAACTGATCGATCCCGAGGAGGGTGCGCTCAGCCTGCTGGCCGAACTGGCCTGGGGAGACCCGAGGCTCACCTCGGTTGTCTACACCGCGTCCGGATGGTGACCGGTGCGGCCCCGGCCACCCCGACGGTCCACCCCGGTCGCCGAACCATCACCGCAGCGAGGAGGTGACGACGCATGAGCAACGGCCGACCCGGGCCGGTCGCGATCGTGGGCATGGCGGCTCTGATGCCGTCGGCCGGAAATCTGGCGGAGTACTGGCGCAACCTGGTCGACGGTGTGGACGCCATCACCGACGTGCCCGCGCACCGCTGGGACGAGGAGTTCTACGACCCGGCACGCGCCGACCGGCCGGACCGGCTCTACTGTCGGCGGGGCGGGTTCGTCGACGAGCACGCCACCTTCGAGCCGCTTCGGTTCGGCATCATGCCGGCGTCCGTCGGCGACATCGAACCGGACCAGTTGATCGCGCTGAACGTGGCCGCCGAGGCGATCGAGGACGCCGGCGGCACGGACCGGTTGCCGGCCGGTGACCGGGTCGGGGTGATTCTGGGCCGGGGCGGCATCCTCAGCCCCGCCCAGGCCCGGTACGCCAACCGGGTCCGGATGGCCAGCCAGGTCAGCCAGGTGCTGCGGGAACTGATCCCCGAGCTGGACGAGTCCCGGATCGACCTGGTCCGGGCCAGGATCGACGAGCGGCTCGGGCCGTACCAGCCGGAGGGGACGATCGGCCTGGTGCCGAACCTGGCCGCCTCCCGGGTGGCGAACCGGCTCAACCTGCGGGGTCCGGCGTACACCCTGGACGCCGCGTGCGCGTCCTCGCTGCTCGCGGTCGACCAGGCGATCACCGAGCTGACCAGCGGACGGCTGGACGCGGTCCTGGCCGGCGGGGTCCACCACGTGCACGACGTCAGCTTCTGGTCGGTGTTCAGCCAGCTCCGGGCGCTCTCCCGGCAGGGCCGGATCCGTCCGTTCCACCGTGACGCCGACGGGTTGCTGATCGGTGAGGGCACCGGGATCGTGGTGCTGAAGCGCTGGTCCGACGCACTCCGTGACGGCGACCGCGTGTACGCGGTCATCCGTGGCAGCGGAGTCTCCAGCGACGGCCGTTCGGCAAGCATGTTCAACCCCGCCTCCTCCGGCCAGGTCCTCGCCATCCGGCGGGCCTGGGCGGCCGCCGGGCTCGACCCGACCGCGCCGGACGCGGTCGGGCTCATGGAAGCGCACGGCACCGGCACTCCGACCGGCGACGCGGCCGAACTCGTCTCGGTGGCCGAGGTGTTCGGCCCGCACCGCGGGAACGGGCGAAGGCCGGTGATCGGCTCGGTCAAGTCGATGATCGGGCACACCATGCCGGCTGCCGGCATCGCCGGACTGATCAAGGCGACGCTCGCGGTGTACCGGGGGGTTCTGCTGCCCACGCTGCACTGCGACAGTCCGCGGCCGGAGATGGAACGGACCCGGTTCGCGCCGATCGCCGCCGCCGTGCCGTGGGAGAGCGAGGGCCCGCGCCGGGCCGGGGTGAACGCGTTCGGGTTCGGCGGGATCAACGCGCACGTCATCGTCGAGCAGGCGCCCGAGCCGGCGGGACACCGGCGCGGTGTGGGCGGCCGCGCCCCGACCGCCGGCACCGCCGTGTCCGCTGTTGTGGTCGAACCGGAACAGGTGCTCTGGCTGGCCGCCCCGGACCGGGCCGCGCTCGCCGCCACGCTGGACGGCACGGACGCGGAGATCCGTGCCGCCGGTGCCGCGCGCGCCCGGCGTACCGGCCCGGCCGACCCCGACGAACGCTGCCGCCTCGGAATCGTCAATCCCAGTGACAGGTTGCTCGCGGTGGCCCGCAAGACGGTGGCCCGGGGGCGGGCGTGGCGTGGCGGCCGGGACATCTGGTTCAGTCCCCACCCGTTGCTCGCGAGTGGCACCGGGAGGCTGGCTTTCGTCTATCCGGGCCTGGAGGCGGAGTTCGCACCCCGTACCGCCGACCTCGCCGCCCACTTCGGGCTCTCCGACCAGGAGTGGTCCGCGACCGATCTCGGGCGGCACGGCGCCGGCCTGATCGAGGTGGGCAAGCTGCTGTACGAGGCGCTGCGCCGGATCGGGGTACGGCCGGACGCGGTCGCCGGGCACAGTATCGGCGAGTGGACCGCGGCGGCGACCAGCGGCCAGGTCAGCACCGCCGGGATGGACGAGTTCCTCGGACTGTTCAACGTCGACTCCGTGGAGGTGGACGGGTACGTCTTCGCCGCGATCGGTGCCGGGGCCCAGAGGGTCGCGCCGATCCTGGTCGACTTCCCCGGGGTGCTGCTCTCCCACGACAACGCGCCGGCCCAGTGTGTGGTGAACGGACCCGAGCCCGAGGTGGACCGGCTCGTCGAGACGTTGCGTACCGCCACCGTCATGTGCCAAAAGCTGCCGTTCCGGTCCACCTTCCACACGCCGCGGTTCGCCGAGGGACTGACCTCGATCGGTGCGGCGCTGCGTCGGTGGGAGGTGCATCCGACCGAGGTGCCGGTCTGGTCGGCGACTCTGTCGGCACCGTTCCCGACGGACGAGGCGGAGGTGAACCGGGTCTTCGTCCGGCACATGGTGGAACCGGTCTGGTTCCGGCAGACGATGGCCGCGATGTATGACGCCGGGTTCCGGGTCTTCCTCCAGGTGGGCGCCGGACAACTCGCCTCGCTGATCGGCGACAACCTGCGCGACCGGGACCATCTGGCGATGCCGGTGAACGTCGCCCACCGGGGCGGGCTGGACCAGTTGCGCCGGGTCGCCACGGCGTTGTGGGTGGAGGGTGGCAATCCGGACCTGACCGTGCTCGACCCGCCGCGTCCGGCCGCCACCCCGCCGGCGGCGGTTGCGCCCGCCCGCCGACCCGGGCCGACGATGAAGCTGGATCTGGGCGGGCCGCTGGTCCGGCTCGGCGAGGGCGCCGCGGGACTGCTCGGTGTCGAGGTCCGCAGTGACCGGCCCGGCGCCACCGCGTTGGCCACCGGTCCGGCGGTGGTCGCAACGCCCGGTCCGGTGGCCCCGGCCGGGCCGGTTGGCGCCGGTGGTGGCCCGGGCGCCGCCAGGGCGGGCAACGGTGCGGCTGCTCATCCCGGTCCGGTCGGCGCCGCTGATCCGGCCGCCACACTGGCGGCGCTGCACCGGCTCGCCGGGCGGTCCAGCGCGGCGGCCGAGCTCGCCACCCTGCTGGCCGAGACCGCCCGGGGAGCGGTGACCGTGCTCGGTGCCGCCGTCCCGACCGGATCAGCCACTGCGGTTCCGGCTGTGCCCCCGGCCCCGGCCGCGTCCCCGGGGCCGCCCCGAGCCCCGGTGAACGGCAACGGTATCGCCGGCCGTGGCGGCACCGGCCGGCCGCCGATGGGCGGGACGATCAGGGTCTCGTTGCAGACCATGCCGTACCTGATCGACCACTGCTTCTTCGTACAGCCGGCGGACTGGCCGGATCCGAGCGACCGCTGGCCGGTGGTACCCGCCACCACCCTCGTCCAGCACATGATCGAGTTTGCTGAGCGGGCGGCACCCGGACAACGGGCGGTCGCGGTGCACGACGCCCGGTTCAACCGCTGGCTGATCGCGGAACCGGCCCAGGACGTGGAGGTCAGCGTCCGGCCGGCGGGCGACGGGCGAGTGTCGGTCACCTTCGGCCCGTACGCCCGGGCGACGGTGGAACTCGCCGCCGACTATCCGAGCGAACCGCCCCCGGTCTGGCAGCACGACCCGGCCACCGAACGTCCACCCCGGATCAGCGCCGAGGAGATGTACGCCGAGCGGCTGATGTTCCACGGACCGCTCTTCCAGGGCGTCACGGCGGTGCATGCCCTCGGTGACCGGCACGTACGCGGCGTGGTCACCGCCCCGACACCGCCCGGGGCACTGCTCGACAACGCGCTGCAGCTGATCGGCAACTGGCTGATCACCACCCAGCCGTTTCGGACCGTGGCACTGCCGGTCGGGCTGGGACGGGTCCGGTTCTTCGGCCCTCCGCCCGCTCCGGGTACGGCACTCGAGTGCGTCGCCCGGGTCCGGTCCATCGACGACAGGCAGTTGGTCGCCGACACCCAGCTGGTCGACGGTGGCCGGGTCTGGGCGGTGATCGAGGGCGCGGTGGACCGGCGGTTCGACAGCCACCCACAGGCCCGGCCGGCGGAACGGTTCCCGGAGCGCAACCCGATGTCGCTGATCCAGCCGGAGGGCTGGACGATGGTCTTCGACTGCTGGACGGATCTGGTGACCCGGAGCATGGCCGCCCGGGGAATCCTCGGCGGCGCGGCGTACGCCGAGTACGAGCGGCAGCCGGCGGCGTCGCGCAAGCAGTGGATGCTGGGGCGGATCGCGGCCAAGGACGCGGTCCGGCTCCGGCTCTGGGAGGACGGGCACACCGACGTCTACCCGATTGAACTCACCGTCACCAACGACCCGAACGGCCGACCCCGGGTCCACTGCCGACCCGGTCGGGGGATGCGCGACTGCGACGTCTCGCTGGCGCACACCGCCGAGATCGGCGTCGCCGTCGCCCGTCCCCGCCCGCCCGGCGCCGCGCCGGACGAGCCGGGCCTCGGGATCGACGTCGTGGAGATCGCCGAGCGTCCGGAGAGCACCCTGGACCTCGCCCTCTCCGCGTCGGAACTCGCCCTGCTGGCCGCCTTCGGCCCGGCCGAACGGGACCGCTGGTTCGCCCGGTTCTGGGCGGCCAAGGAGGCGGTCGGCAAGGCCGAGGGGACCGGACTCGACGGTCGTCCACGCCGGTTCACCGTACTGGCGGCGACGGAGTCCCGGCTGGACGTCGCGGTCGACGGCCGGCTCTACCAGGTCCGGTACCGGGAGGTGCGCAACCCGGACGACCTGCCGCCCCGGGAGTACGTCGTCGCCTGGACCTGGGGCCCGGCACCGACGTCCCCCACGCCCGAACCCTGACCGACCACTCCGCCCGATCCCTCCCGACCCCGACCGACCGGCCGGACGAGCAGCTCGACGCAGAGAAGGAGCACACGTGGTGACCGCTTCACAGGAGGACATCCTCGCCGAACTCTCGGAGATGATCCGCGCCGTGCTGGCGGACTTCGCCCCGGACGACGAGATCACCATGGAGACCACGTTCCGGGAGGACCTCGGGATGGAGAGCCTCGACGTCGTCTCGCTCGCCGGCCGGCTGCAGACCCGGTACGGCGACCGGGTGAACTTCGCCCACTTCGTCGCCACGCTGGACCTGCAGACCGTGCGGGACCTGCGGGTGGGGCAACTCGTCGACCACATCGCCGGCTCACTCGACGGGGTCGGGGCGATCCGGCCGTGATGGTCCAGGCCAACGGCGTCGACCTGCACGTCGAACTGCTCGACCCGCCGGCGGAGCCGAACCCCGGTCCGCTGCCGGGATCGGCGGCGGAGCCGAACCCCGATGTCCTGCCGGCGGCCGTCGCGGTGCCGGAGCACCTTCCGACGGTCGGGACCGGAGCGGACCCGGGCCGCGGAGCCGGTGCGACGGCAGCGCCGACCGTGGTCCTGATCCACGGTCTGGCCTCGGACAGCCTGGCCAGCTGGTACTTCACCCTGGCCAAGCCATTGGCGGACAGCGGACGCCGGGTGGTCATGTACGACCTGCGGGGCCACGGCCACAGCGAGCGCCCGCCCACCGGGTACACCCTCGGCGACCTGGTCGACGACCTGGCGGCACTGTTGGCGGCGCTCGACATCGCCGGGCCGGTCCACCTGTTCGGCAACTCGTTCGGCGGCACGATCGCGTACGCGTACGCGGCCCGCCACCCGGACCGGGTCGCCGGCATCGTGGCGGTCGAGTCCGCGCCGCCGACGCCGGCCTGGATGGGCCGGGTGGCCCGCCGGCTGGAGCGGGCGGCGGACCTGCTGCCCCGGCCGGCCGCGGTCGCCGCGCTCGCGGCCGGCCGGGGAGCCGCGTTCGTCCGTCGCGCCCGGGCCACCGGGGAGATGCTGGCCGCCACCACCCTGGCCCGGGAACTGCCGTCGAGCCCGCTGCCGAGCGCCGCGCAGCTCAACACGATCGGCGTACCGGTGCTCTGCGTGTACGGCGCGGACTCGGCCGTCGTCGAGCTGGCCGGCGAGGTGACCCGGCTGCTGCCGCGGGTCCGCACCGTCGTCCTCCCCGGCGGTAGGCACACCATCCTGGTCGACCAGCCGGAGAAGCTGCGCCGGCTCGTCCTGAGCTGGCTCCGCGAGGAGTGCGGCGTCGCGCCGACCGGACCCGCCCACCCCCATCGAGACCACATCCCGCAGGAGGTACCCGGATGGACACCCCCGTCTCCGGCCGGTCGATCATCATCAGCAACGGCCGGTGCGGCTCCACCCTCCTTTCCGACCTGATCGCGGAGCAGCCGGACACCCTCTCGGCCCAGGAGTTCTTCATGTCCGTGGCGCCGTGGGCCCGCAGCGCCGAGGTGCTCACCGGAGCGGCGTACTGGACGCTGCTGAGCAGCCCCAAGGCCGAACTCGCCACCCTCTTCCGGATCGGGCTGCCGCCGAAGGAGGTCCGCTATCCACGGACCGGACGGTGGGCAGGGCGGATGACCGAGCTGCCACGGATCCTCGCCATCACCCTTTCCAAGATCTCCGCCGACCCGGACCGGCTTTTCGACCAACTCGCCGAACGGGTGCCGGAGTTTCCCACCCAGCCGGTCGGCGCGCACCACCAGATGTTTCTTGACCTGCTCGCTGTGATGATCGGCAAACGGCGCTGGGTGGAACGCTCCGGCGGCTCCAGTCACGTGGCGCCGTACCTGCTGCGCGCCTATCCGACGGCCCGGATCGTCTATCTGACCCGGAACCCGGAGGACGTCGCGCGCTCGATGAGCCGACACCCGTCGTTCCAGCTCATCCAGCTCCGGGTCGAGTTCCTCGGCCGGTGCGGGCTCGATCCGTTCCGGGTCGAGCCGGGGCAGCCGGTGCCCGAGGAACTGGTCCGGTACCTGCCGGACCGGCTCACCGCCGAACTGCTGCACGAACGCGGCCGCGAGCTGCGCCGCTACCTGGGACTCTGTGCGTTCATGAGCAGCCAGGCGGAACAGGCGCTGGCCGACGACCCGCCCCGGCACCTGCACCGGATCCGTTACGAGGACCTGGTCGCCGATCCGGTGGAGCAGCTCGGCCGACTCGGCCGGTTCCTCGAGTTCGAGGACTGGGCGGAGTGGGCGTCCCGGGTCGCCCCGCGGGTGGTGGCCCCGGCCGGTCAGCCGGTCGCCGCCGGGTCGGGCGGGAAGGCAACGCAACCATGACAAACGCGGGTTCCATCGGAAGCGGGAGGAACAACTGGTGATCCGACGCCGAGGAGCGCGACGGCTGCTGGCCGCCACCGTCACGCTGGGACTAATCCACACACTGGTGATCGCCATGCCGGCCGCCGCCGCACCGGCCGGGGCGGGCCCGGCCGGGCATCCCCCGGCGTACGAGCGGACGCTGCTCGCCAAGGCCACGCCCGACGAGTGCTTCGCCGGTGTGGGCCTCGCCTACCCGCCCGGTCCCCCCTGCGCCAGCGGGCAGGCGAAGGTGAACCAGTCGTACCTGTGGGGGATCACCCGCGCCGGGCAGAGTCTCTGGTTCGGGACCGGGGCGAACATCAACTGCATGACCAGCGGGCGGAACCTGAACAACAGCCGCCCGAACCTCAACGAGGACTGGGTCTGCGAGTACGGCGAGAGCCAGATCGCCAAACGCAACCCGACCCTGCCGCCGACTCTCGGCGACCACCGGCCGCCCCGGCTCTACGTCTACGACACGCGTCGCGGCACCCTGACCGAGAAGACGGACCTGGTGCGGAACGCGTCGGAGGCGGACGCGAACCGGCTCACCACCACCGCCGGCATCCGGGCGGCCGGCGCCCACCAGGGCGTTGCCCTGCTCGGCGGTCCCGCCCTGGGAGAGAGCGTCAACCTGTTCGCGTTCGACACCAACACCGGCGGCTACCTCGGCTCGGTCAACCTGCCCGCGTACGGCAACATCCGGCACTTCGTCGTCGCCGACGGCGTGCTGTACGCCGGCGTCGGGGTTGGCGCGAACGGCGGAAACCGGGGGCACGTGCTGCGCTGGACCGGGAGCCGGAGCGACCCGTTCAGCTTCCAGGTGGTGGCGAACCTGCCCGCCCAGGCGGCGGACCTGACCGTCCACGACGGTCGGATCTTCGTGACCAGCTGGACCGGGTCGGGCGACGACACGATGGCCGTTCCGGCGACCGGCACCGACGACACCTCCGACGGCGTCGCGGGCGTGTGGATGAGTCCGGGACTCTCCGCCGGGGAGCGCGGACTGACCCCGGCGGACGCGGATTCCTGGACCCGGGTCTGGAGCGTCAGTGACTACGAGCCGGACCCGGTGGTGGCCCGCACCTACGGCCTCGGCGGGCTGGCCTCGTACGGCGGCTACCTCTACTGGGGCACCATGCACGTGCCGCTGAAGGCGACCACGGTGCACCTGGTGGCGTATCCGCCGGCGGACGACACCGCGCTGCGGGCCTCGGTCCGGGGCACCCAGCGGGCGATCAGCATCTTCCGGGGTAAGAGCTTCGGCCACCGTCAGCGGGTGGAACTGCTCTACGGCGCCGAGCAGTTGCCCGCCTACGACCCGCAGGCCGACAACGGCGCCGGCGCCTGGGCGCCGATCCCGACCGGATACATCCCGCGCTACGGCAGCTCCGGCATGGGCAACCCGTACAACAACTACACCTGGAAGATGGTGGTGGCCGGCGGGAGGCTCTACGTCGGGACGATGGACTGGAGCTACATCTCCAAGGATCTGGGCCAGAGCACCGCGCGGTCGCTCGGCGTCGACAGCCTGGCGCCCGAACTCGCCTCGGTCCCGCTGCTCGCCGACGACCCACCGCCGCCGACCCCGGTGTACGGCGGTGACCTGTTCGTCTTCGACTCGACCGGGCGACCGGCCAGCGTGGTCGACGACAGCGGGCTCGGCAACTATCTGAACTACGGGATCCGCAACATGGTCACCGACGGCAGCACCCTGTATCTGGGCATGGCGAACCCGATGAACCTGCGGACCGACCTGGACGACGCGGTGCCGCAGGGGGGCTGGGAGCTGATCCGGCTGCGTGACCGGCGCTGCTAGCCCCGCTCGACGGGGCGGGGCCCGCCCCGGTCTGACCGGTGCCGGCGTGCGGACGTACCGGTGTCTGCGGCGTTGCCGACACAACCCGAACCTCGACCTGCCATGGTACGAGGATGACGAAGCAGGATGGATCATGGATGAAGCGGCTGCGGAGTCGTGCCCGGCCGGGGCGGTTCGCTCCGGCCCTGGTGACCGGCGTGCTGGTCCTGTCGACCGGCGGCTGCGGGCTCGTCGGCGACCGGGATCGGCGGGACCCGCCGACCCCGGTGGTCAGCGTGAGCCCCGGAACCTCCACCCACACCCTGACGGTGGACGGCCGGCAGCGGACGTACCGGCTGTACCGGCCGGCGAGCCTCGCCCCGACCGGCCCGGTTCCGTTGGTTGTCATGCTGCACGGCGCGCTCGGCACCGGCGAGCAGGCCGAGTCGTCGTACGGCTGGAACGCCGAGGCGGACCGGTCCGGGTTTGTTGTCGCGTACCCGGACGGGTTGCACCGTTCCTGGACGGTGAGTCCGGACTGTTGCGGGCCGCCGGCCCGGGACGGTGTGGACGACGTCGGATTCATCCGGCAGCTGGTCGGCTCGGTCGCCGGCCTGGTCCCGCTGGACCGGAGCCGGGTGTACGCCACCGGGGTCTCCAATGGCGGCATGCTGGCCTACCGGCTCGCCTGCGACACGACGCTCTTCGCCGCGATCGGACCGGTGGCGGCCACCCAGCTCGGCCCGTGCCCGGATCCGGCACCGATCTCGGTGATCCACATCCACGGCACGGCCGACCGGACGGTGCCGTACGGCGGCGGCCCGGGCCGGCGGGACAACGGCGGCACCGGGCGCAACCCGGTCAAGCTGGACGGCCCGCCGACCCCCGAGCTGATCGCCCGGTGGCGGACCCTCGACAGCTGCGCCGCGCCGACCGACTCCACCACCGGTGCGGTCACCACGTCGAGCGCGACCTGCCCACAGGGACGCGGCGTCGAACTGGTCACGGTGGCCGGAGCAGGTCACCAGTGGCCGGGCGCGCCGGGGCCGGGGCCGGGTGCGCAACGGCTGTTCGACCTGGACCCGCCCGCCGCCGCCCCGGACGCCACCGCGACGATCTGGCGCTTCTTCGCCGCCCACCCCGCCCGGGGATGACCCTCCCACCCCGTCCGGGGGTGACCCGGCCGGCCGGGGCCGACGGATCCCGCCGCGCGGCCGAGGCACGAGTCGCGCGGACGCCGCCCGGGAGCACCGTCCGCCGGGGAGGTGGCAGGTGAGCGCCGCCACCGCGATCGACGTCGTCGACCTGGTGAAGCGCTATCCGCGGGCCGAGAGCCCCGCCGTCGACGGGGTGTCGTTCGCGGTGCCCCGGGGCGAGATCTTCGGCCTGCTCGGCCCGAACGGGGCCGGCAAGTCCACCACGGTCGGCATCCTGACGACCCGGCTGCGGGCGACGTCGGGGCGGGCGCTGGTCGGCGGCGTGGACGTGCGGCGCGACCCGGTCGCCGCCCGGGCGCAACTCGCCGTCGTACCGCAGCACAACAACCTCGACCGCTCCCTCACCCCACGACAGAACCTGCTCTACCACGCCGCCTACCACGGGGTGGACCGGGCGACCCGGCGGGCTCGCGCCGACGAACTGCTGGACCGGTTCGGCCTCGCCGAACGGGCGGATCAGCGGATCGAGGCGTACTCGGGTGGCATGGCGCAGCGCCTGATGATCGCCCGGGCGCTGATCCACGAACCGGCCGTCCTCTTCCTCGACGAACCCACCAACGCGCTCGATCCGCAGACCCGGATGCTGATCTGGGCCCGGATCCGGCAGCTGCGCGAGCGTGGGGTGACGATCGTGCTGACCACACACCAGATGAACGCCGCGGCCACGATCGTCGACCGGGTCGGCATCGTCGACCACGGTCGGCTCATCGCCCTGGACACGCCCGGCAACCTGGTCCGGGGACTGGCCGGGGCGGCGATCCTCGACCTCACCGTCACCCCGTCGGCGGCGGAAGTCACCTCCCGCCTGCTCGACGCGCTGCGGCAGATCACCGGCGTACGGAAGGCGGAGAGTCTCGCCCCGGCCGCGCCGCCCGCTGCCCGACCCGGAGCCGGTGCGGCGCTCGCCGCCCGCCTCGGCGCGTCGGGGGCGGTCGGGGCGGCTACCGCGTCGGCACGCCGCCAGCAGGGTGTGCCATCGCCGAACGGCCGGACCCGGTTCCGGCTGTACGTCGCCGGCGACCCCGCTGCGTTGCTCGCCCCGGTGCTGACCCTGCTCACCACTCGGTCGGCCACGCTCAACGACGTACGCATCGTGGCGCCCAGCCTCGAGGACGTCTTCATCGAACTGACCGGAAGGGATCCCCGGTGACCACCCTCGACGCCGATGCGCCGCCGCCGCTGACCGAGCCCGACACCCCGTCCGTGTCGCGGCCGCGCCCGCAGGCCCACCGGGTCTTTCTGGCCATCCTTCGGCGCGATCTCATGGTCACCGGCAAGGAGCTCTGGGTGATCCTCGTCCAGGTCGGGCTCACCCCGCTGTTCCTGCTCTTCGTTTTTGTCCGGGTACTCGGCGGACAGGGGATGGTGGCGGCGAACTTCGCGAACTTCTTCCTGCCCGGCATCGTCGCGTTGGCCGCCCTCACCACGGCGTTGCAGAGCGTGGCGCTGCCCCTGGTCAAGGAACTCGGGTTCACCCGGGAGATCGAGGACCGCCTGCTCGCGCCACTGCCGACCGAACTGGTCGCGGTGGGCAAGCTGGTCACCGCGACACTGCGCGGTCTGATCGCCGCGGTGCTGCTCTATCCGCTCGGGGCCCTGGTGGTCGGGTCGGCGCCCTGGCAGCCGGACCGGCTGCCGATGGTCCTCGTCACGGTGCTGCTCGGCGGATGGATCGGTGGCGGGATCGGGATGACCCTGGCGACGCTGCTGCCGGTACAGCGCATCAACATCACCTTCTCGCTCTTCGTCACCCCGATCATCTGGACCGGCTGCGTCCACTATCCGTGGCGGCTGCTCTCCCCGATGCCGTGGTTCCAGGCGGTCACCGCGGTCAACCCGATGACCTACGTCGCGGAGGGGGTTCGGGGCGCGATGCTGCCGACGGTTCCGCACCTGCCCGGCTGGGTCTGTCTGCTTGTGCTGACCGGGGTGGCCGGCGCCACCACCGTCGGCAGCGTGCGGAGTCTCTGTCGGCGCGCGATCGGCTGACCCGTACTCCCCCCCCCGACCCGCTTCCCGGAGGTGTCGCTCATGGGTCGACCCGAATCCGCCTCCCCACCACCGCCCACCCCGGACGGCGCCTTCGCCGTCTGGCTGGCCGACCGCGCCGGCCGGCTGCTCACCCGGCTCCGGACCGAGTCGCGACACGCCGACCCGACCGCGTTGAAGGCGGCCGGTGACCGCGCCTCGCACGACCTGCTCCACGTCGAGTTGGCCCGGTGGCGGCCGGCGGACGTGGTGCTGTCCGAGGAGGACGAGCAGGCCCGGCACGCCTGGCCGGCGAACGGACGTACCGCGCCACCCCGGTTGACCGCCGAGCGGGTCTGGATCGTCGATCCGCTGGACGGCACCCGGGAGTTCGCCGAGCAGGGCCGGTCGGACTGGGCGGTGCACGTGGCCCTCTGGGCGCGCCACGCCGGCACCGCGCACCGGCTGGTCGCCGGGGCGGTCGCCCTGCCGGCCCGGGGCCGCACCATCGGTACGCACCGGCCACCGCCCACCCCGACGGTTCCCGTCAACCGGCCGCTGCGGCTGGCGGCGAGCCGGAGCCGGCCGCCGGCGTTCCTTGCCGACCTGGCCGAGGAGCTTGGTGCCGAGCTGGTGCCGATGGGTTCGGCCGGGGTGAAGGTGGCCGCGGTGATCGGCGGTGAGGTCGACGCGTACGTGCACGCCGGCGGCCAGTACGAGTGGGATTCGGCGGCACCGGTCGCGGTGGCGACGGCCACCGGACTGTTCGCTTCCCGTATCGACGGATCCG
>NZ_JBDPMH010000025.1:0-101819 GCF_039871735.1 Plantactinospora sp. B24E8
CGCTGGCGGACCCTTCGTCACACCACCGCCAGCCCACGGCAGATCGGCGACATCGTCCGCGCCGCTCTCCACCTCACCCACTTCGAATACCGATACCTACCGAATCCATGCTGAGATCACGTCAATGCTTCACTCCCCTCAGGCTGATGTGGAACTGAGGCGTCGGCCGAGCTGAACGCCCCTGTCGCAGCGGCCTCGACGGAGGTCGAGGTGGACTGACGGGGCGCCATTCCCTCGTCGATCAATAGAAGGTGGCCTCATCGTGCGTCTCGGGTTATCAGCCCTCCGTCGGTCGAAGCGGCCGACGAGAGAGCAGCGGGGCAGTGGCTATTACCGGTCGGCGGCGTACCTGCCGTTGCGGCCGTGGCAGGTGCGGGACCGGCGGTTCCGGCTCGCCCGGGTCGGACAGCGCGGCTTCGACCAGGCCGAGGTCCGGGCCTTCCTCGCCCAGCTCGCCGACGATCTGGCCGCCGCGTACGAGGCGGTGGCCCACAGTCGGCAGGAAACGGCCCGGATCAAGGACGCGTTGCGGCGGTGGCAGTCGGAGCAGGCCGGCACGGTGGGTGAACGGGGTCGACCCTGATGCGGTACATCATCCAACTGCCTGTCACCGCCGTCGACCTGCAGACCGCGATCCGGTTGGCCCGGGTGGTCGCCCGGACGACGAGCTTCCTGCCGCAGGTCGACTCCCGGGCCACCACCGTCGCCGAGCACGGTGATTCCGGCGTACGGCATCGGGCCTTCTGCGACCTGAGGCTGCCGGACGGTCGGGGCTGTCTGCTGCGGGCCGGCCACGACGGTACGTGTTCCCGCCGCCTCCGACGCTGACCCGACACCCCCTGTTGCCTGTGAAACCGGAGGAGTGAGCCGTGCGCCTGGTGATGACGCTGGTGGTGGTCGGGGTGTTCGGTTTCGCCGCCGGCCTGTTTCTGTTCAAGGTCAAGTCGCGGTGGTGCCCGCAGTGCGGCGCCCGGCTCAGATGCCCCGACTGCCGCAGTCGAATCCCACGCCCTTATCTGCGCAACAGTCGTCCGAGTGGCTGGCGGTGAACCCGCCGTCGGCGTACCCGAATCTCCTGCCCGCCGTCGTCGTCACCGGCACAGCGCGGCGGCGGGCAGGACCCCCAAACGGAACGAAGGTGTCCACTTGTGCCCAGTTCATTCGCCGGTCCCGGTGACGTTGTGCGTCTCCCGGTCGAGGACTACCTCTACGGCGACGCCCCGGTCACGGTACGGATCGTCGGTATCGACGACAATCTTGACCGGATTCCCGGCCTCGAATGGATACGGATCCTCGCCGCCGACACCGCGCGGCCGGGCGCGAAACCGTACCCGATCATCGTCCGCGCCACCGCGCTGCGCCGCCCGGGGGCCTGACGGTGCGGGTGACCGGGCCGCCCGGTCACCCGGTCGGGACCGGTCCCGGTGGGCGTCACACGTCGCCCGGTTCGTCGTGCGGTTGCTCAACTGCCGCCTCGGCGGCCAGCCGGGGTGTGACATCGGAGGCTGCTGTGCGGACGTCCGCCAGCAGCTTGGCGATCGCCGCCTCGGTGACCCAGGCGTCGCCGTTACGGTTGACGGCACCCAGCCAGTCACCGATGTCCCAGATCGCCCGGCAGGCAGCCAGTACGGGGAACCCGGCCACCTCGCTCTCGCTCAGCGGACGGACCTGCTGGTAGCCGGCGAGGACCGCTGCCCAGCGTGCGCGTTCCTCCTCCGGCGCGTCGGGGCCGCGATAGAGGACGACCAGGTCGTACGCGCGTAACCCGAACCCGCAGTGGTCGAAGTCGAACGTGACGAGCCGTCCGTCGCCGTCGATGTGGGTGTTGCCCCGGTGCAGGTCGGCGTGGATGATCCCGTACCCGCCGTCGATCGCCCGGAGTCGCTGGAGCTCGCCGGTCAGTCGTTCGCCGAGTCTGCCGAGTTCGGCGAGGTCCGCTCTGGCCCGGTCCGAGCGGGCATAGGGTGCCAGGCTGGCCAGCGGCCGTTCGACGAGGATGTGTTCGTCGAGGTGGTAGCGGTCGTGGCTGGTGTGGAAGGCGTCCATCGTCAGGTGCATCCTGGCTATGCCGGAGCCGTACTCGCGCCACTGCTCGGCGGTCAGCGTGTTCTGGTACAGGGGTGTGCCGGGCGCGTGGGTGAACAGGGCGAAGTTTCGTTCGCCCTCGGGCGCCGTCAGCCGGCCGAGCCGGTCGCCGGAGATCCGTTGGTACGGGCGGATGACGCTCAGTTCGGCTGCAGCCAGGTGATCGAGCAGGTCGAGTTCGAAGCGAAGGTCGGATTCCGAACGGATCCAGTACTTCTCCCGGTTGTAGACCCGCAGCACGCGGCGACCGCCCTCGGCGTCGGTGACCAGGTAGGTGTCGTTGAAGCCGCGGTTCAGCAGGCTCACCGTGACCGGCGCGGCGATGGCATACTCCCGTGCCACGAGCTGGCCGAGGTCCCCGGCGTGAAGGAGCGAGTGGGTCACGCGCATGTCGAGTGAGCCTATGCGGGGACCAGGCGGCCCACCAGGAAATCTGTAGCATCCGCCGGAAACATTCCAGGTCGGGAGGTCCGGTTCGTGACGGTGGTGACCGGTTGAGCAACGAAGAGGCGCGGCTGACGGAGCTGCGCGACGAGCTGAGGCGGGACGACCTGGACCTCGACGCCTTCAGCATCTCCTTCGAGAGCGCCGTGTACGAGCTTGCGCCGTACGAGGGTCGCGACCTTCCACCGCGTTTTGTCGAGTTGGTCAACGAGCTTGAGAGAATTCGTTTCCGGGAGCGCCCGGAGAACCAGCGCGCCGCGGTCGTACGGCTCGTGGACAGAGCTGCCCGGATGCTGAGCATCGAGAACGCCGCGCCGACCGCTGGTGACACGGCTCTCGCGGCCTATCGGGAGAGTCCTTCCTACCAACGTCGGCTGACCGTCTTCGCGCTGGGCCTGGCGGTGCTCACTCTGACGCTCCTGGACCTTGGCGCCTGCGCCGTCGGCTTCGGCGTCGTCATGTTCTGCGGGATCACCAACCGGCTTTCACTTGTCGCCGCCCCCGCCAGCGCGGCGGTGCTGGCGGGGGCGGTGCTTCTTGTGCTGCGGGACCTCGCCATGATCAGTCGCCGTGAGTCGCTTGGTTGGTCGTCACCACGCCTCCTGTGGCGAACGCTGTCGGTGATTGCCACCGACTATGCGAGGGGCGTGGTAGAACAGTTCAAAGTGGACGAAGGTGCTGGCGCCTCGTAGCGGGCGGCGATCGCGGCGGCGCGGTGGTGCAGGGACGTACGCAGCGACTGCGGCGCCAGGGCCTCGGTGTCCGTGGCGAACTGCCACAGTGCCCACTCGGCGTGTCTCGAGTCCTGGAAGGTCAGCTCCAGCCGCAGCCAGCCGTCACCGTCGACCCCTTCGGAGTGGACCGCGAGGGCCGTGCCCACCAGGGCCTCTCGCCGCCTCGGGTGCACCCGGGCCAGCACGAGGACCTGGTCGCCCCCGGTCCGGAACCGGGTGCTGCGCTCCTGCCAGGCCCGGTCCAGGTCGACCCGGTCCGGTCGCTGCGCGGGTTCGTCGAGTTCCTCGGCGGCCAGGACCCGGGACAGTCGGTAGGTACGGTCCGAGCCGGACCTCGTGGCCAGCAGGTAGCCCTGGTCGCGGACCGTGACCAGGCCGATCGGGTCCACCGTGCGCCATTCCGGGGCCTGGTGGGCAGCCGCGTAGTGGATGCGCAGCTTGTGTCCGGCGAGCACCGCACGCCGGATCTCGGCCATCACGGCGTCGGGCACCTCCTCGGCAACCAGCCGGCGTGACAGGAGGTCGGAATCCGGGTCGACGAGCAGTCGCTGGGCCGCACCGGCCGCGGTGGCCCGATAGCTTTCGGGCAGCGCGTCGACCACCTTGCGCATCGCCGAGGCGAGTGCCGTCCCGAGACCGAATGCCTGCGCCCCGCTCCGCGATCCGGCGACCAGCAGGGCGAGCGCCTCGTCATGGTTGAGTCCGGTGAGTTCGGTATGGAAACCGGGCAGCAGTGCGAAACCACCGTGCCGACCCCGTTCGGCGTAGACCGGAACGCCGGCTGCGGAGAGTGCCTCGATGTCGCGCAGCACGGTACGGGTGGACACCTCCAACTCGCGGGCGAGCGTGTCCGCGGTCAACCGACCGCGCTGGCGCAGCAGCAGTACCAGCGAGACCAACCTGTCGGCGCGCACCCCGGAACCGTACCGAAATACACGACACAACGTGTCACGTATTCGTTGGCATCCTCGACGACACGGCGCCAGCGCACGGGTCTTCGGGCCGAGCCGACGGGCGTCCGTCCTTTCCGGACAATCGAATGGAGCTGTCGTGGCAGTGGAACGAACCGCGGTCAACCCGGTGACGTGGTCGGTGGAGATGGGATTCAACCAGGGTGAGGTTGTTTCCGGGCACACCCGCACCCTGTACGTCTCGGGACAGACCGCGATGAGCACCGACGGCAAGCCCCAGCATGACGGTGACATGGCCGGACAGTTGGCCCTGAGCCTCGACAACCTGGAGGCCGTGCTCGGCGAGGCCGGGATGTCCCTGGCGAACGTCGTCCGGCTCAACGTCTACACCACCGACGTCGATCTGCTGTTCCCGCACTACGGCGTGCTGGCGTCGCGGTTGGGTGCCGCCGGGGTGGCACCGACCACCACAATGCTCGGCGTGACCCGGCTGGCGATCCCCGGCCAGATGGTCGAACTCGAGGCGACCGCCGTGGCGTGAGGTGACCTTGGCGCCGCTGCCGCTCGTGCCGGTCGGACCGGCACGAGCGGCAGGCATGTGCTGATTCCGGATGGCCGAGAGCACCACGCCACGCTCGCCCCGACCGCCCCCGGCAGCTACGAACGGAGCGGCCGAGGCGGCTACGAACCGACCGGTTCGAGGGCGCCCCAGCCGTCCGGGACCGGCAGGCCGGCCGCCCGGCGGGCCAGGATCGCGGCGCCGACCTGGGCGGCGGTCGCCCCGAACGCCGACGGCAGTAGCTCGGGCGCGTCCCGCCAGGCGAGCGCGCCGGCCAGGGCCGTGCGGACCGGGTCGAAGAGCTGGTCGCCGGCCTGGGCGAGCCCACCGCCGAGGACGATCCGGGCCGGGTCGAGGGTCAGGGTCAGGGTGGCCAGGGCGAGCCCCAGCGCCTCGGTCGCGTCGTCCCAGACCGACCGGGCCAGCGGGTCGGTGTGGTACGCCGCGGCGATTGCCCGACTGTCCAGGCCCGAAACGCCGCCGAGGCGTACGTAGCGTTTGGCCAGGCCGCCGGCGGAGGCGTACACCTCGAGGCAGCCGCGCTGGCCGCAGCTGCACGGCTCGCCGCCCGGGTGGACCGGCATGTGCCCGACCTCGCCGGCCGACCAGGTGGTCCCCGGTACCGGCATGCCGTGTACCACGACGGTGGCGGCGATCCCGGTGCCGAGCGGCAGCAGCAGGAAGTTGTCCAGCCCACGGCCGGCGCCGGCGACCGCCTCGGCGACCCCGGCGGTCCGGACGTCGTGCCCGACCGCGACCGGCAGCCCGAGGTCGTCGCCGACCAGCGCGCGCAGCGGCACGTCTCGGAACCGGATGTTGGAGGCGTAGCGCACCACCCCGGCGGCCTCGTCGACGATGCCCGGGGTGACCACCCCGATCCCGGCCGGCGTGGCGCCGAGGGCGAGCGCGTCGTCGCGCAGCCGCCGGCCCAGGGTACGGACCGCCTCGACCGGGTCGATACCCTCGGCGACCCCCGACGGAACCACCAGGCTGTGCCGGAGCCGACCGGTCCCGTCGACCACCGAGCCCTTCATCGTGGTGCCGCCGACGTCGATCGCGAGGACCGCCGGGCCCTCGGACGGACCCGCCGGGTCCACAGCGAGCGGACTCACCGGGTCACCACGGTCAGCTCGGCGGCGAAGTCGCGGTCCAGCGGGAAGACCGGCCGGAGCACCCGCTCGTACGGCAGCCGGACCAGGTCCTGGTCGACGCCGCCCGGGGTGAGCGCGAGCCGCCAGTCCCCGGCCGCCTCGAACAGCTCCGGCTCCAGGTAGCCGATCTTGACCACCACCACGTCGACCTGGTCGACCGCGACGCCCAGCCGGGCGTACGACGACAGTAGCCGGTACTGCATCCGGCGGGAGGTGACGAAGACACTGAGCCCGCCGACCCGGATGCTGACACAGCGTCCGCCGTCGGGGTCCTCGGCGACCGCCTCCAGGGTGCCCTGCAGCGTCAGGGGTCCCGGGTCCCGGGGGTCGATCCGACCTCCGACGCTCACCTCGACCGGGGAGCCGATCGGCTGGTCGGCGACCTCGGCCACCGCCTCCGGGTCGACCAGGGAGGCGTACACCGCCCGGACCGCACCGTTCGAGATCTCCGGCCGGGCCAGCATCCGGCCGAGCGCGAAGGTGACGTCGTCGGCGCCGCCGGCGCCCGGGTTGTCCCCGGAGTCGCTGATGAAGAACGGCCGTCGCGCCGGGTCGGCGACCGCGTCGAGCGCGGTCTCCAGGCACTCGTCCATCGAGCCGGTGGGGGCGACGAAGGCGAACCCGTCGCGGGCCGCCCAGAACGCCTCGCCGAGTTCCCGGGCCGCCTCGGCGGTCGCGGTCGGGTCGGTGCCGGTGGCGACCACCGCGGCCCGGCAACGCGGCTGGTCGGCCCAGGCGAACCCGACCCAGATCGCCGCGTCGATGACCCCGTCGCGGGCCTCGACCTGCGGGATCCGGGCGTAGAGGCCGAGCGCCGGCTCGTCCCGGGTGCTGGTCATCTCGCCGGGCAGCAGGATCGGCACGTGCACCAGCGCCTTGTGCGGCCGCTCCTGCCGACGCAGCGCCTCGACCAGGTTGCGGGCCGCCCGCTCCCGGGTCTCCCAGACGTCGACGTGCGGTGCGGTGCGGTAGCAGGTGAGCAGGTCGCAACCGTCGAAGAGCACGTGCGAGACGTTGCCGTGCAGGTCCATCGCGGCGGAGACGAACGGCTCCGGGCCGATCTGCGCCCGGATCGCGGTGATCAGGTCACCCTCGGCGTCGTCGCGCCCGACGACGCTCATCGCGCCGTGGATGTCGAGCAGCATCCCGTCCACCGGACCCGCCTCGGCCAGCTTCTCCACGATCTCGGTCGCCCAGGCGTCGTACGTCGCCGGTTCGACCGCGCCGCCGGGCAGGGCCCGGGCGTGTACGAGCGGGATCCACTCGACGTCGGCCGCCCAGTCGGCGACCGGGGAGAGCCAGGCGTACCGGGCGAGCAGGGCGTCGCCCCGGGTGACCTCGAAGTCTCCGGCGGTGCTCAGGTGGGGCGAGAAGGTGCTGGACTCGATGTGGATGCCGCCGATGGCGACACGGAGGGGACGGGGCACGGGTGTTGCTCCTCAGGAGGGTCGTACGTCGGCCGTGGTGCGTAGCAGGTGTCCGAGGCCGACCAGGGCCGCGTCGGGGCCCGCGATGCTGGCTTCGATCATCAGGGACTGGGTCATGGACGGCAGGCAGCGTTCGTAGAGCATGCCGCGCGCGGCGGCCACGTAGACGTCCAGACTGGACAGTGCGCCGCCGATCACGACGGCGTCCGGGTTGAGGAAGTTGACCAGCCCGGACAGGGCGACCCCGAGCAGGCCGCCGGCGGTGCGGACCATGGTCACCACGGTCGGGTCGGCGTTGCCGACGGCGGTCATGATGTCCCGGGTGGTGGTCGCCGGGGAGCCCTGCTCGGCGAGCTGACGGGCCAGGGCGGCGCCGCTGGCGACGGTCTCCAGGCAGCCGCGGCTGCCGCAGGAGCAGTGCCGTTCGCCGCTGTCGGCGACCCGTACGTGGGTGACGTCGCCGCTGAGTCCACGGCCGCCGCGGTGGATCTGACCGCCGCTGACCAGGCAGGCGCCGATGCCGGTGCCGGCCTTGACGTAGATCATGTCGCCGGTCTCCCGGCCCCGGGTGACGTGCTCGCCGATCGCCGCCGCCTTGGCGTCGTTCTCGACGACCACCGGCACCTTGAAACGTTCCCGCAGGTGGTTTCGGGGGTCGACACCGCTCCAGCCGGGCATCCGGGCCGGGCCGATCAGCCGGCCGCCGGGGTACTCGACCGGGCCGGGCAGGGCCACCCCGACGCCGAGCAGGGCCTGTCCGGGTGCGGTCTCCCCGGAGAGTCGGGTGACGGTGGCCGCGACGACGTCGAAGACCTCGGCGGGACCGGCGGCGATGTCGATCGCCACCTCCTCGGCGGCCCGCAGCGTGCCGTCGGGGGCGCAGAGGCCGACCCGGGCGTGCTGCCCGCCGAGTTCGGCGACGGCGTGGATCCCGGCGGTCTCGCGCAGGCGCAGGATCCGGGGACGTCGTCCACCGGTGGACCGGCCGACCCCCTCCTCCAGGACGGCGCCCTCCTCAAGCAGTCGGCGGACCACGGTGGTGACCGTCGACGGGGCGACCTGCAACGCCTCGACGAGGTCGGCGCGGGAGGTGGCCGCACCGCTGGCGAGCAGGCTGAGGGTCTGGTCGCGCAGGGTGGCGGAGATCGATGACTCCGACATGCCTCTCCTCCTTCGGGCCGGTCGTCCGGCGTCGCCTCAGCTTGTCGGGTGCAACTGCCGGAGCCGGACACCGGGGTCACCGCGAAGAGTATCGGACGTTGCTTCGCCGGGTTTGATCGTAGCCTGACATAAGTCGCCGAATAAAGAGAGATTTTTTCGTTGACTCGAAACTTACCCCCGGCTACATTCTCGACATCGAACGCTCGAGGAGCATCACCAGGCGGCCGGGACGCGAGTCGACGCCGCTGGCGCCCGGAGACGCGGGGCACGTGCAGATCAATCGAGGAGATCCATGAGGAGCAGATTTTCCGGGCGCGCACTCCGCAGCGCGGTGGCCGTGGTCGGTGCGGTCACCATCGGGGTCGGCCTGGCCGCCTGCGGCGGCGGCAGTGGTTCGTCGAAAGAAGGCGGAAGTCAGGGCAAGGACACCGCGACGGTCGCCTTCCGTACCCCCAACTGGATCCTGCCGATCTCGGCGCCGGGTTTCACCCAGGGGGAGAACGCCATCTTCGGCCAGGCGCTGTACCGGTCGCTCTACCAGTACAAGCTTGACGGCTCGGCGCAGTACAACATCGACCCGAACCGGTCGATGGCCGAGGTCCCGGTGGTCAGCGACGGTGGCAAGACGCTGACCATCACGCTCAAGGACAACATCTGGTCCGACGGCAAGCCGGTGACCACCAAGGACATCCAGTTCTGGTACGACCTGGTCACCGCGAACAAGGACAAGTGGGCGTCGTACCGGGCCGGCGGCTTCCCGGACAACATCGCCAACTGGACGATCAAGGACGACAAGACCTTCTCGGTCACGACGAAGCAGGTCTACAACACCGCCTGGTTCGTGGACAACCAGCTCAACCGGATCACCCCGCTGCCCCAGCACGCCTGGGACAAGGACTCGGCGGGCGCGACCGTGGGCAACCTGGCCAGCACCCCGGAGGGTGCGCGGAAGGTCTTCGACTTCCTCACCGCCGCCTCCAAGGATCCGAAGACGTACGCCACGAACGAGCTGTGGAAGGTCAACAGCGGCCCGTGGAAGCTGGAGAAGTACGTGCCGAACGGCGAGGTCACCCTCGCCGCCCAGCCGAACTACTCCGGCACCGACAAGCCGAAGCTCAGCAAGATCGTGCTGCGGCCGTTCACCAGCGACGACTCCGAGTTCAACGTGCTCCGCTCCGGTGAGCTCGACTACGGGTACGTCCCCGCGGCCAACCTCTCCCAGGAGGACTACCTCAAGTCCAAGGGCTACACCGTCTCACCCTGGTACGGCTGGTCCATCACGTACCTGCAGCTGAACTTCAACAACCCCAAGACCGGGGTGCTGTTCAAGCAGCCGTACCTGCGGCAGGCGATGCAGCTGCTGATCGACCAGAAGACGATCAGCAAGGTGATCTGGTCCGACAGCGCCGCCCCGACCTGCGGCCCGGTGCCGGCCAAGCCCGGCTCCAACGCCGCCGGCGAGGGCTGCGTCTACGGGTTCGATCCGGCCCAGGCCAAGACCCTGCTGGAGAGCCACGGCTGGAAGGTCACCCCGGACGGCGAGACCACCTGCGCCACCCCGGGCAGCGGCCCGAACCAGTGCGGTGACGGCATCGCCGCCGGCACCCCGCTGAAGTTCACCGTCACCAGCCAGACCGGTTTCGCCGCCACCACCAAGATGTTCGCCGAGATCAAGTCGCAGTTCGCCAAGCTCGGCCTCCAGCTGGACATCAAGGAGGTCCCGGACTCGGTCGCGGTCACCCCGGCCTGCAAGCCGACCGAGGCCAGCTGCTCCTGGGACATGTCCTTCTTCGGCTCCCAGGGCAGCTGGTACTACCCGGCGTTCGCCAGCGGCGAGCGGCTCTTCGCCACCGACGCCCCGGTCAACCTGGGCAGCTACAGCAACCCGGAGGCGGACACGCTCATCGAGGCCACCCAGTTCTCCGGCGACGAGAGCGCGCTGAAGGCGTACAACGACTTCCTCGCCAAGGACCTGCCGGTGCTCTGGATGCCGAACCCGGTCTTCCAGATCTCCGCGTACCGGTCCGGCCTGCAGGGCGTCGAGCCGCAGGACCCGATGAACTACATGTACTTCCAGGACTGGTCCTGGAAGTGACCATCCACTGATTCGTTCCGGTCCCGGCGGCGCACCCGTGCCGCCGGGACCCCGATCGGGGAGGAGCGGCCCAGGTGGTCCGGTACCTCATCACACGCTTGGGCCAGGCGCTCATCGTCGTCGTGCTCGTCACGGTGATCGCCTTCCTCATCCTGCACCTGCTGCCCGGCGGCGCGGCCCGGGCCACGCTCGGCAAGGAGGCGACGCTGGAGCAGCTGGCGGCCTTCAACCACGAGATGGGCTACGACAAGCCCTGGATCCAGCAGTACGGCATGTACCTGCAGCGCCTGCTGCACGGCGACCTCGGCTACTCGTACCAGCTCAACCAATCGGTCACCGAGGCGATCACCCAGCGGCTGCCGAAGACGATGGTGCTGTCGCTGCTGTCGACCCTGCTCGCGGTCGTGGTCGCCATCCCGCTCGGCGTCATCCAGGCGGTACGCCGCAACCGCTGGCCGGACTACACCATCACCTCGCTGTCGCTGCTGGCGTACGCGACGCCCATCTTCTTCATGGGCCTGATGATGATCATCCTCTTCTCGCAGGTCTGGCCGATCCTGCCGCCCGAGGCGCCACAGGGCTTCACCGTCGCCGAGGTGCTCGCCGACCCGGCCGGGCTGGTCCTGCCCACGGTCACCCTCGCCATCGTCACCATCGCCGTCTACTCGCGGTACGTCCGCTCCTCCATGGTCGACAACCTCAACGAGAACTACGTCCGTACCGCGCGCAGCAAGGGGCTGTCCGAGTGGCGGGTGGTCTTGCGGCACACCCTGCGCAACGGGCTCTTCCCGGTCATCACCCTGCTCGGGATGTACCTGCCCGCGCTGTTCAGCGGTGCCCTGGTCGTCGAGTCGCTGTTCAACTTCCCCGGCATGGGGCAGCTGTTCTGGCAGGCGGCCCTGAAGCGTGACTTCCCGATCCTGCTCGGGGTCACCCTGATCATCTCGATCGCGACGGTGGTCGGCGCCCTGCTCGCCGACCTGCTCTACGCCGCCGTCGATCCCCGGGTCCGACTCCGCGGGAGCACCTCATGAGCACACTGTCCGAGGCGGTCCCGCCGGTCACCGCACCGCAGCAGCCGGCCGGGACGGCCGAGCCGCCGGTCCGCGGCATGTGGCGGCAGGGCCTGGTCGTCTTCTGCGAGAACCGGCTCGCCCTGGTCGGTCTGGGCCTGTTCATCCTGCTGGCCGGGGTCTGCTTCCTCGGCCCGCTCTTCTACCACACCGACCAGGTGCACACCGACCTCGCCTCGGTGCACCTCGCCCCCGGCGAGCAGGGCCACCCGCTCGGCACCGACGGGGTCGGCTACGACCAGCTCGGTCGGCTGATGCTCGGCGGCCAGACCTCGATCGTGGTCGGGCTCGCCGCCGGCCTGCTCGCCACCGCGCTCGGCACCCTCTGGGGCGCGGTCGCCGGCTTCGTCGGCGGCTGGGCAGACTCGGCGATGATGCGGGTGGTCGACGCGATGATGTCGATCCCGTCGCTGTTCCTCTTCATGCTGCTGGCCGCGATCGTCACCCCGACCGTGCCGATGCTGATCCTGATCATCGGGGCCTTCGCCTGGCTCGGCCCGGCCCGGCTGGTCCGCGGCGAGGCGCTGACCCTGCGCTCCCGCGAGTACGTCCAGGCGATGCGGGGCATGGGCGGCACCGGCGGCCGGGCGGTACGCCGGCACATCGTGCCGAACGCGATCGGCACGGTGATCGTCAACGCGACCTTCCAGGTCGCGGACGCGATCCTGTACGTCGCGTACCTGTCCTTCCTCGGGCTCGGCGTACCGCCACCGGCGGCGAACTGGGGCGGGATGCTCTCCGACGGTCTCGCGGACACCTACAGCGGCCACTGGTGGCTGCTGTACCCGCCGGGAATCGCCATCATCCTCATCGTGCTCGCCTTCAACTTCATCGGCGACGGGTTGAGGGACGCCTTCGAGGTCCGCCTCCGGCGACGCTAGGCAGGAGCAGGGAAATGAGCGCACCGAACGATTCGACACCGCCCGAGGTGGCCCGCGACCGGGCCGGCGGGCAGCCCCTGCTGGAGCTGCGTGACCTCCGGACCGACATCGCGCTGCGGCGTGGCACCGTGCACGCCCTGGACGGGGTCAGCCTCGAGGTGATGCCGGGCGAGACCCTCGGCGTCGTCGGCGAGTCGGGCAGCGGCAAGACGATGACCGCACTGTCCATCATGGGGCTGCTGCCGCACGGCGGCGCGGTGACCGGCGGACAGATCCTCTTCGAGGGTCGTGACCTGCGGTCCCTGCCGCGCGACGAGGTACGCCGGATCCGGGGCGTCCGGATGGGCATGGTCTTCCAGGACCCGCTCACCTCACTCAACCCGACCATGCGGATCGGCACCCAGGTCGCCGAACCGCTCCGGGTCCACCAGCGGGTCGGCAAGGCGGAGGCGCGGAACCGGGCGATCGAGATCCTGCGCCGGGTCGGGATGCCACGCCCGGAGCGGATCGTCGACAACTACCCGCACGAACTCTCCGGCGGGATGCGGCAGCGGGTCGCCATCGCGATGGCCCTCGTCTGCTCGCCACGGCTGCTCATCGCCGACGAGCCGACCACCGCGCTGGACGTGACGACCCAGCGGCAGATCCTCGAGCTCATCGACGACCTGCGCGAGGAGTTCGGCATGGCGGTCGTCCTGGTCACCCACGACCTCGGGGTGATCGCCGGCCGGGCCGACCGGGTCGCGGTGATGTACGCCGGCCGGGTGGTGGAGACCGCAGCGACCGGTGACCTGTTCCGGTCACCCCGGCACCGCTACACCGAGGCGCTGATGGCCGCCCTGCCCGAGTCGGCGATCCGGGACGAGGGCGAGCACGCCCGGCTCTACAGCATTCCCGGGCTGCCGCCGGACCTGTCCCAACCGCTGGCCGGCTGCCGGTTTGCGCCGCGCTGCCGGTACGTCACCGACGAGTGCCGCAGCGCCGAGGTCACCCTGACCGGAACCGGTCACCAGCACGCCTGCCTGCATCCGGTCACGGTGGCCTCCCCGGGCACCGGGCTCGGGGCGGCGGACGCAACCGCCGAGCCGGGAGAGCCGGCCGCGCCCGCTGAACCGACCGTGCTCGTTGAGCCGACGGTGCCCGCTGAGTCCGCCGTACCGGTCGGGTCGGCGACCACGGCACCGGCGGCAGCCGTACCGGTCGAGCCGGCGACCGCGACGCCGGCCGGTGGACCGGCGCCGATCCTGTCCGTCCGCGACCTGGTGAAGAACTATCCGGCCGGCGGCAGCGGGCTGCTGCGCCGGGACGCCGGCCAGGTGAGCGCGGTCGCCGGGGTCTCGTTCGAGGTACGTCCGGGAGAGACCTTCGGACTGGTCGGCGAGTCCGGGTGCGGCAAGTCCACGGTGGGTCGGCTGGTCGTCGGGCTGGAACGGCCGAGCGCCGGGCAGATCGTCCTGGACGGCACCGACCTCAGCACCCTCGCCGGCCGGGAACGTCGCCGGATGCACCGGCAGGTCCAGCTGATGTTCCAGGACAGCTACGCGGCGATGAACCCGCGGATGCGGGTCGACGCGATCCTCGCCGAGCCGCTGGAGATCCAGCAGGTCGGCGACGGTGCCGCCCGTCGGGCCCGGATCTCGTCCCTGCTCGACCAGGTGGGGCTCTCCCGACGGGTGCTGGAACGGTATCCGCACGAGTTCTCCGGCGGCCAACTGCAGCGGATCGGGCTGGCCCGGTCGCTGGCGCTGCAACCCCGGCTGATCGTCGGCGACGAGCCGGTCAGCGCGCTGGACGTGTCGATCCAGGCCCAGGTGCTGAACCTGATGCGGGACCTGCAGTCCGAACTCGGCCTGGCGTACGTTTTCATCAGCCACGACCTCTCCGTCGTCGACTACATGGCGGACCGGATCGGGGTGATGTACCTCGGCAAGCTCGTCGAGGTCGGCCCGGCCCGGGAGGTGGTCCGGGCCGCCCGGCACCCGTACACCCAGGCGTTGATCGACGCGGTGCCGTCGGTGACGCCCGACCCGAAGGCGCCCCGGGAGGGGCTCACCATCCGGGGTGAACTGCCCAGCGCGGTCAACCCGCCGACCGGGTGCCGGTTCCGGACCCGGTGCCCGCTCGCCGCCGAGATCTGCGCGACGGAACCACCGCTGGCCGGCGACGTACACCAGGTCGCCTGCCACTTCCCGCTGCGGCCGGAGTCGGCGGCGGCGACCGCCGGGGCCGGGGCGGCCCGATGAGCGGGCCCTTCCCGACGGTGGAGATCTGTGTCGGCGACGTACCGGGTGCGCTGGCCGCCGAGGCGGCCGGCGCCGACCGGGTCGAACTCTGCGCGGACCTCGGCCAGGGCGGTACGACGCCGAGCCTGGGCGCGGTGGCGGTGGCCCTGCGGACCCTGCGCCGGGTCGGGGTACGGGTGATGGTGCGTCCGCGCGGCGGAGACTTCCGGGTGAGCGACGTCGAGGAGCAGGTGATGGTCGCCGACATCGCGGCGATCCGCGACCTGCCGAACCCGCACGGGCTCGAGGTCGGGGTGGTGGTCGGGGCGCTGAACCCCGACGGTGACCTCGACCTGCCGGTGCTGCGTCGGCTGGTCGAGGCGGCCGGACCGCTGCCGGTGACCGTGCACAAGGCGTTCGACGAGGTCACCGACCAGCACGCCGCGTTGGAGGAGATCATCGCGATCGGCGCCGACGCGGTCCTCACCTCCGGGGCGGCGCCGACCGCGCTGGCCGGCGCGGAACGGCTCGCGGCGCTGCGGAAGCGGGCCGGTGACCGGCTGCGGATCATCGTCGGCGGCGGCGTGCGGTCGCACAACGTCCGCCGGGTGCTCGACGTGACCGGCGCCCGGGAGGTCCACCTGCGGGCACCGGTGCAGCGGGACGGCCGGGAGGCCACCGACGGCGACGAGGTCCGCCGGGTTGTCGCGGTCGCCCGGGCGCGGTGACGCCACACGGACACACCGTCGCATCGACGACGCCGAATTGATTGCGTATTCAACAAGTCTGCGCCATGATCGGTATGGTTTGTTGTCGATGTGAAGGGGGTTCTGCCGTGCGTCGGACACCAGCGAGGATCGGGGCGGGTCTGATCGCGTCCACCGTGCTGACCGTCGGGCTCGGGGTCGCCGCCGCGCCCGCCTCGGCCGCCGCCACCGAGGAATCCGGGCTGACCTTCTATGACCCGACCTTCACCACCCCGGTGCTGCACCTCGACGCCCCGACCGGCGAGTGCCTGGCCCTGCCGCCGACCGCCGGCGCCCTCGTGGGGTGGAGCGGGTTCACCGACGTCGAGACGTACCGGACCACGGACTGCACCGGGTACGCGGTCAGCAACGGCACCCTACGCACCTTCACCCCCGGGAGCTACCAGAGCTTCCGCGCCTTCTGACCGGCTGCACACCTTCGCGGGCCCGGTCCTACACTTCCCGGCGGCGGACCGTAGCGCAGCGGTCGTCGCGTCCGGTCTCCAAAACCGGAAGGACGCCGGTTCGAATCCGGCCGGTCCGCCACCCGAAACCGGGTACCCGCGACGATCCCCGGCGCCCTACACTGCCTCGCGGCGGGTCGTAGCGCAGCGGTAGTCGCGCCTCCTTATCAGGGAGGAGGACGCCGGTTCGAATCCGGTCGGCCCGCCCCCAGGTACGACGAGAGGGCGCGGATGGGGCGGCAGGGCGACTGGCGACGGCGGGCCCGGGAACTGGCGCACTTCGCCCCAGCATCGATGGTCACCGCCGTCACCGAGCGTCGCCGGCAGGGTGACTGGCGGGGTGCCTGCGCCGCCGCACGGTTCGACCCGCACCTCAACCTCCGCGACGTCGCCAACCGGTACGGCGACCAGGAGGCCGGCCGGATCGCCGCCGACCTCGCCGGTTTCGCCCCCGACCTGCTGCGCCGGTTCCTGCCCCGGGTCGCCGCCGGGGTGCTGGAGCCGCAGGCGAGAGTCGTGCTGTCCCGCCGCACGGAGCCACTGCGCACCTCGCCCTCGGAGGTGCCGCCGAGCGGGTCGGCACGGCCGGGCCTCCCGGGGGTGGCGCGACCGCCGGCCCCGGTGCTGATCGCGTTCCTGCCGAACAGTGTCTCGGCCCCGCAACGGGTCATCCTCCGGGTTGGTGAGGTCGACCGGCTGACCGACCGCTGGTACGACCTGCCCGACTGGTGCTGGCACGCGGACGCGGTCGAGCAGCGGCGCTGGGCGTACGGAGCCTCGCCGACCCGACTTGCCTGGCACAGGCCGGACGGCACCCCGTGCCGGTCGGACGGACCGTCCACCGCGGAGTGGCCGGTCGACCGGGCCACCGAGATGGAGACCATCCACCACCTGCTCGGCGACAACCGGGTGGTCGAGGCGTACGGGGCGGCCGGCCTCGCCGTCGACGTCGACCTCGGCGACGACGCCCGCGACCGGCACAGGTGGCAGTGGTGGACCGAGGTCGAGATGGTCCGGCTCGGGACCACACTGCCGGTGCTCGCCGCCGAGGCCCGACGGCTCGCCCGACGCTACGGCCGTACGACGCTGACCGGTGGCCGATCCGTCACCACCGCGGTCGACGTGATCGACGGCGGCCCCGCCACCGTCCGCCGGACCGAGGGTGGCGAGCGACTGGGGGGACCGGACCCGGTCGCCATGGTCGCGCCGATCGAGGCCGGGCTGCTGAACCGCAGACTGCTCCGTCCCGACGAGCTGCATCCGCTGGTGCACGAAGCGTTGTTCCCGGACCGTCGCCAGGACTGGCGGATTCCGCCGCCGGCGCCGGTACCGGTGATCCGGATCCGGTGCGGTGGGCCGACCCCGCACACCCTGCGGGTGACCGACGGGAGCCTGTCCGCCGAGTACCACACCGAGCAGGAACTCCGCCGCGAGCTGGTGCTCGGCGGACTCGGCGGACCGATCAGCGGCTGCGCGGCGGCGGTACGCGCCTGGCGTACCGGGCAGGGGCCGGTGCCGAAACGGATCCGGCTGATCCGGCGGGACTTCTTCGCCCTCGCCCGGCACGGCGACACCGACTCGCTGCTCGCCGTCCTCGCCGATGGGTTCGACCCTGCACTGCGCGACGGCGACGGCGGCACCCTGCTGCACTGGCTGCACCAGCTCGACCACGCCGAGATCCTTCCGCTGCTGCTCGCCGCCGGGCTCTCCCTCGACGAACGGGATCGCAACAGGGACACGCCGCTGCACCGCGCCGCCCGGGCCGGCGCGACCGAGGTGATGGCGGCACTGGTCGAGGCCGGTGCCGACGCCGGGCTGCCGGACGCGAACGGCCGGACTCCGGCGGATGTCCTCGAACAGACCCGGGCCAGATCGGGTCGGTGACCGCCTGCGGCGGCTCGTGTCGGTGGTCGTGTGTATGCTCCCGCACGGCGAGGCCGTAGCGCAGAGGTCGACGCGCCTTGACAGCAAGCTGGAGGACGCCGGTTCGAATCCGGCCGGTCTCGCCACCATTCTCGTCGCCGGCGAACGTTCACGGGGTCGGCGAGGGCCCACCGGGTCGGAGGGCCGGGGAACGTCCATCGGGGGAGGTGCGGTGTCCGTCGAGCGTGCCGAGCTGGCGGCCTGTGTGGACGTACTCGCCCGGCTCGACGCCCCCGACCTCGACGAGACCGTCCGCGCGGAGCTGGAGCGCGCGGTGGTGACGGCGTACCGGGGGGTCAAGAAGCGGGCGAAGGCCCGCCGGTCGGCGCGGACCCGGGAGAGTGACCGGGCCCTGCTCGCCGGCGCCACCCGCTTCCACACCGAGATCCCGGCCACTGGCCCGGCCCCGGAGTCGCCGCCGCCCGCGTCGGGCCCGGGTGCGCCGGATCCCGAGCCGGCCCGGTCGGGCACGGACGCGTCGGAGGCCCTCGGCGACGCCGCGCCGGGCGGCGGTTCGCTGATCCGGGCCCGGTACTGCTACGTCTGCAAGACGCCCTACCGGGACGTCGACGTCGACTACCACATGATGTGTCCACCCTGTGCCGAGGAGAACCGGCTGCGCCGGTCCGCCCGCTGCGACCTGGCCGGCCGCACCGCCGTGGTCACCGGCGGCCGGGTGAAGATCGGCTTCCACACCGCGCTGAAACTGTTGCGCGACGGCGCCGACGTGATCGTCACGACCCGGTTTCCCCGGGACGCGGCCCGGCGGTACGCCGCCGTGCCGGACTTCGACGACTGGGCCGACCGGCTCTACCTGCACAATCTCGACCTGCTCGACCTGCCCGCGACCCTCGACTTCGTCGGACTCGTCGGGCGACGCTTCACCGGACTGGACATCCTGGTCAACAACGCCGCCCAGACGCTCTACCGGCCGGCCGCGTACCACCGGGACGCCCGGGAGGCCGAGGCGGCCGCGCTGGTCGGGCCGGCGGCCCGGATCGCCATCGGCGGCGGTCCGACCGCCAGCGCCGAACCGGGTCTGCCGGGCACCCTGGACGCGTTCTTCCCGCCCGGCCAGCTCGACGAGACCGGCCAGCAGCTCGACCTGCGCGAGGTCAACTCGTGGGTGCTGCGGGACGCCGAGGTCAGCCCGCACGAGTGGTTGCAGGTCCACGTCGTGAACGCGTTCGCGCCGTTCCTGCTCACCTCCCGGCTGCGCCCGCTGCTGGCGGCGAGCCCCCACCCGCGACGGTACGTGGTCCAGGTCTCCGCGATGGAGGGCAGCTACTCCCGGGCCGGCAAGACCGTCCGCCACCCGCACACCAACATGGCGAAGGCGGCGCTCAACATGCTGGTCCGCACCGTCGCCGCCGACTACGCGGCCGACGGGATCCACATGAACAGCGTGGACACCGGCTGGGTCACCGACGAGCGTCCGCACCCGAGCAAGACCCAGCAACGCGACCTCGGCTTCCGGCCCCCACTCGACGTGGTCGACGGCGCGGCCCGGGTCTACGACCCGATCGTGCGCGGTGAGCGCGGCGAGCCGATGCACGGACTCTTCCTCAAGGACTACCGGAGTGTGCCCTGGTGACCGATCCGAACCCGGTACCTGACCCGGCCACCGCCGATCCGTCGCCGGAACGCCGCCCGACCGTCACCGACCCGACCCCGGTACGCTGCCCGGTCATCGCCGACCCGGACGCCGGGCTCGCCGACCCGACCGAGTTCGAGCCGCTGCTGGGCCGCCTCGCGACACCGGAGACCGTGTCGGACAACGAGGTCTTCCCGCGCGGCACCATCCAGGCCGACGGCCGGCTCGACCTCTGCAAGCAGGGGATCGGCCCGGTGCAGACGGCCCGGATCGTCTCCGCCGCGGTCGACTCGCCGCTGGTCCGGCACCTGCTGCTCGGCACCAACGGGCTCGGTGCCGAGGGCGCCCGGGCGGTCGCGGCGGCGCTGCGTCCCGGCCACCGGCTGCAGACGCTCTATCTCGGCTGCAACCGGATCGACCCGACCGGGGTCGAGGCACTCGCCGACCGCATCGAGGGCGACCAGACCGTCCGGGCACTCTGGCTCAAACGCAACCCGATCGGTGACGAGGGCGTGACCAGGCTCGCCGCCGCGCTCGTGCGCAACACCACCATCCGGACCCTCGACCTGGTCAACGTCGGGATGACCGGGCACGGGCTGACCGTGCTCGCCGAGGCGCTGGTCCGGCGGCAGCCGCCGTTGCAGCGGCTCTTCCTCGGCGGCAACGGCTTCGGCCCGGAGGTGGCGTCGACCCTCGCCAACCTGGTCCGCCGGGCCGGCATCCGTGAGCTGTACCTGGCCGCCAACCACCTGGGCGACGACGGTGTCACGGCGCTGGCCCGGGCCGTCGACGGAATCGAGCTGACCCTCGGGTTGGGCGGCAACGGCATCACCCCGGTCGGCGTCGCGGCACTGGCCCGGCACCTCGGGGCGTGGCGGTCACTGGACCTCGCCCGGCCGCCGTCCGAACGGGCCCTCGGCGCGCACGCCAACGTGGTGGCGGACGAGGGTGCGGCGGAGTTGGCCACCGCGCTGCCGACCGCCGCCCGGCTGCGCCGGCTGGACCTGCGGCGTACCGGGATCGGTGGGCGGGGCGCCCGGCAACTCGTCGACGCCGTCGACGGCCACCCCACCCTGGAGTACCTCGGCATCAACGGCGGGGTGCCCCGGCGGATGCGCCGTCGGGCCACCGCACTGCTCGCCGACCGGCCGGTCAGCGCACCGCACCCCGACATCCAGGCGATCGCGAGCGTCTACCGGTGACCGCGCGACCACCGGTCCTCCCCGAGCTCCCGGTCTGGCGACGGGTCCGCCGGTACGCCGTACCGGCCGAGATGATCGAGGCGTGCGCGGCGGCCCGGTCGGCCGGCGACTGGCGGGCCGGCTGTGCGGCGGGGCGGATCGACGTCGGATTCGACCTGACGGAGGTGGCCCGGGAGCACGGTCGGGAGGCCGCCGACCGGATCGAGGCCGATCTGACCACGCTCGCCCCCGACCTGCTGCGCTGGCACCTGCCCCGCGTCCTCGGCGGCCGGACCAGTCTCGCCACCGACCAGCAGTGGCTGCTCTCCGTCCGGGAGGGCCGGCTCGGTGCCGAACCGGCCCTGGTGCTGCGGACGCCGAAGATGGTCGACGGCTCCCAGCGGCTGCAGCTCACCGTCCGTCCGGCGGGCCGGGGGCTCCTGGAGTGTCTGGACCTGCCGCCGGCCTTCTGGAGCGCGGAGCACGTCACCGGCCTCGCCGCCGCGTACGGCGGATCGCCGGCCCGGATGCCCGGCTTCGAACCGGACGCCACGGTTCGCCCGTTCGACCGGTACGCCACAGAGGTGGACCCGGCCGACCCGGCGAGCCGGGCGGAGCTTTTCGACCGGTACGTCGCCGACGGTGACCTCGTCTCCGCCTGGGCCGTCGCCGGAATCGACCTCGATCCGGTCCGACCGGAGGGCCCGGACTATTGGCTGAAGGAGTTCGAGGGCACCACCGAGCTCCTGTTCCCGGTCGGACTGCCGGCCGAACTGCAGCGCCTGCGCGCCCGGTACGGCATCGACCGTGCGGTACTCGGGCCGATGTTCCAGTACCGGGCGGCTGTCGAGTTGCGCGACGACGGTCGGCTCGCCGCCAGGTTGCCGGGATACCGCGACGAGCACAGCTCGTGGCCGCGGGTCGCCGCCGTGGTGTACGACCGACCGGTCGACCTCGAACTGATCCGGCACGGCCTGCTCGACCCCGCCGAGTTGCACCCGCTGGTGCGGCAGGCGCTCTTTCCCGCCCTGCCCGCCGTGGCGGCGGTGCCCGACCGCGTCGACCTGCGCCGTGAGGTGTCGGTGCGGTGCCGGGGCGAGTGGCACACCGTACGACACGGCGACGGCCGGCTCGACCCGGTCGCGCACACACCCGACGAGGTCGCCCGGGAGCAGGCCCTGCGGGCCCTCGGCGGCCCGGTCACCGGTTGCTTCGCGGTCCTCGAAGCGTGGCGTTCCGGCACCGGCCGGCTGCCGCGCCAGCTCCGGGAACTCCGCCGCGAGGTGCTGCAGCGTCTGCAACACGGCGGGTCCGCCGCGTTGACCACGCTCCTCGACGCCGGGCTCGACCCGGCGATCCGGGACGGCCGGGGCGGGACCCTGCTGCACCACGTGCGCGCCCTGTCGGACGTCGGCGCGGTCCGACAGTTGGTCGACGCCGGGGTGCCGGTCAACGTGCCCGACCACCGGGGTCGGACGGAGTTGCACGTGACCGTCGGCGACGGCGGCACCCCGGAGCTGGTCCGGGCGCTGCTCGAGGCGGGCGCGGACCCGCAGGCGACCGACAGCGACGAGATGAGCGTCGTCGACCTGGCGGAGTACAAGGCACAGATGTACGAGGACGATGAGGACGAGGAGACGGTGCTGGCGGAGTATCGGCACATCCTCCGGATTCGTGACGTGGTCACGGAATGGAAGGACCGGTGACCGCGACCGACCGGGCGTCCACCGCCGGTCCGCCCGCCGCGGGTCCGCTCGCCGCCGCCGACGCGCTGGTCGCCGCCAGTCGGGACTGGCGGAGCGAGCCGGTCCGTGACCCGAAGGTGGAGGCGCTCGCCCTCGCCGTCTCGGCGAACCTCCCGGTGCTGCTCTGGGGCGAGCCGGGAATCGGCAAGTCTGCGACGCTGCAGCAGCTCGCCGACGGGATGGGCACGCTGATGGAGACGGTCATCGCGAGCGTGCACGAGCCCAGCGACTTCGCCGGACTGCCGATAGTCGGTGACTCGCCGGCCACCGACGGGGTGCCGATGGCCCCGCCGGACTGGGCGGTACGTCTCGCCCGTACCGGAACCGGGCTGGTCTTCTTCGACGAACTCTCCTCGGCGCCGCCGGCCGTCCAGGCGGCGCTGCTGCGGGTCGTGCTCGAACGGCGGGTCGGCAGCCTGCAGCTGCCGCCCGCGGTACGGATCGTCGCCGCCGCGAACCCGCCGACCAGCGCCGCCGACGGCTGGCACCTGAGCCCGCCGCTGGCGAACCGTTTTGTGCACCTGTACTGGACACACGACGCGCGGACGGTCGCCCGGGGACTCGCCGGCACCTGGCCGGCGGTCTCGGTGCCGGCCGTCGACTCTCGGCGTACCTCCAGCGCGGTGGCGAGGGCGCGCGGCGCCGTCGCCGGCTTCCTCACCGCGCGCCCCGGCCTCGCGCACCACCTACCGGGCGACGCGGAGGCGCGCGGCGGCGCCTGGCCGTCGCCGCGCACCTGGGAGATGGTGCTGCGGCTGCTCGCCTTCCACTTCAGCACGGGCACCGGCGGCGACGCCCTCGCGCTCGCGGCGGTCGGTGCGGTCGGCGACGGCGCCGGTCTGGAGTTCGTCACCTACCTGGAGAACCTCGACCTGCCCGATCCGGAGCGGGTGCTCGCCAACCCGGAGGCGTTCGCGCTGCCCGAACGGGGGGACCGGCAGCTCGCCTTCCTCACCGCGGTGATCTCCGCCGTCCGGTCCCACGTCGACCGGCGGCGCTGGGAGGCCGGCTGGGTGATCCTGGAGAAGGCGGTCGAGGCGGGCGTGCCGGACGTTGCCGCCCGGGCCGCGATGGACCTCGCCGCGCTGCGGGATCCGGCCTGGCCGGTGCCGGCGGCCATCGACGCGTTTGTCGAGGTGCTGCAGCTCTCCGGGCGCCTGCCGGGATGACCGGCGTGACGACGGCGACCGTCAGATGAGCGGGCGGGCGTCCGACGGCGCCGGGGCGCTCGACCGGACCAAGCTGCTCGCCGCCCGGTTTCGGGCCGCCCAGGACCGGCCGTACCTGGCGACCGCGCTGTTCAGCGTCACCGTCGTCGAGTCCCGGCAGGTGCCGACGATGGGTGTGGACCGGCGGTGGCGGTGCTACGTGTCGCCGGAGTTCGTCGACCGGCTGCCCGTACCGCAACTCGCGGCGGTCTGGATCCACGAGGTGGCACACCTGCTCCGCGACCACCACGGCCGGGCCGACCGGCTCGCCCACCCCGACCGGGCGGACCACCACCGGGTCAACGTCGCGCAGGACTGCGAGATAAACGACGACCTGGTCGCGGACCTGCTGCCGCTGCCGCCGGACCGGGTCGAGCCGAAGACCTACCAGCTGCCGGACGGGCTGCTCTTCGAGCAGTAC
This sequence comes from Plantactinospora sp. B24E8, assembly GCF_039871735.1. Taxonomy (NCBI): domain Bacteria; kingdom Bacillati; phylum Actinomycetota; class Actinomycetes; order Micromonosporales; family Micromonosporaceae; genus Plantactinospora; species Plantactinospora sp. B24E8. The sequence continues at coordinate 24,026 of NZ_JBDPMH010000025.1, forward strand.
CTGCCCCGGCTGCCGGCGAGTGTGCACGGCCATCCGGCGTTCGGTGTCGGTGACGGCACCGGGACGGCCCCGGACTGCGGCTCCGGGGCGCACGGTGTCCACCGGCCGTGGGAGAGCGGCGCGGCCGGTGGCGGGGTCGGCGACGTCGAGGCCGGCGCGATCCGCCGGGACACCGCCCGGGAGGTACGGGCCCACGCGCGGGGACGGGGAACGGTGCCGGGCGGCTGGCAGCGGTGGGCCGCCGAGATCCTCGAACCGACGGTCGACTGGCGGCAGGCGCTCACCGGTGCGGTACGCGAGGCGGCCGCCTGGGCGAGCGGTGCGGTGGACTACACGTACCACCGGCCGTCCCGGCGGTCGTCGGCGCTGCGTGGGGTGGTGCTGCCGAGCCTGCGCCAGCCGGTGCCCCGGGTCGCGATCGTGGTGGACACCTCCGGGTCGATGGGGTCCACCCAGTTGACGGCGGCGCTCTCCGAGGTCTCCGGGGTGCTCCGGGCGGTCGGGATCGGCGGCAACCGGGTCACCGTACTCGCCTGCGACGCGGACGTGCAGGTGGTCCGCCAGGTCCACACCGTCGGCGAGGTACGCCTCGCGGGCGGCGGTGGCACCGACATGCGGGTCGGGGTGACCGAGGCGTTGAAGGGCCGGCCGCACGTCGTGGTCGTACTGACCGACGGGTACACCCCCTGGCCGGAGGCCCCGCTGGAGTCGACCCGGCTGATTGCCGGGCTGATCGGGGTCAATCCGCCGGAGCCGCCGCCCTGGATCACCACCGTCCACATCACCGATCCGGAGTCCTGAACCCGGGTCGGAGTCCTGTTCGAGGCCGGCGCGGAGTCGTCGCGACCGGCCCGGCCGGCCGGTGGTGTGCCGAGTCCGAATCCGGTGTGACCGGAGGCGAACCGATCGACCGGATTTTCCGTACCCAGGGGAGCGGGGCGCGTCCGCACCGCAGCGACGAAAGGGTGATCGTGTCGACCGGTCGAGGGATTCCGCCCCTGTTCCGCCGTACCTGGGGGATGCTGCGATCCCTGGTCATCTACCACGGTCAGCCGGCCAAGCACCGTCGTGCCCGCCAGCTCTACCAGGAGTTCCTCGGGCCGGGGCAGATCGGGTTCGACATCGGCGCGCACGTCGGCGGACGGGTACGCACCTGGCGGCGGCTCGGCGCCCGGGTGGTGGCGGTCGAGCCGCAGCCGGACTGTCTCCGGGTCCTGCGGCTGCTCTTCGGTCGCGACCGGGACGTGGTGGTCGTTCCCGAGGCGATCGGGGCCCGGGTCGGGCGGGCGTCCCTCGCGCTTTCGACCGCCCATCCGACCGTCTCGACGATGTCGCGGGACTGGATCGAGTCGGTCACCGCGGAACAGGGTTTCTCCCGGGTCCGGTGGGACCGCTCGGTCGAGGTGGCGGTGACCACCCTCGACGAGCTGATCGCGAAACACGGCATGCCGGCGTTCTGCAAGATCGACGTCGAGGGTTTCGAACTCGACGTGCTATGCGGGCTCAGTCGTCCGCTGCCCGCGCTCTCCGTCGAGTACCTGCCGCAGGCGCACGACGCCGCGCTCGCCGTACTCGACCTGGTGGAACAGCTCGGCGCGACGGCTGGCGGATACCGCTACAACTACTCGCCGGTCGAGACGATGCGGTACGCCAGCGACGAGTGGCTCGACGCGGCCGACCTGATCCGGCTCCTCGAACGGTTCCGCCCGGCGGGCCGCTCCGGTGACGTCTACGCCCGGCTTAGCGTTGACGACGGGACACGGCCGGCCGACGGCGGATCCGACCACGGGTAGGCCGGCCGGTGTCGGGCGCCCCGGCGAGGGTGGCAGTTTCCGCCCAGCGGACGTGGGGACAGCCGCTCAGGCGATGTTCGCGAGCGGCGAGGGGTTGAGCCTGGCGAAGCCTTCCTGCCGCTGGTAAGGGAAGTACGGGTAGGGCGCGGTGCGGCTGCTGGCAGTGTCGAGCCGGGCCGCCTGTTCGGGTGTGAGTGACCAGCCGACAGCCTCGATGTTCTGCCGTAGTTGTGCCTCGTCGCGGGCGCCGATGATGACGGTGGCTACCGTGGGCCGGTGCAGTAGCCAGTTGACCGCGATCTGCGGAACCGCTCGGCCGGTCTCGCGGGACAGTTCTTCGAGAACGTCGACGACGCGGAACAGGTGCTCGTCGTCGACCGGCGGGCCGTAGGCGGCGGTCGCGTGCAACCGGCTCGTGGACGGTGGCGGCGTACCACGCCGGATCTTGCCGGTGAGTCGTCCCCAGCCGAGCGGGCTCCACACCACGGCGCCGACGCCCTGGTCGAGGCCCAGGGGCAGCAGTTCCCACTCGTAGTCCCGGCCGATGAGCGAGTAGTAGACCTGGTGTGCCACGTACCGGGCACGGTGGTCCCGGTCGGCGGCGGCGAGGGACTTCATCAGCTGCCAGCCGGCGAAGTTCGAGACGCCGAGGTAGCGAATTTTCCCGTTCCGTACCAGGTCATCCAGTGTCGCCACCACCTCCTCGACGGGAGTTGCGGCGTCGAAGGCATGTAGCTGGAACAGATCGATGTAGTCGGTGCCGAGTCGGCGCAGCGCCACGTCGACCGATCGGATGAGCCGGGCGCGCGAGGTTCCCGCGTCGTTCGGTCCGTCGCCGGTCGGCAGGCCGCTCTTGGTCGAGATCAGGACAGCGTCACGTCGGCCTTTGATCGCCTGTCCCAGCACCTCCTCGGACGCGCCGTCGGAGTACACGTCGGCGGTGTCGAACATGTTCAATCCGGCGTCCAGACAGATGTCCACAAGGCGCCTTGCCTCGCGGGCGTCCGTGTTGCCCCAGGCGCCGAAGAGCGGTCCGGAGCCGCCGAAGGTGCCGGCGCCGAAGCTGAGGGCGGGGACGGTGAGTCCGGATGCCCCGAGTCGTCGGTATTCCACGATGACAACCTCCCATTAAAGGTACTCTAGTTCCGTTAGAGCGTCGACTACGATAGCACTCGTCCGCACTTAAGGGAACTGGAGACCCGTTATGACCGTCGGCACGATCCGACCCGGCGGCCGGACCGCCCGGGTCCGCGCCGCCGTGCTCCGAGCTGCCGGTGACGCGCTCGTCGAGCACGGCTTCGATCATCTCGACCTCGCCGACGTGGCGCGCCGCGCCGAGGTGGGCAAGACGACGGTCTACCGCCGCTGGGGTACGGTCGCCGGGCTCGTCGCCGACCTGCTGACGGACATGGCCGAACAGTCGCTGCCGCGAGCCGACACCGGATCGTTGATCGAGGATCTGCGCGCCAATGCGCGGCTCGTGCAACGCACCCTGGTCGATCCGCGCCAGGGTGCCCTGTTTCGGGCGGTCATCGTCGCCGCGACCTGCGACCCCCGTGCCGCCGAGGCCCTGCACCGCTTCTACGCCATCCGCATCGCCGAATGGGCCCCCTGCGTACAGCAGGCCGTGCGGCGGGGGGAACTGCCTTCGAGCACGGACCCGTCCGAGGTCATCCGTGCCGTGTCCGCACCGCTCTACTACCGCCTACTCGTCAGCGGTGACCCCATCGACGAGGCCGTGGCGGACCGGGCCGCCGAAGCGGCAGCGGCAGCCGCCCGTGCCGGCGTTTACACGTCCACCAACAGTCCTAACTGACGACACGGCCCGGCCCAGGATCCGTATCCAGGTGTGCGTGACCGACCTGCTGCGCAGCCTGGCGCTTGCCGCCGCCTGACAGGTTGATCGCGGGCGCGATGAGCCGCACGCCGAGCGGGACGGTGTAACGCCGCCGTACCTGACCGCTACGCGCTCATGCGGCGGTCAACGTGCGGCCGGCTCCGTACCCATCCACCCTGCATGAGCGGGGACCTCTCAAGAACCGCCACGGGCGCGGGGCGAAGTCCAGCGTGGCCCGGCCCGCCGCCCCGGCCCGCGGCGACCGTGGCCAGGCCTGCCGCGGGGGCGCCAGGTCAGACGCGCTGGAGCACGACCAGCTCCGCGTCGTGGTCGGCGCTCCACCGCACCGGCAGACCGACCGCGCCCAGGTGGCTGCCGGAGTAGTGGACGTCGCCGTGCCGGTAGCCGGCGGCCGGGTCGAGGCCGGCGAGCGGCAGCCGGACCGGGCGGGACGGCAGCAGCCCGGCGCCGTCGAGCCGGCCGGTGTGCCAGGCGAGCACCACCACCGTGGCGCCGTCGGGTGCGGTGTACTGCACGGCGCAGCGCGGCTGGTCCGGTCCACCGACCAGGTGCACGGTGCCGTGCATGATGATCTCGCGGATCTCCTTGTACCGGGCGATCCACCGGCTCGCCTCGGCACGCTGCTCCGCCGTCCAGTGCCGGATGTCGGCGCCGATGCCGAGCACCCCGGCCATCGCCAGGACGAACCGGAACGCCAGTGACCGGGGGCGTGGGTCGAACAGGCCGGGGGAGTCGGTCACCCAGGAGCTGAGCAGGTGCGGCGCGTTGGCGTGCAGGAAGCCGTACTGGATGGCGAGCCGGTCCAGCGGGCCGGTGTTGTCGCTCGGCCAGAAGACGTCGGCGCGGGCGGCCATCGCCAGGTCGGTCCGGGCGCCGCCGCCGGCACACGCCTCGATCAGCACGTGCGGGTGGTCCCGGCGCAGCTGTTCGTAGATCCGGTGCAGGTTGGCGACGTGCGCGCCGTCCAGGTCGATCCGGGCGGCGTTGCCGGCGGCCTCCGTACCGGGCCGGCCCGGCTCGGTACGCGGCCGGTTGAAGTCCCACTTCAGGTAGCCGATGTCGTGCCGGCGCAGCAGACCATCCACCGTGGAGTGGACGAACTCGGCCACCTCCGGCCGGCCCAGGTCCAGCAGGTACTGGTTGCGGATCGGGGTCAGCGGCCGGCCGTGCACCGCGTACACCCAGTCGGGGTGCTCGGCATAGAGCCTCGACCGCGGGTTGACACACTCCGGCTCGACCCAGAGCCCGAAGTTCATCCCCAGACCCCGGACCTCCTTGACGAAGGCGTCGAAGCCGGCCGGGAACTTGGCCGGGTCCGGGGTCCAGTCACCGAGGCCGGCGGTGTCGTCGTCGCGGCCGACGAACCAGCCGTCGTCGACCACGAAGGTCTCGACGCCGAGGTCGGCGGCGACCCGGGCCAGCGCCAGCTGGTTCTCCGCGTCGACCGCGAAGTACGTCGCCTCCCACGAGTTGTAGAGCACCGGCCGGGGCGTCAGCCGCTCGCCGGCGAGCCGGCGCTGGTGGGTGTGCCAGACCCGGGCCAGCCCGTCCAGGCCGTCCGGGCTGTAGGCGCCGCTGACCGTCGGCAGGGTGAGCCGACCACCGGACGGCAGGTCGAGCGGCCCGTCGACCAGGCGCCGGCCGGCGCGTACCCGGGTCAGGCCGCCGGTGTCGCGTTCGGCGGTGATCTCCCAGGAGCCGGTCCAGGCCAGGGCCACCCCCCAGGTCGGGCCGGTCGGGTCGGCCTGGTCGCGGACCGCGAGCCAGGGCAGGTGCAGGTGCCCGGGTACGCCCTGGGCGCTGCCGACGGTGAACGCCCCGTGCCCGAGGTCGACGTGGTCGAGTTGGAACTCCTGCGCCCACTGTCCCCACTGGTAGCTGAGCCGGGCGCCGTGCGGGGTCGGTACGCAGAACCCGGCGCTGCCGGCCCGGACCAGGCGCAGCGGCTCCGGCCCGGTGTTGGTCAGCTCCACCCACCGGGACACCACGTCCGTGCCGGCCGGCACCTGGTAGTGCACGACGGCCCGCAGCCCGGTGACCGGGTCGGCGAAGGTGACCGCCAACCGTGTGTCGTCACTGTCGACGCCGACGTATTCGAAACCGATCCGGCGGTCCCCGGAGCCGGTCTCCACGATCAGGTCCGCGCCGGTGAAGGGGCGGGCGGCGTCGGTCGCGTATTCGATCGGGGCGGCGTCGCCGGCGGTGAGGAACGGGACCGGGCCGGTGTACTCGACCGGCGACGGCCCGTCGCTGACCCCGTGCGGCCCCCAGGCCACCAGTTCGAGCCAGCGCCCGTGTGCCGGCACGGCCACCGTGTACTCGGTGTGCGCGCCGCGCAGCGTCCACCGTCGGCTGGGGTCGGCGTGACTCACTTGACGGCTCCGATCGCCAGTCCGGACACAAAGTGCTTCTGGAAGCGGAGGAACACCAGCACGGTCGGCACCGCCGCGATCACCGTGCCGGCCGCGATGACGTTCCACGAGGAGACGAACTGTCCCTGCAGGGCGAGCAGGGCGGGGGTGACCGGCATCTTGTCGTCGGTGCGCAGCACGGTGATCGCCCAGAGCAGGTCGTTGAAGATCCAGGTGAAGGAGAGCGCGCCGAGGGCGGCGAGCGCCGGCCGGGTCAGCGGCAGGATGACCCGGGCGAAGATCTGCCCCGGCCCGGCCCCGTCGATGACGGCCGCCTCCTGGATCTCGTTCGGCAGGTCGCGCATGAAGCCGTGCAGCACGAACGTGTAGAAGCCGAGTCCGAAGCCGACCTGGACGGCGATCAGCGCCCAGAGGGTGTCGTAGAGGCCGGTCAGCTCGCTGAACTTGCTGACCGGGATGAGCAGGATCTGCGGCGGCAGCAGGTTGCCGGCGAGCATCAGCAGCAGGATCGTGCGACGGAACGGGATCCGGTAGCGGCCCAGGGCGAAGGCGGCGACCGCGGCCAGCACCAGGCTGAGCAGCACCGACGGTACGGTGACCAGCATGCTGTTGATCAGTGCCTGGAGTTCCCCGCCGTCGGTCCACGCCTGCCGGTAGGTGTCCAGGGTGAACGAGTGCGGCAGGCTGCCGACCCCGTTCGCCGCGATGTCGTCGAAGCTGCGGGTCGACATGACGACGACCCAGGCGATCGGGCCCAGCCAGAGCAGCGCCACCAGGGTCATCCCGACGTGGAACGCGCCGGTCCGTAGGCGGGTCATTCGTCGTCCTCCCGGAACGCGCGGACGAGGTAGCCGAGGATGACCGCGAGCGCCAGTACGAAGATCACCACGGCGATCGCCGAGCCGTAGCCGAGCCGTAGGCTCTGGAACGCGGTCGAGTACATGTAGGTGCTGAGCAGCTCGGACGAGTGGTACGGGCCGCCCCGGGTCAACGACCAGACGATGTCGAACGAGCGCAGCGAGTCGATCACGATGACCGACAGCACCACGGCGTTGACCCCGCGCAGCTGGGGTACGGTGACCCGCCACAGCCGCTGCCAGTTGTTGGCGCCGTCCATCCGGGCCGCCTCGTGCAGGGCGGGGTCGATCGCCTTGAGGCCGGCCAGGTAGAGCACCATGACGTAGCCGATCTGCCGCCACAGGGCGGGCAGGATGACCGCGTAGAGCGCGGTCTGCGGGTCGGCGAGCCAGGGGCGGATCAGCTGTTCCAGCCCGACCGCGCGCAGCAGCTGGTCGGCGAGCCCGTCCGGCTGGTAGAAGACCCGCCAGACCAGTGCGGTCACGACCAGGGAGAAGACCACCGGGGTGAAGAGCGCGGCGCGGTAGAAGGCGATACCGCGCCGTTCCTTCTGCAGGAGCAGGGCCATGCCGAAGCCGCCGACGACCGAGAGGCCGCCGAAGAGCACCAGCCAGATCACGGTGTTGAGCAGCGCTCCCCGGAAGATGCTGTCCCCGGCCAGTTCGGTGTAGTTGTCGAGGCCGATGAACCGCGGCGGCTCCAGGCCGTCCCACCGGGTCAGCGAGAACCAGAAGCCCTGCAGGGCGGGCCAGAAGACCCAGATGCTCTCGACCGCGAACGGGACGAGGACAAACGCCACCAGCAGCGGCGACAGGCGTTTCGCCGATCGCCGCCGCGGGCGGGTCCCCGCCGGTTGCCGCTGTTGCGTGCGCTCGGCTGGTGCGACTGTGGTCATCAGCCCTTGAAGACCTTCTCGGCGCCGGCCTGCCACTCCCGCAGGATCGCGTCGACGTCGTCCGGCCTGTCCATGAACTTGGTCAGCGCGGTGTCGGCGGTCGGCTGGAGGGCGTCGCTGGAGTCCCGGTTGAAGAACTGGGTGAGTTCCTTGGCGTTCTCCAGCATCGCCTTGCCCTTGGCGACCAGCGGGGAGTCGGAGGCCTTGGCTGCGGGGTTGGCCGGCAGGATGATGCCGGAGCTGCTCTGGATGTACAGCTCCTGGGCCTCGGCGGAGGCCAGGTAGCGCATCAGGTCCTTGGTGCCGGTCGCGTTTCCGCTCCGGGCGCTGGCGAAGAAGCCGTCGGTGGGGGCCTCCTCGGCGACCGGCACCGCCGGGTCGATGATCGGGAACTGGAAGAAGTCGAGGTCGCCGAGGGCGTCCTTCGGGGCGGCGTCGGCGAAGAAGGTGCCGATCAGGAACATGCCGGTCTTGCCGCCGAGCAGCGCGGTGGTGGCCTCCTGGAACGGGTACGCCTTGCCCTTCGGGTCGAAGTACGGCAGCACCTCACGCCAGCGGGTGAAGACCGCCTTGACCTTCGCGTCGTCGAAGCGCTGCTTGCCGGCGAGCAGCTCCCGGTGGAACGGTGCCCCGTTGATCCGGATGTTGAGGTAGTCGAACCACGCCGAGGCGACCCACGGGGTGTCGCCGAGGCCGATGCCGATCGGCGGGATCCCCTTGCTCTCCAGGGTCTTGCAGAGCGCGACGAAGTCGGCCCAGGTCTTCGGCTCCTGCACGCCCCACTTGGCGAAGTTGGACTTGCGGTAGAAGAAGCCCCACCAGTAGTTGTTCATCGGCACGAAGACCTTGCGGCCGGACGCGTCGGTGGAGAGGCTGCGCAGCGACTCGGGGTAGTCCGCCATCCCCTGCCAGACGTCGGAGACGTCGAGCAGCAGGCCCTTGCTGGCGTAGTCGTTGGCCACCGAGCCGGCGTACCAGGTGAAGAGGTCGGGCGGGTTGGCCGACGTCAGATAGGTCGGCAGCTGGGTCCGGAAGGTCTCGGCGGCGACCGTGTTCAGCGTGGCGGCGCCCTTGCCCTGCTTGTTGAAGTTCTCGACGATCTTCTCCATCGCGACCTTCGCCTGCGGGGAGGAGAGGTTCGACTGGAGGCTGACCGTGCCCGAGTTCTTGCCGCCCCCCGAGGTGCTGGCGGAGCTGGCGCAACCGACCAGGCTGCCCGCGCCGAGCGCGCCGAGGCCGGCGAGACCGATATGCCCGAGGAACCGGCGACGACTGGAGTCGAAGTCGCTCACGGAGTGTGTCCCTTCATGATCGACCCGGCGTAGCTGCGGGTCGCGGTGTGTCGGTGTGGTTAACGGTGTGATCCAGAAGGTTGCATCCAGGGGCTCGGGCTGTCAAGATTTCTTCCTAATTAATGTTTTGATCTTCCGGGTCTTCGGATCCGGGCCGCAGATCTTCTGAGTCCGGTGGGTGGTGAGCCAGCGCATGCGACGACTGGACGGCAGGGTTGCCCTGGTCACGGGGGCGTTCGGGGGCATCGGCGCGGCCACCGCCCGGCGGCTGGCCGCCGAGGGCGCGACGGTCGGCCTGGTCGACGTACGGGACCCGTCCCCGGTCGCCGCCCAGATCGAGGCGGCCGGCGGACAGGCGTACCCGATGGTCGCCGACGTCGCCGACGAGGCCGGCTGGAACACCGCGGTGACCGCGCTGCGCGACCGGTTCGGGCCGGTCGGCGTCCTGGTCAGCAACGCCTACTTCAGCGAGGTGACGCCGGCGCACCAGACCAGCCGGCAGTCCTGGGACCGGCAGTTGGCGGTCAGCCTCACCGGCAGCTTCCTCGGCCTGCGGGCCTGCCTGGACGACCTGCGCGCCACCGGCGGCGCGGTGGTCCTGGTCTCGTCGGTGCACGCGCTGGTCGGCCTGCCCGGACACCCGGCCTACGCGGCGGCCAAGGGCGGCCTGGTCGCGCTCGGCCGCCAACTCGCCGTCGAGTACGGCCCCGACGTGCGGGTGAACACCGTCCTGCCCGGCCCGATCCTCACCGCCGCCTGGGACCGGGTGTCCGATGCGGACCGTCAGCGGAGCGTGGCGGAGACTGTGGCCGGCAGGTTCGGCACCCCGGACGAGGTGGCGGCGGCCATCGCCTTCCTCGTCTCGCCGGACGCCGGGTACGTCACCGGAGCCACCCTGGTCGTGGACGGTGGCTGGACCGCGGTGAAGGCCTCGGCCTGAAGACCGGTATCGGACGAGCGAGAAGGCGCGGAGAGCATTGGCACAGTACGCACGCCGTGGTGTTCACGGCCAGACCGTCGAGGTCATCGCCCGGCGCATCCTCGCCGGTGAGATCGCCGAGGGGGACACCCTGAACCTCACCGCCCTGCAGGGTGAACTCGACGTCAGCCTCACCGCGCTGCGGGAGGCGCTCAAGGTGCTCAGCGCCAAGGGCATCGTCGACGCCCGACAGAAACGCGGCACCTTCGTCCGCCCTCGCGCCGACTGGAACCTGCTCGACGGCGACATCATCCGCTGGCAGTTCGCCGAGGGCGCGGGTCAGCACCTCCTCGACCAGCTGCACGAGGTACGTACCATCGTCGAACCCGCCGCCGCGCGACTCGCCGCGGTCCGGGCGACCACGGACGACCTCGCCGCCCTCGACGCCGCGCTGGCCGAGATGGCCGCGGCCACCGAGCCGGTCGCCGCCGTCGGTGCCGACCTGAGCTTCCACCGCGCACTGCTCGCCGCCACCCACAACGAACTGCTGGAGCGGATGGAGGTGGTGATGGAGACCGGGCTGGCCGAACGGGACCGGCTGGTGCACGGCGTGGACCGGGACGACGACCCGGTGCCCAGCCACCGGGCGGTGGTCGAGGCGATCCGCCGTACCGACGCCGGCGCCGCCGAACAGGCCATGCGCGACCTGCTCGACAAGGCCGTCCGGGACGTCCAGAAGGTACGGCGGCACACCACCAACCGAAGCGACGCCTAACCGAGGCGACAGCGAGCGTGGAGCCGAGCAGATGGCACAGCCGAGGCGACAGCGAGTGAGCATCGTAGGGCCGTCTGCGGCCCGAGGAGCGGAGCGAGCGTGGAGCCGAGCAGATGGCACAGCCGAGCCGTTGAGATGAGAGGCAACCGGTGAAGATCGACCGAATCGAGACCTTCCTGATCGCGCCCCGGTGGCTCTTCTGCCGGGTCGAGACCGACGAAGGGCTGGTCGGCTGGGGCGAGCCGGTCGTGGAGGGCCGGGCCGAGCCGGTACGCAGTGCCGTCGAGGTGCTCTCCGAGTACCTGCTCGGCGAGGATCCGCTGCGGATCGAGCAGCACTGGCAGGTGCTCACCAAGGGCGGGTTCTACCGGGGTGGGCCGGTGCTCTCCAGCGCCGTCGCCGGGCTCGACCAGGCACTGTGGGACATCGCCGGGCAGGCGTACGGCGCCCCGGTGCACGCGCTGCTCGGCGGTCCGGTCCGGGACCGGGTCCGGATCTACTCCTGGATCGGCGGTGACGAACCGGCGGAGTTGGCCGACGCCGCGGCCGCGCAGGCGGCGGCCGGGATGACCGCGATCAAGATGAACGCCTCCGGCCGGCTCGGTGCCATCCCCAGCTCGTCCGAAGTGGCCGCGGTGGTGGAGCGGCTCGCCGCCGTCCGGGCGGTGCTCGGTGACGACCGGGACATCGCGCTCGACTTCCACGGCCGGGCGAGCGTCGCGGCGGCCCGGCGCATCCTGCCGGAACTGGCCCCGCTGCGGCCGCTCTTCGTCGAGGAGCCGGTGGTGCCGGAGCAGAACCACCGGCTCGTCGACATCGTCACCGCCTCGGCGGTGCCGATCGCCACCGGCGAACGGCTCTTCGGCCGGCACGAGTTCCTGGCTCCGCTGCAGGCCGGCGTGGCGGTGCTCCAGCCCGACCTCTCACACGCCGGCGGCATCTCCGAGGTACGCCGGATCGGCGCCCTCGCCGAGACCTACGGAGCGGTGCTGGCACCGCACTGTCCACTCGGGCCGATCTCGCTGGCGGCCAGCCTCCAGGTCGCCTTCGCCACCCCGAACTTCCTGATCCAGGAGCAGAGCATCGGCATCCACTACAACCAGGGCTCGGAGCTGCTCGACTACGTGGTCGACCCGGAGCCGTTCCGGTTCGTCGACGGCCACCTGCGTCGACCGGAGGCGCCCGGGCTCGGCATCACCGTCGACGAGAAGGCGGTCCGCGAGGCGGCCCGGGTGGGGCACGCCTGGCGGAACCCGGTCTGGCGGCACGACGACGGCTCGTTCGCCGAATGGTGAGCCCGGCCGGGGACGGAGCGCCGGCCCGGGCTGACGGCCGTGACCCGGGCCTGGTGGGCGTACCGCTGCGGGTCAGCGTCGACAATGCCCGGGGCGGGCGGTGGACGAGTCTGGCCGGCGGTGGGCGCGAGTGGCTCTGGCGTGGCGCCGCCACCGGGCGGGACCGGGTGGTACCCGGTGACGCGTTCGTCGACGCGGGCGGGCTGGAGGAGTGCCTGCCGACCGTACGTGGCGTCCCGGACCACGGCGACGTCTGGTCGCGGCCCTGGCGGCAGGTCACCCCGGAGATTGCCACGGTCGAGTGCGCCGACTTCACCCTGACCCGACGGATCCGCGGCCTGGGCGGCACGGTGGTCGCGGACTACCGGCTGACCGCGGAGCCCGGTTACCGGTTCGTCTGGGCCGGGCACGCCCTGCTGGAGGTGTCGCCGACCGCCCGACTGGTCGCCCCGGACGGCACCCCGACCCGGCTCTATCCGGAGGCCGCCGACCTGCTGCCGGCCGGTGACTGGCCGGCCGGTGCCCGGTGGATGACGGCACCGTGGCCGGCGCCGGCCGGGCTGCCGTTGGACCGGCTCGGCCCGGACGACGGCACCGCACTCGGCGCCATCCTGGTCGGCTGTCCGGACGTCCGGGTGGTCGACGGTCCGGACGTGCTGCGCTGGCGCCTCGACTGTGCCGACCAGCCGCGTTCCGTCGCGCTCTGGCGCAACCTGCGCGGCTGGCCGCAGCCGACGCCGTACCGTAGCGTCGGCGTCGAGCCGATGCTCGGCGCGGTCTTCGATCTCGCCGAGGTCGGTTCCGCCCCGGACTCCGGGCCGGCCGCTGCCCCAGCAGCCGGGAATGTGGCAGGGGACGGAGATCCGGCACCGGGCGGTGGCACGGTGGCGGGTGGGGACGCGGTGCCGGGTGGGGACGTGGCCTTGGTCCCGGCCAATGGTGAGGTCAGGTGGCGGCTCACCGTTTCCGCGTACCGTTCCGGCCGGACGCCCTGACGTCACGACACTTCGTATCGACCGCGTACCGACCCGTCAGGAGGAGAGCATGCGGCTCACCGAGCCCACCCCGTGGAGCAGCGACCGGTTCGAGTTGGGGGAGGGGGCCCGCTGGCTGGACGGCCGACTCGTCCTGGTCGACCTGCTCGCCGGTCGTCTGTTGGAGACCACCGGTGACGCGCCCGGGCTGCTGCGTGAACTGCGCCGGCTGGCGGCGCCGCTGGGCGGGGTGGCACCGGTCGCCGGGGCGCCCGGTGCCTGGCTCGCCGCCACCGGCACCGGCCTGGCTCTGCTCTCTGGCCCGGACGGTGACCGCCAGCTGGCCGACCTCGAGGGCGGCAACCCCCGGCCGGCCCGGATGAACGACGCGGTCGCCGACCCGCACGGTCGGTTCTGGGCCGGCAGCATGGCGTACGACACCACGCCCGGCGCGGGAAGCCTGTACCGGCTCGGTGCCGGGGCGCCACCGGAGCCGGTGGTGACCGGCCTGACCATCGCCAACGGGCCCGCCTTCGACGCCGACGGCACCACCATGTACCTGGCCGACACCGGCCGGGGCGAGGTGGACCGGTTCGTGGTGGACCCGGCGACCGGTGATCTCTCCGGCCGGGAGCCGTTCCTGCGGCTGGCGTCCGGCGAGGGGGCACCGGACGGGATGACGGTCGACGCCGAGGGACATCTGTGGGTGGCGCTCTGGGGCGGCCACGCGGTACGCCGCTACCGGCCCGACGGCCAACTCGACCGCGAACTGCGGCTACCGGTGGCCCAGCCGACCAGTGTCTGCCTCGGCGGTCCCGACCTGCGTCGGCTCTTCGTCACCAGCGCCGCGTACGGGCTGAACCCGCCCGGGCCGCTGGACGGCGCGTTGCTCGCGGTCGACGTCGACGTCGCCGGTCTGCCCGGCCGGTCGGTCCGGCCCGAGCTGGTCGAGACCATCCACGGTTGACGGTGGGACCGGGCACCGGGTCAGGGCGCCGAGCGGCGCCGGGCAGGCCGCTGTCCCGACCGGCGAGGCCGCCGGAGGCGGGGCGGCAGCGGTTGTCGATCATCGCGTCGTCCTGTGTGGAACAATGACGGCGGCCGTGCCCGGCGCCGTGCCGGGCCGTCGGACAGTTTGGAGCAGCAGTGCCGGTAACCGCAGACCTCGCCAAGCTCGTCGACAAGGAGTACCAGGACAAGAGCCTGGAGGAACTGGTCGACGCCCCGGTCGCCGCGCTCGCCGGGGTCAGTGAGCGCGCCGCCACCCACCTCAAGGAGGCGCTGGGGATCAAGACGATCGGCGACCTCGGGCGTAGCCAGTACTTCCAGACCGCCAGCGCGCTGGTCCAGCTGGCCGGCAAGGACCGCTGACCCGGCCACCGGTACGACAACAGGAACGCGGCGGTGCCCCGCGGGGTGCCGCCGCGTCTGTCTGTGCCGGGCCGGGGTGCCGGCCTGGCCGGGCCGGGGCTGCTAACCGGCGGTGAGGTCCCATTCCCGACGCAGGTCGCCGAAGACCCGGTGGAAGTCGGGGAAGGTCTTCCGGACGCACTCCGGGTCGTCGAGCACCAGACCGTCGGCGCGCAGGCCGGCGACGCTGAACGCCATCGCGATCCGGTGGTCGGCGTGACAGTCGATCAGCGCGGGGCGCGGCGTACCGGGGTGGATCTCGATCCAGTCGTCGCCGGTGGCCACCTCGATCCCCATCGCCCGCAGGTTGGTCGCGCAGGCCTCGAGGCGGTCGCACTCCTTCACCCGGGTGTTGGCGACGTCCTCGATCCGGACCGGCCCGTCGGCGTACGGTGCGATCGCGGCCAGGGTGGGCATGGTGTCGGAGATGTCCCGCATGTTGACGGTGAGGCCGCCGAGCCGTCCGGTGCCGGTGACCGTGGTCCGGTTCTCCTCGACGACCACCTCGGCGCCCATCGCCCGCAGCGCCTCGACGAACCGTACGTCGCCCTGCATCGCGTTCTTGCCCAGCCCCGGTACGGTGACCGTCTGTCCGGTGAGCGCGGCGGCGGCGAAGAAGTAGCTGGCGGTCGAGGCGTCCGGTTCGATGTCGTAGCCGCGGGCGGCGTATCGCTGCGGCGGCACGGTGAAGGTGTTGCCGACGGTCCGGACGGTGACCCCGAAGTCGGCCATCATCGTCACGGTCATCTCCACGTACGGCCGGGAGACCAGGTCGGTGACCTCGATGGTGAGCCCGTCGGCCATCAACGGGGCGGCCATCAGCAGCGCGGTGAGGAACTGGGACGACACGGACGCGTCGAGTCGCAGGTGCCCGCCACGCAGCCCGGTCGCGTCGACCACGAGCGGCAGGTGCCCCTCGGCCTGCGCGAAGTGGAGGTCGGCGCCGAGGTCGCGCAGTGCGGTGGCGAGCGGGCCGACCGGGCGGCGACGCATCTGTGCCGAGGCGTCGAACCGGTAGTGGCCGTGCCCGACCGCGGCGAGCGCGGGCAGGAACCGGGCGGCGGTGCCGGCGTCGCGGCAGTAGACGTCCGCGTCGCCCGCCGGTGGGCCGGCGGGGTGGCCGTCGACGAGCCAGTCGGCGCCGGCCTCGGTGACCTGGTAGCCGAGCGTGCGCAGGCCGTCCCGGAACGCCTGGGTGTCGTCGGAGTCCAGGGCGGCCCGCAGCCGTGACGTGCCGTCGGCGGCGGCGGCGAGGAACAGGGCCCGCGCGGTCACCGACTTGGAGCCGGGCACCTGGACTGTCGTCACGATCTCCACCTTCGTCGTCGCGCACTTCCGTGGGAGCAGGCCCGAATTCTACCGACCTTCGATGTTGATCTCCCTGGTGCTCCCTGGAGCGGGCCGGTACCACCGCACCGGCCCGCCCCGACGGCTCAGCTGCTGGCGCAACTCGGTGTGGCGATCTGTCCGTTTCCGCTGGCCTGGAAACCGAACTCGGTCGACTGGCCGGCGGCCACGCGGCCGTTGTAGTCGACGTTCGTCCAGGCGACGGTGCCGCTGTCGGCGCTCCGGTTGGCGCTCCACGCGCCGGTCACGGTCGTACCGGACGGCAGGGTGAGGGTGACCCGCCAGCCGTTGATCGGGTTCGATCCGGCGGTAACCCGTACCGTGGCGACAAAACCGCCATTCCACGAGTTCAGGGAGATGCTGGCGGAGCAGCCACCGGCCGAGGGCGGGGGTGTGGTTGTCGACGGGGGTGGGGTGACGCCGCCGCTGTTCAGTGCGTTCAGCACCGCGTCGTACGCCGGCTCCTTGTTGCCGTTGCCGTCGAAGAGCAGGGGTTCTGGCCGGTGCGCCAGGAGTCGCTGTCCCGGATGCCCCAGACGGAGACCGTCACCACGGCCCGTAGTGGTCTGCGGTTCCTCACTGTGCTGCCCGACCCCGATGGTTGGAGGTCGACGTGTGCGGGGTGGGTGGTGGGGCCGGCGCCCCCGCACCCCACGGCGGTGCGGGGGCGCCGGCGAAGTCACCTGTCGGTGTGGGTCGCCGCTCCGGTGGGCGGGGGACGTGACCGGAGCGGACGACCGTCAACAGGTGAGGTCGGTGGTTTCGGACGGGATGTCCGTGCCGGGAGACCGGAGGCTCCCCGACCGTCGGCGCCCGGTACCGACGGCCGGGGAGCCCGGCCGACCACCGTGGTCCCGCGGTCTAGGTCGGGAACGAGAACGGTGGCGGTGGCGGTGGCTACGGACCGGTGCCGGCCACCACCGGTGGTCGCAGGGCCGACGGGGTCATGTCCGGGTCCACCGCTGGTTCGCCCCGGCGTGGCAGCTCCAGACCAGTACGGTGGTGCCGTTGGCGGTGCCGCCGTTGTTGACGTCCAGGCAGAGCGTGGGGAACCGGACGCTGCTGATGGTGCCGTTGCTGTTGAACGTCCACTGCTGGTTGGTCCCGCCGTTGCAGTCCCAGATCTGCACCGGAGTGCCGTTTGTGGCGTTCGGTGAGATGTCCAGGCACTTGCCGAGCACCTGCAGCGTCTGACCGGCCTGGGTGAAGACCTGGTTGGCCCCGGTGTGGCAGTCCCAGATCAACGTCGCCGTGCCGTTGGCCGTGTTGGAGTTGTTCACGTCCAGGCAGCGGCCACTCGCGTCGCCACGCAGTCGGAAGGTGGTCGGGGTCGGGGGGGTGCCGGTGCCACCACCGCTGACCCGGTAGACGACCGTGCCGTGCGCCGGCACGCTGGCCGAGATGGTGCCGGTGGTCGTCGTGGTGGCGTTCGTCCAGGCGTCCAGGAGGGTGAACGGGCCGCCGGTCTTGCCGATCGCCGCTGCCGTGGTCGAGACGGTCGTGGTGGAGCCGCCCTGGTTGAACAGGGCCACCGCGACGTCGCCGTTGGCGAGCCGCTTGGCCAGTACCCGCCGGGTGCCGTCGTTGCTCACCTGCACGGCCTGCAGGCCCAGCGGATCCTGGTTGATCGCGACCAGGTGCTGGTTGCGCAGGATGTTGAGGGTCGCCGTACTGGCGTTGCGCACGTCGTTGCCGGCCATCAGCGGAGCCGCCATGATCGCCCAGAGCGCGAAGTGGCTGCGCATCTCGGTGTCGGTCATGCCGCCGTTGCCGACCTCCAGCATGTCCGGGTCGTTGAACGAGCCCGGTGCGGCGTACCCGGCCAGGGGCACGTTGACGTTGACGATGTTCTGGATGCCCATCGGGTACCCGTTGGTCTGGCCGGTGTTCCAGGCGTTGGTGATGTCCTCGGTGGTACGCCACAGGTTGGCCACGTCGCCCCAGTTGCGCTGGGGGCCGGTCTTCTCGTGGATGCTGTTCGGGTTGATGCTGTAGACGATCGGGCGGCCGGTGGCGGCGAGTGCGTCCCGCATGATGGCGAACCTCGCCACCTGCTCGTTGATCGTCCCGGTGGGCGAGCACCAGTCGTACTTGAGGTAGTCCACACCCCAGGCGGCGAACTGGCGGGCGTCCTGGGCCTCGTGTCCGAGGCTGCCGGTCGAACCGGGGAACGCGTCGAAGTACTGGGCGCAGGTCTGGTCCAGTGGTCCCTGGTAGAGGCCGAACAGCAGACCGCGGGCGTGCAGGTAGTCACCCAGCGCCTTCATGCCGCTCGGGAACCGGGTCGGATGGGCCTGCAGGTTGCCCTGGGCGTCCCGGTCCGGGTTGAACCAGCAGTCGTCGACGACCACGTACCGGTAGCCCAGGTCCCGCATCCCGTTGGCGACCATGGCGTCGGCGGTCTCCCGGATCAGGCTCTCGTTGATGTTGCAGCCGAACGTGTTCCAGGTGTTCCAGCCCATCGGCGGGGTACGGGCCACCCCGTTGTTCAACGCCTGCGCGGGCTGCGGCGACCGGGCGGGTTCGGTGACGGTCACCGCGACCGCCAGCAGCGTCACGGCCGCGGCGGCCAGCCATCGGGTTCTGGTGCGCATGGGTCCTCCCGTCAGGGGGTTCAGATGAATCGCCAGAGGTGGTCGGCGGTGCCGTTGTCGTCCCAGAGCACGATCTGGGCTCCGGCCGCGGTCGAGGCGCCGGTGACGCCGAGGACCCGGCCGCCGTTGGCGCACTGGATCCGGAAGTAGCCGTTGCCGCCGTGGCGCAGCCGCCAGCGGTGGTCGGCGGTGCCGTTGTCGGCCCACTGGAGCACCCGGGCGCCGTTGCCGGTGCCGCCGTTCTCCACCCCGAGCACCCGGCCGCTGTTCGTGTTCCGCAGTCGCAGGTATCCGCCGGTGTCGACGACCGCCGTCCAGAGGTGGTCGGCGGTACCGGTGTCGCCCCACTGGATGACCAGCCCACCGTCGGCCGTCGACATGTTCTGTACGCCGAGGACGAGCCCACTGTGGAGGTTCTGGATCCGGCGGGCGCCGTTGGGTACGAACCGCCACTGGTTGTCGGCGCTGCCGTTGTCCGCGTCCTGTACCGCCTGGGCGCCGGCCGAGGTCGAGCCGCCCGAGATGGCGAGCAGCAGATTGGTGTGCACGTTGCGGAGCTTGTGGGTGCCGTCGCCGACGTCGACCACGGTCCACCGGTGGTCGGCGGTGCCGGTGTCGCCCCACTGCAGGACGCGGGCGCCGACAGCGGTGGACATGTTCTCCACCCCGAGCACCTTTCCGCTGTTGACGTTCCGGAGCCGGATCGCGGTGCCGTCCGCGATCACCTCCCAGCCGTGGTCCGGGGTGCCGGTGTCGTTCCACTGCACCGCCAGCCCACCGTCGGCGGTGGACATGTTCTGTACGCCGAGGACGAGTCCGCTCGCCGCGTTGACCAGCCGGTACCCCGCCCCACCGCCCTGGTTGCCGCCCCCGCCGGTGTTCCAGTAGACGGTGTAGTTGTGCCCGTGCGCGTCGTAGAACGGGCCGAGGTTGACCGTGGACCCGTTCGCGGTGGCGGTGAAGGCGAGCGTGGTGCCGCTGGTCCGGGTGATCGACGACGGGCTCAGCGCGGGCAGCGCGGCCAGGGTGGTGTCCCCGTAGTTGCCGGAGAGCACCACCGGCCCGTACGTGGCGGCGGCGACGGCGGGGTTGTCGTTGGCGGCCCGCATCACCACCCGCATCGGCAACCGGACCGTCACGGTGTCACCGGAGGCCCAGGTGCGGGTGAGCACGGCGTACGTGCCCGGCGTGGTGGGGATGTTCTGCGCGGTGCCGTTCACGCTGACCGTGGCCCCGGTTGTCCAGGCCGGGATGCGGATCCGCATCGTCCACGATCCGCCGGCGCTGCCGGTCACGGTGAGCGTCGTGGTGTCGCTGACCGGGTACGAGGTGGTCTGGGTGACGGTGATGCCGCGTTGTGCCCAGGTGAGCACCGAGGGCATGAACAGGTTCACGGTCAGGGTGTCGCCGTTGTGGAAGTACACCGAGTCCATCAGCTTGGTGTTCACCTCGATACCGGTGCCCTGACAGCACCAGAACGAGTTGTAGTCGGTACTCCAGGTACCGCCGCCCCAGGCGGGACCGACCCCGCGCCGACCACCGGGGTGCAGCGGCGTGAAGTAGGTGACGTGCCCACGGCTGTCGGCCGGGTTCTGCTGGCCGATGAGGTGGTTGAGCAGCGCCAGCTCGTAGTAGTCGAAGTAGGCCACCCGGTTCGGGTCGAGCAACCAGAGTTCCCGGGTCAGCTTGAGCATGTTGTAGGTGTTGCACGCCTCGCAGGTGTCCCGGGCCAGGTGGCTGGCGATGGCGTGCGGGGCGCGGAAGTGTTCCGCCTGGCTGTTGCCGCCGATCGCGTACGTGTGCGCGTTGACCGTGATGTTCCAGGCGTTGCTGGCGATGTCGCGGTACCGGGTGGTGCCGGTGGCCTTGTACTCCCGGGCGGCTCCGATCCACTTGGGCACCTGTGTGTTGGCGTGCAGACCGTTGAGCTGGTCCTGGTTGGCGGCCAGCGGGTTGAGCACGGCGGCGTGGTCGAACCGCTGTGCGACGGTCAGCCAGCGGGCGTTGCCGGTCTGCTGGTAGAGGTCGGTCAGGACCGCGCTCATGCCACCGAACTCGGTGCCCAGCATGGCCTGCATCTGCGCGGAGGTGAGCCTGCCGGTGCGCCAGTCGACCCAGCCGGCGAGCGCGAGCAGGACGTCCCGGGCCTGCTCGTTGCCGAGGTAGCGCCAGACGTCGAGCAGGCCGGCCAGGGTCTTGTGGATGCAGTAGTAGGGCACGTTGCCGTTGCTGAGCGTGCGGGCCTCGAGGCTGCTGAAGTCGGACTCGGGGAATCCGGAGAGGTAGCCGGTGTTGAAGCCGGCGGCGCTGTTGTTGGCCTGGCACCGGGCGAGTTCGGCGACCATCCGGTTGGCCTTGTCCCGGCAGGTCGTGTCGCCGAGCACCGCCCACATCTGGGCCCAGGCGGTGAGGAAGTGTCCCTGCATGTGGGTGCGGAACGGGAAGTTCGGGGCGTCCCAGCCGCCGGTGGCCGCGGCGCCGTTGGTGGAGAGCCGGTGGTTGGCCCGGAAATTGTAGAGCAGTCGTTCGACGTCGACGAAGCGCAGGTAGTTCAGGGTCCGGTTCTGGTTGTCCAGCCATCGGCTGTTGGTCAGGCGTACCTGACCGAGGTCGAACGGGTACGCGGCGACTCCGATGTCGGGTCGGGCGGGGGCCAGCGCGGCGTGCGCCGGTGCGCCGGTCACGGTCGGCCCGATGGCCGACGCGACGGTGGCGGCGCCGGCGACCTGCAAGAGACGGCGACGGTTCAGGGCGGGGTTCGGCATCGGGTGGTCTCCGTTGACGTCCGCGGTGGGGCAAGGCGACCGCGTCATGGGCAAACTTCGATGTGAGCGCTAACATACGCTGTCGTTAACACGCCCGCAACCCAGACTTTCCGGCGACCCCGTCGGTGGTGCCGCTGTATTCGGTGGCGCGCGGTTCCGATGTCGTCTGACGCCGCCGACGTCCGCGCCTCACCGCCGGACCGGCCACTTCCGTGGCGACAACGATCCATGACGGCGTAGGGATCCCTGCGCCGACCGGCCTATTCGGGTGTTCCCGGTGGAGTCGGTGGCTCTCCGTCCGGACAACGGAAAAACCGACGGCGGCGCTTGACTCGACTCCCGCGGTCAACCACAGTCAACCACCACACCACGGACGACCCCGGCGCCGACGGCTACCGGGGTCGACACAGGGTGCCCGACCGATCGTGCCGTTCCCCTCCGGGTCGGCGCGTGTCGGGCGAGGGCGCCCCGGTCGGCACCTGCGACAGCGAAGTGGAAATGCGAGCTACCCGTACCACCGAGACGAGCCTGGTCCTCGCCGCGCAGGCCGGCGACCCCCGGGCGCTCGACGAACTGATCACGGCGTACCTGCCGATGGTGTACACCATCGTGGGCAGGGCGCTGAGCGGCGATCCGGAGGTCGACGACGTCGTACAGGAGACGATGCTCCGCGCCCTGCGGGAACTGCGGACGCTGCGGACGCCGGAGAGCTTCCGCCCCTGGCTGGTGGCGATCGCGTTGCGCCAGGTCAGCACACACCTGCACCGGCACCGGGCGAACGCCGCCCGCGCGGTCGCCCTGGACGAGGTGACCGAGGTCCCGGACGCCGGCGCCGACCTGGAGGGCCTGGCCGCCTTGCGCGCGGACCTGTCCGAGCAACGCCGGCAGGTGGTACGGGCCAGCCGCTGGCTCGACCCGGACGACCGGGCGCTGCTGTCGCTCTGGTGGCTGGAGACCGCAGGGCGGCTCACCAGGGCCGAGGTCGCGGCGGCGCTCGGGGTGAGCCTGGCCCACGCGGGGGTGCGGATCCAACGGATGCGTAACCAGCTCGAGCTGAGCCGGTCACTGGTGGCCGCGCTGGACGCCCGGCCCGGCTGCGACGAGTTGGCCACCGTGCTGACCGGCTGGAACCAGGTACCGAGTCCGCTGTGGCGCAAACGCGTCACGCGGCACACCCGGACCTGTCCCAGCTGCCTGCGGGCCGGCCGGGACCGGATCGCGCCGGAGCGGCTGCTCGTCGGTCTCGCCCTGCTCCCGGTCCCGCTGGCTCTGGCGGCCACCCTGACCGGTAAGGGCACTGCCATGGTCGCGGGTGCCGGCGCCGCCTCCGCAGCGGTGTTCTCGGGCACGACCGGTGGCTCCGGAGCCGTCGGGGCGGGTCTGAAGGCGGGGTTGCTCGGCCAACTCGGCCAGGTGATCGGGGCACACCCGGTCGCCGCGGCGGTAACCGCCGGCACGCTCGTCGCCGGTGCCACCGTCACCACGGCGACCTGGCCGGAGCCACCGGCGCCCGTGGTCGTCATCGCGGCGCCGACGTCGGCACCGGCGACCAGCGGGGCGCCCAGGCCCACCCTGCCGGAGGTCGTGCCGTCAACGCCGGAGCCCGGCACGACCGCGCCGAGGCCGAGCCGTCCGAGTCCGACCGTCACCGGGCCGTCGGGCGGCGGCGGGTCGTCGCTTCGGCCAGGGTCGGTGGCCCTGGAGCCGGTGAACCAGGCGGGCCTGCTCGTCACGACGACCGACGACGTCGGTGTGCTCGCCCAGGTCGGTGCGGACAGTCCGGCGTCGGCCCGACAGCGGGCCACCTTCGAGGTGGTTGCGGGCCTCGCGGAGCCGAACTGTGTCTCCTTCCGGGCGGAGGACGGCCGGTACCTGCGCCACTCGTCCTGGCGGCTGAGGTTGAGCGTGGACGAGGGGACCCCGCTGTTCCGGGGGGACGCGACGTTCTGCGTTCGTGCCGGTGCGGCGCCCGGTTCGGTCCTGCTGGAGTCGGCCAACTATCCGGGATGGTTCCTGCGCCACCGCAACCACGAGTTGTGGGTCGACCCGTCGGCGCCGTCCGCCCAGTTCCTCGCCGACGCGTCCTTCCGTCCCCGGCCTCCGCTGGTCCGGTAGCCGTACGGTCCGGCGCGTCCCGCCCGGCGGCAAGGGGTCCGGTGTGCGCCCGCCCGGCGGCAGCGGGTCCGGTGTGCCCGCCCGGGTCGCCGTGGGTCCGGTGTGTGCCTGACCGGCCGCCGTGGGTGCGGTCCGGACGAGGTGAGTCGGGTCGACCGCAGCCCTTCCGGTCGGCGGCGATGGACCGGGATCGCGAGCGCCGGACAGTCACGGGGGACCGGGGGCGGGGCGGACCGGCCCGCGACCGATCGGCCCCGGCCGGCGTAACAGAAAAGCGGTGTGACGTTTTTTTCGATCCGCGCCGAGGTCGAGATTGGAAAAGGCGTTATTGGTCCGGAGGCCCGAGCGTCGTGCCAAAAGGAATGCAGGTGGAGGCGGTCCGATCCGCGTATCGACAGTCGCCCCTTGAAGGTGCGGTAACAGTCTGGCAATATCCGGTACATCCATCCACGTGTTTGTCTCGCTACCTCATTCGGCGAGGTCGGGAGACTCGGGCGAAGTTGTTAGCGCTAACACTTGCCGCCGGGTCATCATGCCCGGGATCGACCGGGAGACCCGCAGGGCGGCCCCGCGACGACCTCCGGTACGCCGCACCGCGCCCGGCTGGCCCCCGACAAGAAGGAGAGACGTCATGAACGACACCGGCCGAGCGCCCCTGCCGGCGGCGCCGCCCGAACCGGCCCGCCATCCGGCGGCCCGCCCCCGACTGCGTCGTTGGCGGGCCGCGCTCGTCGTCACCCTGGCCACCCTCCTCGTCGGCACCGCCGCCATCGGATTCGGCCCGAATCCGGCGTCGGCCGCGACGGTCGACACGTCGGCCTGGTACGTCCTGCTGAACCGCAACAGCGGCAAGGCGTTGGACGTCTACAACCTGGCCACCAACGACGGCGCGCGGATCACCCAGTGGGCCCGCAACGACGGTGCCCAGCAGCAGTGGCAGTTCGTCGACTCGGGCGACGGGTACTACCGGCTGCGGTCCCGGCACTCGGGCAAGGTGCTGGACGTCTCCAACCGGTCGACGGCCAACGGCGCGGGGATCATACAGTGGACCGACACCAACGGGACGAACCAGCAGTTCCGGTTGGCGGACTCCTCCGGCGGACACGTACGACTGATCAGCCGGCACAGCGGCAAGGCGGTCGAGGTGCAGAACGCCTCGACCGCGGACGGGGCGAACGTGGTGCAGTACGACGACTGGGGCGGCAACAACCAGCAGTGGCAACTGGTCCGGGTCGACGGCGGCACCCCGCCGCCCACCACCCCGCCGGCCAGCGGCACGTTCGGCAACCCGGTGATCTGGCAGGACTTCGCCGACGTCGACATCATCCGGGTCGGCGAGGCCTTCTACCTCTCCGCGTCGACCATGCACTACTCGCCGGGGGCGCCGATCCTGCGCTCGTACGACCTGGTGAACTGGGAGTTCGCCGGACACTCGGTGCCCCGGCTGGACTTCGGGTCGAAGTACGACCTCTCCGGCGGCCACGCCTACGTGGACGGCATCTGGGCTTCCACGCTGAACTACCGGCAGAGCAACCGGACCTTCTACTGGGCCGGCTGCATCGACTTCGCCCAGACCCACATCTACACGGCTTCCGCGGTCGACGGCACCTGGAGCCGGCACGCCACCATCCCGAACTGCTACTACGACGCCGGCCTGCTGATCGACGACAACGACACCATGTACGTCGCGTACGGCAACGGCACGATCAGCGTCGCCCAGCTCTCCGCCGACGGCCGGACCCAGGTCCGCAACCAACAGGTGTTCCAGACCCCGTCGAACATCGGCACCCTGGAGGGAGCCCGCTTCTACAAGCGCAACGGCAGCTACTACATCTGGCTGACCCGCCCCGCGAACGGCCAGTACGTGCTCAAGGCGAACAACCCGTTCGGCCCGTACGAGATCCGTCAGGTCCTGCTCGACCTGCCGGGACCGATCGCCGGGGGCGGGGTGCCGCACCAGGGCGGGCTGGTCCAGACCCCGAACGGCCAGTGGTACTACATGGCGTTCACCGACGCGTACCCCGGCGGCCGGATGCCGACCCTGGCGCCGATCACCTGGACCGGCGACGGCTGGCCGGTGCTGCAGACCGTCAACGGGGTCTGGGGCGCCAGCTACCCGAACCCGTTGCCGCCGCGCCCGGTCAAACCGCTCACCGGCGTCGACACCTTCGCCGGGACCACCCTCGGCCCGCAGTGGGAGTGGAACCACAACCCGGACAACAGCCGGTGGTCGGTGAACAACGGGCTGAGCCTGCAGACCGCGACGGTCACCAACGACCTCTACCGGGCCCGGAACACCCTCACCCACCGCATCCAGGGGCCGACCTCGACCGCGACCGTGGAGCTCGACTACTCGACCATGCGGGACGGGGACCGTACCGGACTGGCGATGCTGCGCCAGTCCTCCGCCTGGATCGGCGTCCGGCGCGACAACGGCGCCACCCGGGTGGTGATGACCAACAACCTGACCATGGACGGCAACTGGAACACCACCGGCACCGGCAGCGAGATCGCCAGCGCGCCGGTCTCCGGCGGTCGGATCTGGCTGCGGGCCAACGCCGACATCAGACCCGGCTCCGGTCGGCAGGCCCGCTTCTCGTACAGCACCGACGGCGTCACCTTCGTCCCGCTGGGCAACACCCTGACGCTCAACAACGCCTGGCAGTTCTTCATGGGCTACCGGTTCGCGGTCTTCAACTACGCGACCCAGTCGCTCGGCGGCGCGGTGACCGTACGTCGGTTCGAGCTCGCCACGCCGTGACCGCACCGCGCCGGCCCGGCCCGACCCCCGGGCCGGCGCGGCGGCGCCTCAGCCCCGGTCCTCCACCAGACGGCGGATGGCCGAGGCGGAGGCGCCGCGCGCCCAGTCCTCGAAGGTGTACGGGCGGGCGACGATCCGGCAGCGGCCGGCCGCCCCGAAGACGTGGTCGGCGAACGCGGCCCGCAGCGGCTCCTCGAAGAGGTCGAAGTCGCTGACCGCTTCGCCGCCGATGATGACCAGTTCGGGGCCGGTGAGGTTCACCAGCGTCGCGATCGCGGTGCCGATCACGGTCGCCGCCTGCGCGAACACCCGTACCGCGAGTGGGTCGCCCCGGTGCGCCAGGGCGACGACCTCGGCGAGCGACAGGTTGCCGCCGTGCCCCCGGGCGACCTCGGCGACGATGGCGGGGGTACCGGCGACCGCCTCGACGCAGCCCCGGCGGCCGCAGGGGCAGACCCGGTCGGGTGAGGTCAGCGGCAGGTGCCCGATCTCGCCGGCCACCCCGTGGGCGCCCTCGACCACCTCGCCGTTGAGGTGCAGGCCGCTGCCGATGCCGCGGCCGATCGTGACGATCGCGAACGAGGCGGTGCCGACCCCCACCCCGAACCAGTGCTCGCCGATGGTGAGCGCCCGGACGTCGTTCTCGACCAGCACCTCCCGGCCGAGACGGTCGGTCAGGATCGTGCCGAGTGGCACGTCGGCCCAGCCCATGATCGCCGACTCGCGGACCACTCCGCGTCCGGTGTCGACATCGCCGGAGACGGCGACGCCGACCGCGCAGAGCCGTTCGGCCCGTACGCCGAGCAGGTCCACCAGTCCCGCCACGGTCGCCTCGATCGCGTCGACCACCACGTCGAGGCCGGTGGAGTCGAGCGGGCGCCGGTCGGTGACGAGGATCCGGGTGGTCAGGTCGGTCGCGACGCCGACGATCTCGTCCGCGTTCACCTTGACCCCGAGGGCGACCAGGGCGTCGGGTACGACGGTGAGCGGGTTCACCGGCCGTCCCGGCTGCCCGTCGCGCTGCGATCCGAGATGGTCGGAGACCAGGCCCACCTCGATCAGCGGCCCGACCGCCTTGGTGACCGCGGCCTGCGACAGGCCGGCGAGCCGGGCGATGTCGGTACGGCTGATCGGGCCCCGGGTGAGGATGCTCCTGAAGACCTCGGCTCCCGCGGCGGAGGCTCCTCGGAGCAGCGAGACCGCGGCGGCTGCGCCGTTCATTCCGGGTTCCCCCCTGTGGTTGCGACGCCGGCCGGAACGTGTGACACGCATGATTCCGAACACGACGATAGTCAGCGGCCGGGGCGGCCCGGCGCACCGCGCCACGCCGCCCCGGCACCGGTTCCTACTTGGCGAGGATCTCCCTGGTCTTCGCCGCCATCTCCGGGAACACGTCCTTGTTCCGCTCCCCGGTGAAGTACGCCTCGAACAGCGGCTGGATCGTGTCGACGACCTCCTGACCGTTCGCGGTCGGCGGCGCCGGGTACAGCTCGCCGTTGTTGAGCGCGTTGACGAAGCCGGAGATGTCCAGCCCCTGCTGGGCCTGGGTGTCGACGGTGACCTTCAGGGACGCGGCGATCGAGGGCAGGAAGGTGGCGTCCACCCCGGCGGCCGACTGGCAGGCCTCCGAGCCCATGTAGGTGACCCACTTCCACGTCGCGTCGAGGTTCTTGGTGCCGACGTAGATGTTGTTCGCGTTGGAGTTGCTGATCATCGAGCGTCCCTTGGGGCCCTGGACGGTCGGCGCGACCCCCACCTTCACCCCGGGGATCTTGGTGATCGAGGTCGCGTCCCAGGTGCCGCCCTGGACCATCGCGACGGCGCCGGAGCCGAGCTGTTGTCCACCCGCGGCGGTCAGTTGGCCGAAGACAGGCATCAGACCCCGGTCACCCAGGCCGCGGACGTACTCGAGGGTCTTGATGAAGTCGGGGTTGTCGTACTCGAGCTTGGTCGGCCAGGCCGGCTTGTCACCGAGCCGCCAGCCGAGCGTCGAGACGAACGGGTTCCACGAGGTCTGGCCGTTGAAGTCGCTGGCGGCGAGGCTGCCGATGCCGTACGTCGCCACGTTCTTCTTGTCGAAGCCGGGCTGGTCGCCCCGGACTCCCTTCTTGTCGACGGTGAGCCGGGCGACGACCTTGTCGAAGCTGCCGCCGTCGTCGGGGTTCCAGGTCATCGTCGCGATGTCGTTGGCGGTGAGGCCCGCCTCGGTGACCTTGTCCTGGTTGAAGTAGATCGCGGCGGCCGCCCAGTCGAGCGGGATGCCGTACTGCTTGCCGTCGGTGTACTTCCACGAGTCGACGCCGATGTCGAAGACCGACAGGTCGTAGCCGCTCTTGGCGATCAGGTCGTCGAGCGCCCGGATCTGCCCCTGGCCGGCGTACGCGCCGAGCAGCGGGACGCTGTTCTGGAACGCGTCCGGTGCCGAGCCGGAGACGAACCCGGCGGTCAGCTTGGTGAAGTAGTCCTCGACCGCGTACTGGGAGATCTTGACGGTGATGCCGGGGTTCGCCTGCTGGAAGCCGGGCAGGCACTTCTGGTACGAGGCGGCCTGGCGCTCGTCCCAGGTCCACCAGTTGACCGTGTTACCGCCGCCGGCGGAGTCGTCGTTGCCACAGGCGGTGAGCGACGCCGCGGCCAGGCCGGCCAGGGCCAGCGCTGTCGCGATTCGCGATATCTTCATCAATATCCTCATTTCGGGGGTGGTCGGGTGCCGTCGCCGGCGCCCGGGTGGGTGTGCGGTGTGTGGTGGGTCCGTGCGGGATACGGTGGGGGACTCAGCCGCCGGGCCGGGGCGGTCGGTGTCCGGCGGGCGGCAGTCCGACCTCGCCGTACGCCGGCAGGTCGAGGTCGACCGTGCGGTCGGCGTACTCGACGGCCACCCGGCGCGCGACGCCACGCAGGTCCCGCAGGACCGCGTGCGCGACGGCGCCGTCGGCCCAGTGGAGGTCGACCTCGACGCCGCCCCGGGCCCGCAGGCCGGTCACCCGGCCGTCCGGCCACTCGGCCGGCAGCGCCGGCAGCAGCCGGATCCGGCCGCCGTGGCTCTGCACCAGCAGTTCGGCGATCGCCGCGGTCAGCCCGTAGTTGCCGTCGATCTGGAACGGCGGATGCGTGCTGAACAGGTTCGGCAGCAGCCCGCCCCACTCGGAGCCGTCGACCGGGGCGAGCCGGCGGTGGTCACGGTCGAAGGCGGTGATCGCCTCGAGCAGCAGGGCCCGGGCCTCGGCGGCGTCCCCGAGCCGGGCCCGCAGCGCGATCTTCCACGCCCACGACCAGCCCATCGCCCCCGGCCCACGACCCTCGAGGAAGCGGCGGGCCGCCTCGGCGAGCCCGGGCGCACGATCGCGGCCGACCAGCTCGACCAGGTCGAGCGGATAGAGGGCGACCAGCGGTGACAGGTGCCGGTGGTGCGGGTCCTGGTCCACGACGTCGGTCGACCACTCGCGGAGCCGGCCGTCCGGCCCGGCGGTCAGTTCCGGGAGCCGGTCGAGCGCGTCGGCGAGTTGTGCGTCGAGCGGGTCGTCCGCGTCGAGCAGGGTGATGGCCCGGCGGGCGCGGTCGAACAGGGCCCGGATCAGCGCCACGTCCATCGTGGTCGAGACGCCGAGCGCCTCGGGGCGGCCGTCCGGGCCGAGGTACAGGTTCTCCGGCGAGGTCGACGGGACGGTCCGCAGCCGGCCGGTGGCCGGGTCGTCGACCAGCCAGTCCAGGCAGAACAGCGCGGCCGGTCGCAGCAGCGGCCACACCACCCGCTCCAGCAGGTCCCGGTCACCGGTGAACTCGTAGTGGTCCCACAGGTTGTGGGTGAGCCAGACGCCGCCCATCATCCAGATCGCCCAGCTCGGCGCGCCGTGGCCCATGCCGACCGGCAGGCTCCAGCCCCAGAGGTCGCTGTTGTGGTGGGCGACCCAGCCCCGGGCGCCGTAGAGGCGGGCGGCGACGTCGGTGCCGGTGCGGGCCATCCGGCGGACCAGGGCGGCCAGCGGTTCGATCGAGTCGTCGAGTCCGACCAGCGGCGCCGGCCAGTAGTTCATCTGGGTGTTGATGTTGATGGTGTAGTTGGACGACCAGGGCGGCCGCAGCTGGTCGTTCCAGATCCCCTGCAGGTTCGCCGCCGGACCGCCGGCGCGTGACGACGCGCCGAGCAGGTAGCGGCCGTACTCGGCGACCACCGTCGCCCGCAGGCCCTCGTCGGCGCCGTGCAGGACGTCGTCGGCGACGTCCCAGGTGCCGCTGCGCCGGCCGCCGATCGCGAAGCGCGCCCCCGAGACATGGTCCCGCACGTCGGCGACATGCTCGGCGAACCGCTCGTCCGCCGTCCGTCGGAGGGCGGACGCGGCGGTACCGCGGGCGCGTTCCCGGATCTCCTCCCGGGAGGAGATCCGCCAGTCGGTGCCGTCCGGGTCGGCCCACCACAGTCCGGCCCGGCTCGACGTCGACAGGGCGATCAGCAGCCGGCTCGCCCCGCGGATCCGCAGGGTGTCGCCGACGGAGTCCCGGATTCCGTCCCCGTCCACCGCGAGCGCCGCCACCGCGACGTGGTCGAAGCCGTCGGCCCCGTGGTCGAGGTAGCGGTGCGGCGGCTCCACCGCCGGTTCGTGTGCCGGCGCACCGTCGACCGGCGCGACCACGTCGAGGACGATGCCGGTCGCGCTGGTGTGCCGGCCCACCTCCCGCAGCGGCGTGGTCAGCCGTACGTCGACGTCGAGCACCGGGCCGGCGGCGACGTACTCGACGAAGAGGCAGCCGGCCGGCGCGGAGACGTAGGTCCGGCGGTTCACGGACGCGCCGCCGACGACCAGTGACTCGGTCAGGTACGCCTCGTCGAGGTCGAGCACCCGGGCCGGTACGCCGTCCGCGACCGCCCCGCCGTGCGTGGCCAGTTCCAGGTCGACGAAGGGCAGGAACTCCTGCGAGTACGGGCCCTCGAAGGTCATCAGCAGTGCCTCGGCCCGCCGCAGGTCCCCGGCGTCCATCGCCGACCGGATCTCGGCGAGGCGGTCGGGGCCGGCGCCGCCGGCGACCAGCGCGGCGAGCGCCTCGGCCGGCCCGTCCGGGTGTCCCGACCAGACGGTCGCGTCGTTGACCTGGATCCGGGCCCGGGCGCCGCCGAAGGCCATCGCCCCGATCCGTCCGTTGCCCAGCGGGGTCGCCTCGACCCACTCCCGCGCGGGTCCTCGCCAGGCGAGGCGCAGCGTCCCGGCCATCACTTGATCCCGGAGAAGCCGATGGAGTTGACGATCCGCCGTCCGAAGACCATGAAGAGCGCGAGCATCGGCAGGGCCGCGACCAGGGTGGCCGCCATCAGCCCCGCCCAGTCGGGTTGCGCCTGCGGCGACGACTGTTTGAACACGGCGAGCGCGAGGGTGAGCGGCTGTACGGACTCGTCGCTGGCGACCAGCAGCGGCCAGAAGTAGTCGTTCCACATCCCGATGAAGCCGAGGATGGCGAGGGTGGCGATCGGCCCGCTGCTCATCGGGAGGGTGACCCGGAACAGCACCCGGAGCCGGCCGGCGCCGTCGAGCAGCGCCGCCTCCTCGGTCTCGGTCGACAGCCCGAGCATGAACTGCCGGAGGAAGAAGATGTTGAAGGCCGAGAAGAGCGCCCCGGGCAGGATCATGCCGGCGAAGGTGTTGAGCAGGCCGAGTTCCTTCACGAGCACGAAGTTCGGCAGCAGGGTGAGGATGCCGGGCACCATCAGCGCGGTGAGGAAGAGGCCGAACATGAACTCGCGGCCGCGCCAGTGCAGCCGGGAGAAGGCGTACGCGGCCAGCGTGGAGAAGAAGACGATGAGCGCCGTGGAGACGCCGGCGTAGACCAGCGAGTTGACCAGGTAGCGACCGAGTTGGACGGAGGCGCCGGAACCGCCCTCGGCGATCGACTCCTCGGTCGTCGCGAGCCCGAGTACCCGCCTGAACGGTCCCCAGGTGAAGTCGACCGGAAGGATCGAGGCCGGGTCGGCCATCATCGCGTAGTTGTCGGAGAGCGCGGTCCGCAGGATCCAGTAGAACGGGAAGACCGTCACGAAGAGGACGCCGACCAGGTAGGTCCAGGCGGCGATCCGGCCGAGGCTGAGCCGGCGTCGGCGGGTGGTGGTGGGGGTGGTCATGCGTTGGTGTCCGATTCGCTCGCGCGCAGCAGGCGCATCTGGAGGAAGGTGATGACGAGCAGGATCGCGAAGAGGGAGAGCGACATCGCCGAGGCGTAGCCGAAGTCGAACTGGCCGAACGCCTTGCTGTAGATGTACATCTGCAGGACGTTCGACGCGTTGGCGGGCCCGCCCTTCGTCGCCACCTGGACGATGTCGAAGACCTGGAACGCGCCGATGACGTTGAGGACGAGCACCAGGGCGAGGATCGGCCGGAGCAGCGGAAGGGTGAGCCGGCGGAACATCTGCAGCTCGCCCGCGCCGTCGATGCGCCCGGCCTCGTAGACGGTGGGTGGGATGGTCTGCAGGCCGGCGAAGATGATGATCGACGTGTAGCCCATCTGTTTCCACACGTTGATCAGCGCGATCGAGGGGATCGCCCACTCGCGGGAGGTCAGGAACTGCACGCCGTCGCCGCCGAGCGCCTCGATGGCGATGTTGACGATGCCGAGCTGGGTGTCGAGCATCCACGACCAGACGGTGGCGGCGACCACCCCGGAGATGAGGAACGGCAGGATGATCAGGCCACGGATGACCGTCGACGAGGTGAGCCGGTGCAGCACCGCCGCGGTGACGACCGAGACGGCGAGGCTGATGGTCACCGAGAGCACGACGAAGTAGACGGTGACGCCGAGCGAGCGCCAGAAGACCTCGTCGCCGACGAGTTCCACGTAGTTGTCGAGGCCGACCCAGGTGGGCGGGGTGAGGACCTTGAAGTCGGTGAAGCTCAGGTAGAGGCCGCGCAGCGTCGGGTAGACCGCGAAGACGGCGAACCCGACGAGCGCGGGGGTGATGAGCAGCCAGGCGAGCCGGGCGTCCCCGCGGTGGGCGGGGGAGTTCGCGTTGATCGGCCGTCGGGCCGTGCTGCCCCGCCGCGTCGGCCGCCGGGCCGGCCGCGGGTCGCGGGTGGGTGTTTCCAAGAGCGCCATTGGTCTTCCTGCTTCCGCGTGCTCGACCCGTCGCGGGCTTCCTCGACGGCCGGCGTCTGGGCCCCGGCCCGGTCCGGCAACTTGCCGCGTCAGCCTAAGCATGATTAATTTACGCCGTCAAGTAACTGTTTCTGGAGGCTGTGACCCATGCTTTCCGGCGCTGACGCCGTACTCGCCCTCCGTGCCGGCGGCACGGCCTTCATCGTCGAGGTGCGCCATCCCGCCCCCCGGGTGCTGCACTGGGGGGCGGATCTCGGTGCGGTGGGGGAGGAACTGCACGAGGATCTCCGGCTCACCGCGGAACCCGCCGTCCTCAACAACTCACCCGACGAACCCCGGGTGCTGACCGTCTGGCCGACCGAGTACGACGGCTGGTCGGGAGTTGCCGCGCAGACCGGGAACGCCGGCGGCCACGCGACCACCCCCCGGCCGGTGCTCGACACGTACCGGATCGACGTACCGGACGACGGGATCGGCGGCACCATCGAGTTCCACTTCGTCGACCGGGTCACCGCGCTGCGCTCGTCGGTCGGCTACGACCTCGACCGCTTCGGTGTGCTCGCCGTCCGGATGACGGTCGAACGCGACGCCGCGCTGAACAGCTCGACCGGCCACCTGCCGTACACCCTGGACGGGCTGCTCGCCCTGCTGCCGGTGCCGGAACGCGCCACCGAACTGCTCGACTTCACCGGGAAGTGGTGCCGGGAGCGGGCTCCCCGGCGTACCCCGTTCGGCTTCGGCACCCACCTGCGGGCCACCCGGCGCGGCAAGCCCGGCCACGACTCGCCGTACCTGCTGGTCGCCGGCACCGAGTCGTTCGGCTTCGGCCACGGCGAGGTCTGGGCCACCCACCTGGCCTGGAGCGGCGAGCAGACGTACCTGGCGGAACGGCTGCCGGAGGGAGCCGGCGCCTTCGCCGCGGTCACCGGCGCGGGGGAGTCGCTGCGCTCCGGCGAGGTCATCCTCGCCGACGGCGACCGGTACGCGGCGCCGACCGTGCTGTTCGTCTGGTCGGACCAGGGCACCGACGGTGTCGCCGACCGGCTGCACCGCCGGCTGCGCGCCCGACCCGGCCACCCCGGTACGCCCCGACCCCTGGTGCTCAACACCTGGGAGGCGGTCTACTTCGACCACGACCTCGACCGACTCACCCGGCTGGTGGAACGGGCCGCCCGGGTCGGCGTCGAGCGGATCGTGCTCGACGACGGCTGGTTCCACCGGCGGCGGCAGGCGGACGCCGGCCTCGGCGACTGGTTCGTCGACCGGGACGTCTGGCCGACCGGACTCGGCCCGTTCGTCGAGGTGGTCCGCGCCCACGACATGCAGTTCGGGCTCTGGTTCGAGCCCGAGATGGTCAACCTCGACTCGGACCTGGCCAAACGGCATCCGGACTGGGTCCTCGGCCCCGCCGTCGGCCTCGGCCCGAGCTCGCGGCAGCAGTACGTGCTCGACATCGCCCGGCCCGAGGCGTACGGCTACCTGCTGGACCGGATCGACGCCCTGGTCCGCGAGTACGCGATCGACTACCTCAAGTGGGACCACAACCGGGACCTGCTCGAGGCGGTGAGCCGGACCGCGGACGGCGAACGGCCCAGCGTCCGGCGCCAGACGCTCGCCCTCTACCGGCTCCTCGACGAACTGCGTGACCGGCACCCGGGACTGGAGATCGAGACCTGCTCCGGCGGCGGCGGGCGGGTCGACCTCGGCATCCTCGACCGCACCGACCGGGTCTGGGCCTCGGACTGCAACGACCCGGTGGAGCGGGTGCGGATCGAGCGGTGGACCCGGGCCCTCGTACCGCCGGAGCTCATCGGGTCACACCTCGGCTCGGCCCGGGCGCACACCACCTCCCGGACCACCGACCTGTCGTTCCGGCTGGCCGGGTCGCTCACCGCGCACGCCGGCATCGAACAGGACCTCACCGTGGTCGACGACGGGGAACTCGCGACCATCGCCGCCTGGTCGGCCATGTACCGCGAGTTCCGGCCGCTGCTGCACTCGGGGCGGGTGGTGAACGCGGACCTCGCCGACGAGGCCACCGCGCTCTACGGCACCGTGGCCCAGGACGGTTCCCGGGCGCTGTTCACCTGGGTACGGTTCCAGACCTCGGCGGCCGGCCAGTCCGGACGGGTCCGCTTCCCCGGGCTCGACCGGACCGCCCGCTACCGGGTGACGGTCCGGGAGGAACTCGGCGCGGCCAGCCGGCACCAGGGCCGGGATCCCGAGTGGGTGGCCCGGGCCGTCGAGGCGCCGATCGAACTCTCCGGTGCCGTGCTCGCCGGGGCCGGCGTACCGATGCCGACGCTCAACCCGCAGCAGGCGATGCTCATCGAACTGGAAAGGACCGTATGAACACCCCGACCATCCTCTTCGTCGGCGACAGCGTCACCGACTGCGGCCGGCGCGACGACCCGGCCGGGCTCGGCGACGGTTACGTCCGCGAGATCGCCGACACCCTCGGCGGGGCGGCGTCCGTGGTCAACCGGGGGATCAGCGGCGACCGGAGCCGGGACCTGCGGGCCCGGTGGGACCGGGACGTGGTGGCCGCCCGGCCGGCGCTGGTGAGTGTGCTCGTCGGGATCAACGACACCTGGCGTCGCTACGACAGCGACGACCCGACGCCGGTGGCGGACTTCGCGGCGAACTACCGGGCGCTGCTGGCCCCGCTCGCCGCCGTCCGGGTCACGCTTGTCCTGGTCGAGCCCTTCCTGCTGCCGGTGTCGCCGGAGCAGGTCGCCTGGCGGGAGGACCTGGAACCGAAGATCGCCGTCGTCCGCGACCTCGCCCGGGAGTACCAGGCCGCGCTCGTACCGGCGGACGCGGCGCTGAACGCGATCGGCGACCCGGCCGGGCTGGCGCCGGACGGCGTCCATCCGGGTCACCGGGGCCACCGGGCGCTGGCGGAACTCTGGCGGGACCACGCGGCGGAGGCGGTGTCGACGGTGCTCCGCCGTTGAGCTGGACCGCCGGCCCGGTCGACGCCGTCCGGCTCCGGAGAGGCACCCTCCGGGGCCGGGCGGCGTTGCCATGACGCGGCCGGCGGCCTCGGTTCAGTCGTCGTCGACCTGGGTGAAGGTGACGGTGTCGGAGAGGTAACCCGGGAAGCTGAGGGTGAAGACGAGCACGTTGTCGACGGTGTCCGCGTCCTGGACGCTCCCCACCGCGTAGCCCTGGGGGAGGTGCCAGTTCGTCGGGGTGAAGCGGAGCATCACCGGCTGGCTTATCCAGCCGCCGCTGCCGCGCATCGACATCCCGAGGTAGGCCGCCTCGGCCGGCGGGTGGCTCAGGCGTACCCGGAAGCCGGCGCCGGTGCCCTCCGGGACGAACTCCGACTCGGGATCGGCGATCACTCTCGGAACCTCGTCGACGGTGGCCCGCGCCGGCCCGGCGGGGGCGACGATCGCGACGACGGCGAGGGAGAGCGCGCTGACGGCACCGGCCCAGCGGCGTACGGGAATGGCGGGCATGGGACTCCTTTCGGCGGGAGCGGACGTCACGGCGGCACCGCCAGAGCCCACCAGCGGTGCTGTTTCGGGTGCCCGTCCGCGCGAACGTATCGACAGTCTCCCATGGCTCGGGAACGCTTCGTATCGTTGTCCGCCGATTGACAAAGTTTAAATCCCAAACTTAATATCCGGGCGTGTGGACGGCGCCCGGCCTCCGCGCGGCCAGACCCGAAGGAGCATCATGGCCGGCTTGCGAAGCACAGTGCGGGGAGTCCGCTGGCGGCTCGGTCTGGTGGCGGCCACCGCCACGACCCTGGTGGCCGGCGTCGGCCTGGTCGCGGCGACCGGCGCCCAGGCGGCGGCCGGCTGCCGGGTGGCGTACACGATCGCCAGCCAGTGGCCCGGCGGCTTCAGCGCGACCATCGGCGTGACCAACCTCGGCGACCCGGTCCGCGGCTGGAGTCTGGTCTGGACGTATCCGGCGGGGCAGCGGGTGACCCAGGCGTGGAACGCCACCGTCACCTCCTCGGGCAGCCAGGTGACCGCGACCGACGTCGGCTACAACGCCGCCATCGGCACGAACGCGACGGTGTCGTTCGGGCTCAACGGCTCCTGGACCGGCGCGAACACCGCGCCCACCTCGTTCACGCTCAACGGCGTCGCCTGCACCGGCAACGTCGGCGGCACCACCCCGCCGGCCACCACCCGGCCGCCGACCACCCCGCCACCCACCACCCGGCCACCGACGCCACCACCGGCGACCGACCCGATGGCCGCGGTCGCCGCCATGCAACCCGGCTGGAACCTGGGCAACTCCTTCGACGCGGTCGGCGCGGACGAGACCGCCTGGGGCAACCCTCGGGTCACCGAGGCACTGCTCGACAACATCCGGGCACAGGGCTTCAACAGCATCCGGATCCCGGTCACCTGGAGCAACCACCACGGCGCCGCCCCGGACCACCAGATCGACGTGGCCTGGCTCAACCGGGTACGGGAGGTGGTCAACTGGGCCCTCGCCGACGGCTTTTACGTGATGATCAACCTGCACCACGACTCGTGGCAGTGGATCAACACGATGCCGACCGACCGGGCAGGCGTGCTCAACCGCTACACCGCGCTCTGGACCCAGCTCGCCACCGCGTTCCGGGACGCCCCGGCCCGGCTCACCTTCGAGAGCGTCAACGAGCCGCAGTTCAGCAACAGCTCCGGCGACGCCCAGAACGCGGCCCTGCTGCACGAACTCAACACCCGGTTCCACCAGGTCGTCCGGCAGTCCGGCGGCAACAACGCCACCCGGCTGCTCGTCCTGCCCACCCTGCACACCTCGGCCGACCAGGCCCGGGTGGACGAACTGGTCGCCACCTTCACCGCGCTGAACGACCGTAACCTCGTCGCGACCGTGCACTTCTACGGCTACTGGCCGTTCAGCGTCAACGTCGCCGGCGGCACCCGGTTCGACGCCACCGTGCAGCAGGACCTCACCGACCAGTTCGACCGGGTGTACAACGCTTTCGTCGCCCGGAACATCCCGGTGATCATCGGTGAGTACGGCCTGCTCGGCTTCGACCGGCACACCGGCACCATCCAGCAGGGCGAGAAGCTGAAGTTCTTCGAGTTCCTCGGCCACTACGCCCGCCAGCGACGGCTCACCACCATGCTCTGGGACAACGGCCAGCACTTCGGGCGTACCTCGTTCCAGTGGAGCGACCCCGAACTGTTCGCCCAGATCCGGTCGAGCTGGACCACCCGCTCCGGCACCGCCTCCAGCGACCAGGTGTACGTGCCGCGCACCGGCACGATCAGCAGCCGGAGCCTCACCCTCAACCTGAACGGCACCACCTTCCAGGGCCTGCGCCAGGGCGCCACCGAACTGGCCAACGGCCGCGACTACACCGTCTCCGGCAACCAGCTCACCCTCACCGCCGCCGCGCTCACCCGGCTCGTCGGCTCCCGGGCGTACGGCGTCAACGCCACCCTGCACGCCCGCTTCTCCCAGGGCGTGCCGTGGCGGATCACCATCCTCACGTACGACCCGCCGGTGCTCGCCAACACGACCGGTACGACGAGCGCCTTCGCGATCCCCACCCAGTTCCGGGGCGACCAGCTCGCCACCATGGAGGCGAAGTACGCCGACGGCAGTTACGCCGGCCCACACAACTGGACCGCGTTCAAGGAGTTCGACGTCACGTTCGCGCCGGACTACGGCGCCAACAGCATCACCCTGAAGCCCGAGTTCTTCGCCGAGGTCAACGAGGGTGCCCAGGTGACCCTCACCTTCCACTTCTGGAGCGGGACGACCGTCACCTACCACGTCACCCGGTCCGGCACCGGCGTCACCGGCACCACCGGCTGACCGCCATCGTGGACCCGGCCGGTCCGCTGCCGGCCGGGACCAGGGCACCGGCGGCCGGTCCGAGGCGGTGGCGCCGGCCGGCGGGCTACCGTACCGGCCGGTTCGGTGCGGTAGCGCCGGCGAGCAGGGACTCCGCCACACTCGTCCGGGCGTAGAGCACGTACCGGCCGCGCCGGTACGCCTCGACCAGACCGGCCGCGCGCAGCGCGGTGAGGTGCTGGGACACGCCCCCGGCGGAGAGCCCGGTCTGCCGGGCGAGTTCGGTGGTGGAACCGGGCGCGTCGAGGGCCGCCAGCAGCATGGTCCGGGTCCGGCCGAGCACGGCGGCGAGCGCTGCCGGCGGGTCGAGCCGGTCGCGGCTCCACAGCCGGGCCACCCCTCGGGGCGGATAGCGCAGGGTGGGCTGCCAGGGCTGGTCGAGCCGGGCGAACACCCGGGGCCAGACGAACACCGACGGCACCAGCAGCAGCCCCCGACCGGCCAACTCGACCGAGCGCGTGACGTGGTTGTTCACCACGTGCAGGGTGTTGTCGTGCCACCGTATCCGGGGGTTGAGGTCGGCGAAGAGGAGCCGGGTGCCGCCGTCGGTCAGTCGGTGGGCCCGGTACCGCACGTCGTCCTCGAGCAGCCGGAGCAGCCGTGGCCAGTGCGGCGCGAGCACCAGGTCCCAGTAGCCACGCACGACCTCGACGAGTCGACGCAGGCCGGCGACCGGATCCGCGTACAGCGGCTCCAGCGAGCTCGGCCGGGGACCGGGCATCTTGTCGAGAATGTCCCGCACCCGGTCCGGCTCCATGGCCGACAGTGACCTCAGTTCCAGCTCCAGGTCCGGCGACGGCACCACCGGAGGCGGGCTGATCAGGCCGGGAATGCTGCGGGTCGGCACCGGTACCAGGTCCGACAGCATCCGCCAGTCGAGGTCGGCCTGGGCGAGCCGCCGTCGGACCTGGGCACTCCACTCCGCGTGCATCGGGTGGGCGTCCGGGTCCTTGACCACCCGTACGCTCGCCACGACCTCCCACAGCGGGGAGAAACCGAACCGGATGTCGGCCAGGTCGCGTGCGGTGAAGACCAGCCGGAGCATGCCGCCCTCCCGTGGATTCGGCCCATCCTAAATCGTCGTCGACGCAGGACCCGGCTCGGCAGGGTCGACGCCGTGACCATCCGACGCCGCATCGACGTGCGGGACCGGCGCCCGCCGGCCCCCGAGCCCTCGCCCAGTTCGCTGTTCCGGGACGACGGATTCCGGAAACTCTTCTCCGCCGCCGCGGCCAGTACGGCCGGCACCCAGGTCAGTTTCGTCGCCGTACCGTTGGTCGCGGTGATCGCCCTCGACGCGACGCCCGGACAGGTCGGTCTGCTCGGGGTGCTGAAAACCGTCGCCTTCCTCCTGGTCGGCCTGCCCGCCGGGGTGTGGCTGGACCGGATGCGTCGGCGTGGCGTGATGATCGGCACGGACCTCGCCCGGGCGGTGCTGCTCGGGTCCATCCCGCTCGCCTGGTGGCTGGACCTGCTCACCCTCACCCAGCTGTACGTCGTCGTGCTGCTCACCGGCGTGCTGACGGTCTTCTTCGACGTGGCGGCCCTGAGTTACCTGCCCAGCCTGGTGGGCCGCGATCGACTGGTCGACGCCAACTCCAAGCTGGTCAGCCTGGAGGCCGCCGCCGGGGTCGCCGGGCCGAGCCTCGCCGGCTTCCTGGTGCAGGTCACTGCCGCGCCGGTGGCGCTCGCGATCGACGCCGCCACCTTCCTCTGGTCGGCGCTGGTCCTGCGCCGGATCCGCCGCCCGGAGCCGCCGCCGGTGCCGGCCGCCGGTCGACCGTTGTGGCGCGGCGTCGGCGCGGGGATCCGGTTTGTTCTCGGCCACCCGCTGCTGCGGCCGATCGCCGTCACCGGCGCGGCCACCAACCTGTTCCTCCAGATCGCCACCGTCACGCTGCCGCTGCTGGTGCACCGTGAACTCGGTTTCTCGGCCGGCATGCTGGGCCTGTTCTTCAGCTGCGGCGGAGTCGGGGTGCTCCTCGGGGCACTGACCGCCAGGCGGTTCGGGGAGCGTCTCGGCGTCGGACCGACCCTGCTGGTGTCGGGACTGCTCAGCACGCCGGCCGGGTTCCTGGTAGCCCTGGTCGACCGGGGCGGCTGGCTGTGGGTGGCGATGCTGGGCTGGCTGGCGTTGACGTACCGGATCGGACTCGACAACGTGCTGCTGGTGAGCATCCGGCAGCGGGTCACCCCGGATCCGATGCTGAATCGGATGAACGCCACGATGCGTTTCCTCTTCACCGGCGTGCTGGCGATCGGTGCCGCGGTGGCCGGCGTGCTCGGCGAGGTCGCCGGCGTACGGGTCGGCATGTGGGTGGCGGCGCTCGGCCTCGCGTTCGCCTGGCTGCCGCTGGTCGTCTCGCCGGTGCGTGCCCTACGGGCGGCAGACCGGATCCGGCCCGCCGGCCCCCGTCCCGGTACGGGACAGCGGCGGGCGGGCCGGAGTCGGCTCAGCGGAAACTGAACACGAGCGGGAAGGCGAGTACGACGAACCAGGCCCAGACGGCGTAGACCAGGATGTACCGGGTCTGCCACTGTTCGAGGCGGCCGAAGGGCATCCGGCCCCGGACGAAGCCGAGGAACAACCAGGCCGACCAGGCCAGGTTGGTGAGCAGGATGAGATTCTCGCCCAGCGCCGCCGTCTTGTTGGGGCTGAAGCCCCACTCGGTGATCCGGCCGGTGATCGCCACCAGCACCAGGACGTCGATGACCAGGGCGCTGACCACGAGCGCGAGCTGCAGCCGGTCGAACAGGCCGGGCCGGGCACCGGGGTCGCGGGCGGAGAGGGCGTACAGCAGCAGGCCCAGCACGACGACGAGCAGCAGGTCGAAGAGGATGAGTGCGTCCCGCTCGACGTTGATGCCGTTGGTGGTCCAGACCATGGCGACCAGGAAGGCGAGCAGCGCGGCCACGAACAGCGGGGTGAAGACCCGGGTCAGTACCGGAGCCATGTTCTCGATGACGCTCTGCTTGGCCTCCACCAGCCAGGCCGCCACGACCACCGCCGCTGCCGCGCCGCAGGGCAGCAGCCACGCCTGGATGAAACCCTCGGCGTCCAGGCCGATGGCGTTGAAGGTGCCCACGGTGAAGGCGGTGAGCACACCACCGCCCAGGCCGATGAGGGCGAAGTAGATCAGCCATTCGCCGGTGAACCGGATGAAGTCCATCCGGCGTCGGTCCGAGCGCCAGTCACCGCCGACGTAGGCGACGCCGACGACCAGCCAGAGCGCCAGCGGCAGGTGGATCGAGGTGAGGATGACGCTCTGCGAGTCGTCGGCCAGTGGGTACGCGTTCGCGCCGACCGCGCCGAGCACGAAGAGCGCGGCGAGCACCCCGATCACCCGGGGGCTCACCCGGCGCTGCCAGGCGAAGTACGCGGCCAGCGCCGGCAGCGCGAAGAGGCTGAGGTTCCGCGCGTAGAAACTGCCCTCGTCGTCGAAGCCGATGCCGAACAGGCCGGGCACCTTGACCGAGAGGGCCGCGAGCGCCGCGCATGCCACCATGACCGGCAGTTCCCGACGGGTACGGGCGGCGGCGGCCGCGTCCGGCTCCCCGGGGAGGACGAGCTGCTTCCACAGCCGTTCGGAGTGCTCGCGGGCGAACTCGCGGGACAGTTCGTCGAAGCTGCCCATGCGTTTGACGCTGATCAGGAACGCCTCGTCGGTGCGCAGGCCCGCCTCGGTCAGCTCGGTGATCTGGCTGCGGAGGTGGTCCTCGAGCTCCTCACCGTCGGTGTGTCGCAGTTCCCGGCGGCGGCGCAGGTACGTCCGCCACTCGGCGATCTGCCCTTCCAGGTCGTATTCGCTGGCGGCGGTCATCGTCCCAGCTCCCAGGCGGGTGCGGGGATCGGGGTGAGTGCCGACTGGGTGTTGTTCCAGACCCCACGCAGGGCGTCGACGACGGTGGCCCACTGGCGGCGCTGTTCGGCGAGCTCGGCCCGGCCCTGGTCGGTGATCCGGTAGTACTTGCGGCGCCGTCCCCCGGGTGGGGTCTCCCAGAACGACTCGACGTGTCCGAGTCGTTCCAGTCGGTGCAGCAGGGGATAGAGCAGACCGTCGGTCCACTCCAGTTCCCCGCCGGACAGGTCGTTGACCTGCTTGAGGATCGCGTAGCCGTAGCTTTCGCCCTCGGCGAGGATCCCCAGCACGAGTGGCGTCGCCGAGGCCGCCACGAGGTCCTTGGTGATGTGCATGTCTGCCCCTAACCCTAGAGCTGCAATGCATAGTAGTTCTAGGTATCAAGGACGCGCAATCCGGCCTCCGACGGAAGGGGCGGGGAGGGCGGACCAGGGCGTACGCCGTTGCGGATGGCCGGCGCACGCCCCTGACGCCTGGGAGGTGAGGCGTCGCGAGGGCACGCTTTTTCTCGGCGGCGAGACGGTGAAGATGCTCGCGCTCTCGGTGACCGTCTACGCCGGCACCGGCTCGCCCCTGCTGGCCGCGCTGGCCTACGTCGCCGGCCTCCTGCCCTACGCCCTCGGCGGCACGCTGGTGCTGGCGTACGCCGACCGGTGGCCGCCGCGAGCCGTGCTGGTCGGCTACGACCTGGTCCGCGCCGCGGTCGCCGCTGGCCTGCTGTCGCCCACCACGATGCTGGTGCTGGTGTTCGTCACCGGCATCCCCAGCGCGGTCGCCTCCGCGGCGCGCGGCGCGCTGCTGCCCGAACTGCTCGACGGCGACCGGTACGTGCTCGGCCGGGCCGTGTTCTCGATGGCCGCCGGCGGCGTGCAGGTGCTCGGTTTTGCCGTGGGCGGGATGCTGATCGCGGCGCTCGGTCCATGCGGCGCGCTCTGGATCACCGTGGCCAGCTGCCTGCTCTCCGCTGCGCTGCTGCGCCTGCGGCTGGCCGAGCAGCCGCGTCGCGGCACGGCCGCAGGGCACGCGGTACGCGAGACCTGGCGCGGCCCGGGCCGGTCACCGCGGCGCTGCTGCTCGCCGTGTCCGGGTTCGGGGTCGCGTACCAGTTGGGGCTGGCCCGGCGCTTCCGGTCGGCGGCGCCGGAGGCGAATCGAGGCCAGGCCTTCGGGCTGGCGTTGACCGGGACCATGACGTTGCAGGGGCTGTTCGCGGCCGGCGGCGGGGCGTTGGGCGAGGTGTCCGCGCCCGGCCTTGTCGTCGGCGCGGCGGGCGCGGCGTCCCTGCTGGCCGTGTTGGGTCTCTGGCGTGTGCTGACGTCGCCGAGCGCGTAGCGGCGCACGAGGAGCGGTCGATAACTCCACCAGCCCTGTCACGCTGTGGACGAGCCTACCGTTGCGGGGCAGGCCCGGGCACAGCCGCGAGCGGCCCGGGCGTCGACAGGGAACACCTCCGGGAGGATCGATGGACTTCGGGCTGGACGCCACGACGCTGGCGATGCGGGAGCGGCTGCTCGCCTTCATGGACGAGCGGGTCTGTCCGGCGGAACCGGTCTTCGAGGAGCAGATCCACGGGCGTACCGACGACTGGAGCGTGCCGCCGGTGGTGGCGGAACTCGCCGCCGAGGCCCGCCGTCGCGGGCTGTGGAACCTTTCCTGTCCGGCGAACACGGCGCCGGCCTGACCAACCTGCAGTACGCGCCGCTGGCCGAGATCACCGGGCACAGCCCACACCTGGCGCCACCGGCGCTCAACTGC
Source organism: Plantactinospora sp. B24E8 (assembly GCF_039871735.1). Taxonomy (NCBI): domain Bacteria; kingdom Bacillati; phylum Actinomycetota; class Actinomycetes; order Micromonosporales; family Micromonosporaceae; genus Plantactinospora; species Plantactinospora sp. B24E8. The sequence continues at coordinate 68,578 of NZ_JBDPMH010000025.1, forward strand.
GCGGCCCGGACACCGGAAACATGGAGCTGCTCGCCCAGTTCGGTACGGCCGAGCAGCGTGAACGGTGGTTGGTGCCGCTGCTGGAGGGGCGGATCCGCTCGGCGTTCGCGATGACCGAGCCCGACGTCGCCTCCTCGGACGCGACGAACATCGCGACCCGCATCGTCCGCGACGGCGACGACTACGTCATCAACGGTCGGAAGTGGTTCAGTTCCGGGGCGATGAACCCGCACTGCGAGATCCTGATCGTGATGGGCAGGACCGACCCGGACGCGCCCCGGCACCGGCAGCAGAGCCAGATCCTGGTGCCGCGGGACACCCCGGGCGTGACGGTCCGCCGCAGCCTGCGGGTCTTCGGGTACGACGACAGCGACCACGGCGGGCACGCCGAGCTCGACTTTGTCGACGTACGGGTCCCGGTGACCAACCTGATCGGCGGACCGGGTGACGGGTTCGCCATCTCCCAGGCGCGCCTCGGACCGGGCCGGATCCACCACTGCATGCGCCTGATCGGCATGGCCGAGCGGGCGTTGGCGCTGATGTGCCGCCGGGTCACCGACCGGGTCGCGTTCGGTCGGCCGCTCGCCGAGCAGGGTGTGCTCCAGGAGTGGATCGCCGAGTCGCGGGTGCGTATCGAGCAGTGCCGGTTGCTGGTGCTCAAGACCGCCTGGCTGATGGACACCGTCGGCAACCAGCACGCGCACACCGAGATCCAGGCCATCAAGATCGCCGTACCGTCGGCGGTGGAGTGGATCCTGGACCGGGCGATCCAGGCGCACTGCGCGGCCGGGGTCAGCCAGGACACCCCGCTCGCCCGGATCTGGGCCGGCGCCCGGGCACTGCGGCTGGCCGACGGGCCGGACGAGGTGCACCGCCGTTCGCTCGCCCGTCACGAACTACGTCGACACCGGCCGATCGACACCTGAACCCCGGCCCGGGTTCACCGGGCCGGGGCGTCCACCGGGGTCAGGCCGGAACGATGTTGTGGTTGACCCGGAACAGGTTCAGCGGGTCGTACGCCTTCTTCACCGCCTGCAGCCGCTGGTACGTCTCCGCCGGGTAGGCGGTCGGCACCGTGGCCGGGGTGGCGTCGGCGGTGGAGAGGAAGTTGACGAAGCGTCGGCCGGTGTCCCAGGGCCGGACGGCGCCGATCAGCGTGTCGAGGTAGCCGGTGAACGCCTCGGCCTGGTCCGGCCCGCCGATCGCGACCGCGTACAGGCTGTAGCCGGCACCCCGGGTGTCGATCGGGTTCCCCGGTTCCGGACGCCGGTCCAGCGCGCCGCCGAGGTGCCGGATCTCGAGGATGGTCAGCGGGCTCGGCGTGTCCGGGCCGGCGAGCGTGACCAGGGTGTCGACCAGTTCCGGGGTGAACTCGCGCAGCAGGGCCGAGCGGTCGACGATTGGGATCGGCATCGGCGGGTCGTTGTGGATGGTGCCGATCTGCGGATAGGGCAGCTCGGCCACCGAGTCGATCAGTGTCGGTCCGAGTGCGCGCAGCGGCGCGACCAGCCGGGCACCCTCCTCGGCCGGTCCGACGTACCCGATCCGTACGTGCACCACGAGCTGACCACGCAGCGGTTCCGGCACCTCCGGGGCCGGCGGCAGCCGCAGCAGCGCGACCGACGAGGTCAGCTCGTCCGGCGCGGTCGCCGTCCAGCGGCCCCAGGCGACCAGCACCTCGGCGGCCCGGTCGCCGGGGAAGAAGAGCCCGCCGCCGTAGATCCGGGTGATCGGGAAGAGGTCGAACTCAAGCGCGGTCACCACGCCGAAGTTGCCCTTGCCGCCGCGCAGCGCCCAGAACAGCTCCGGCTCGGTGTCGGCGGTCACCTCCCGCAACTGGCCGTCCGCGGTGACCACGTCGATCGCGCGTACGTGGTCGGCGGCGTACCCGAAGGTGCGGCCGATCGGGCCGAGCCCGCCGCCGAGGGTGTATCCGACGGCGCCGACGGTGGTGGACGAACCGTTCAGCGGCGCCAAGCCGTGCCGGGCGGCCTCGTCGATGACCCGCTGCCAGCGCACCCCGGCGCCGACCCGGGCGGTACGCCGGTCGGTGTCGATCGTCACCGTCTCCATCCGCCGCGTGGTGACCAGCACCGCGCCGGTCGAGGCGAGCGCGGAGTGGCCGGTGGCGAGGATGGCGACCGGCAGGCCGTGGGCCGCCGCGAACCGTACCGCCGCCTGGACGTCCGTCGCGCCGGCGGCACCGACCACCAACGCCGGCCGGTGCGGTACGGCGAGGTTGTAGCCGGCGCATTCGGCGGCGTACCCCTCGTCGTCAGGGAGCAGGACCGGGCCCACGGTGTCGGCGGCGAGCTGGGCGACCGCGCCCGGCGCGAAGGATCCGGCACCATCTGACGGGAGAACAGTTGAACTCACGGAGGCTTGCCTTTCACTGCAACGGCCTATTCGCCACCATTGAAGCAGGAAATGGCGTTCCCGCTGCCGAGACGAGCCTCACAAGGTTGGCTAACCAGAGGTCTTAACGGCCCGTTCAAAATTGTTGTGCGGCGGCTCCACCCGCGCTTGGCGGTGGTGCGTGGACGCCGCCCGGCGGGCGCGTAACGCGCCTGCCTTATGACGATTCCCACAGGCTTCCATGGCGCACCAGCGCCGCCGTCCCGGCCGTGACGTGTCCACGAATATCAGATAACAGTCGGGGGAGCCGCACTCCCGGATGCGCCCGGCCAGGTCGCCGGTGAAGAGCCGGATCGCGTCGCGCGCGATCGTGGAGAGCACCGCGTTGCCGTCGGCCGGGGTCAGCCAGGTCTGGTCGCCGTCCGGGGTGGCCTGCGGGACCAGTGGTGCCGGGCGGGCGATCTGGTTGATCTCGGCCAGGTCGTCGGCCTGCCGGCGTCCGGTACGGGCGCTGTCGCGGCCGAGCCGCCACAGCGCGTTCCGGAGCCGGTGCGCCGTCCGGAGCTGGTCGGCGCTGACGTGGACGGTCGCCGGGTCCAGCCGCAGGCGGGAGAGTCGGAGCCATTCGGCCAGGTCGGCCGGCTGGTGGAGGACCTCGTAGCGGGCCAGCACCCCCGGCCCGCCGGTGGTCAGGAACTCCAGGCACAACGCACCGGGGTCGAACAGGTACGCGACGCCCTCCGGGGTGCGCAGGGTCAGCCCTGCGGCGGTCGGCGTCATGTGGTTACTATAGTCGCCGTGCGTACCGGTTGAACCGGTACGCGTGGGTGGGGTGGCGGGACCCGTCCGGTCGTCAGGCTCGGAACTCCCGCGGCCGAATCCACCCGCCCCATGTCCGATCAGTTGGTGTCGGCGTGCGGAAAGGCGATCCGAACGGAATCCGGGAAAGGCGCGGACGAGATCGGAATGAAGCTCGATGTCCGCGACCATATCCAGAGGTATTTGATCCCCGCGCCATGGACACACAAGACCTGGACCGGATTCACGCCGGTTGACCGACAACGGTTGGCCGTCGGAATGACCGCCGATCTCTTTCCGGTGGACCGTCGATCCGGACAGTAGGTCCGCGTATCACCCGGAGGTGACCGAATGAGCCGGGACCACGAAGGTGAACAGGCCGTCCAACGGATGGCCGGCGAGGGCGGCCCCGGATGGGGCTCGTCCATGTTCGACGCGGACGTCGGCGCCTTCGCCGGCCTCGTCCGCCGGCAGCGCCTGGTCGCGCTCTCCGGTGCGGACGCCGAGGGGAACCTCTGGTGTACGACCCTCGCCGGCGACGAGGGGTTCGTCGACAGCCCCGACCGCCGGACCCTGGTGGTCCACGCCCTGCCGCCGGTCGGTGACCCACTGCGGGACGCCCCTTCGTCGAGCCCGGGGACTTCGGCATGGTCGTCCTCTCGCCGCAGACCCTGCGTCGGGTGAAGGTGGCCGGCACCGCCCACCGGGACGGGGACCGCCTGGTGCTGCGGACGGAACAGGTGGTCGGCAACTCGTTTTTCATGACGCTCGGGAACATCTACCTCGATCCCCGGTGCGGACTGGTCTTCCTGGACTGGGAGACCGGTCGCAGCCTGCAGTTGAGCGGGACCGGGCGGATCAACTGGGATCCGGGGCAGGTCGACCGGTTCCCGGGGGCCCGGCGGGTGGTCGAGTTCACCGTCGACCACGTGGTCGACATCGAGTCGGCCAGCCCGCTGCGGTGGCGACTCGAGGCGTACTCGCGGCTCAACCCGCCGGCACCGGCCGGCGCGTTCCCCGGGGAGCCGCACCCGGCGGGAGCGTCCGGCCCGACGTCGCGCTGAACGGCGTCCCGTGGTCCGCCGCCGGCCCGGGCGGCCCCCGCGCTCCTTCCACGCGGGTGGCCGCCCGGGCCGGCACTCAGGCGGTCACCTCGAACGTGTCGTTGTGGATCACGCGGTTGCTCTCGTAGAAGCGGTTCAGTTCGTTGCCTCCGCTGCTGTTCTCGAAGGCCGGGATGTAGCAGGCGTTCCACCCGCCGCTGTCACCGGGCTGCCGGATGTCCAACCAGCCGACCTGGCAGCCGCTGAAGGTCCGCCCGTACGTGTGTCCGCCGGTGAAGGCGCCCTGCCGGGTCGACCGGAACGGGTACTCGTCGCAGCTGTATCCGTCCGGCGCCCGGTACTGGCCGGGGCAGGCCCGGTTGTGGTTCTGGGTCTGGTCGAACGAGTCGGTGGTCCGGGTCAGGATCCGGGGCAGGTTGTGCTCGAGTGCCATCCGGATGTGCTGCCGGTAACTGCCGTTGGCCGGGCTCGGGGTGTAGACCGGCCGGACCGACGGATAGACGCAGCCCGGCTGGTTCCATCCGGGTATCGCGTTGTCGCAGCGGAACTCCGGACTCGACGCGCCGACCGCGTTGGAGAACTGCGGATTCCAGGTGGCGTTGAGGAAGTAGTAGTAGAGCATCATCGAGGCCTGGTGGACGGCGCCGGGCGCGGTGGCGGTCGTGCCCGCGTTCAGGATGAAGTTCGCCTGCGCCCCGACGTAGTCGAAGCGCTGGGTGCCGCCGCCGGTGAACCCGCTGCAGCCGTACTCGCAGTAGCCCTCGTGGGTGATGTAGGTGCCGGCGACCTGGCCCAGCAGACCGGTGGCCCGCACCGTGACGTTGTACCGGGGCCGGCCGTCGATCGACCCCAGGTCCGCCATGAACGTGGTGGTCATGTCGATGATGCCGACCAGCGCCCCGGACGGGACGAGGAAGACGTAGAGCGTGACGGGTGCGGTGGCGCAGGCGCCGAACCGGGCGAACTCCCAGGCACCGTTGCCGCAGTTGACCGCGGTGGTGCCGGCGCCGGACGGCGCGGTCTTGGTGGGCGCCGCCTCGCGGGTCAGCTCACCCATCTCGACACAGATCGCGGTGCCGCCCCCGGCCGTGGCCCGGGTGGCGGCCTTCGCGAGTTCCGGCGCGCAGCTGTCGGGCAGCGACCGGTGCGACAGGGCGGGGTCGGCGGGCGCTGCCGAGGCCGGTCGCCCCGGCAGCAGGGCCACGGCGCACGCCACGGCCGCGGCCAGCGCGAGCAGGCGCCGTCGTACGGTGGGATCGAGCATTCGTCCTCCTCAGGCTCGGTGGCGCCGCCGGCCGGAGGAGTCCCGACGGGCGGCTGGCCCGCAACCTACTGAGGCGGATTGGACGGCCACTGGAGCCGGACTGGACGCCATCGCCCCCGTACCCGGTCATTTCTCTCCATGTCGCGCCACGGCCACAATCCTGCGGTATCACCCCGAAAGTCGGGCATACTACGCGGGTGACGCCGGTATGTCGGAACGGTTTCTCCCCGGTCGACGGAGCCGAGGTCATCCACCGGGGCGTTTGCCCCGAATCTGTCGGGGCACAGCAACCGGTTGACAGAACAAGCAAGCGACGGACAGGAGAAGGATCGACGTGCCCGAGCACGGCAGCGAGAGCGAGAACCCGGCAATCCCCTCCCCGACTCCGAAGCGGAGCCGACCGAGGGCCAACCAGGACTGGTGGCCCAACCAGCTGAACCTCCAGGTGCTCCACCAGCACTCACCCCGGGCCAACCCGTTGGGCGAGTCCTTCGACTACCGGGAGGAGTTCAAGAAGCTCGACGTCGAGGCCCTGAAGCGGGATGTCATCGAGGTGATGACCACCTCGCAGGACTGGTGGCCGGCGGACTACGGCCACTACGGACCGTTGTTCATCCGGATGAGCTGGCACTCCGCCGGAACGTACCGCATCGAGGACGGTCGGGGTGGCGGCGGTGACGGCGCCCAACGCTTCGCCCCGCTCAACAGCTGGCCCGACAACGCCAACCTGGACAAGGCCCGCAGACTGCTCTGGCCGGTCAAGCAGAAGTACGGCCGGAAGATCTCCTGGGCGGATCTGCTGGTCTTCGCCGGCAACTGCGCCCTCGAGTCGATGGGCTTCAGGACCTTCGGGTTCGGCTTCGGGCGCGAGGACGTCTGGGAACCCGAGGAGATCTTCTGGGGACCCGAGGACACCTGGCTCGGCGACGAACGCTACAGCGGAGACCGGGAACTCGCCGCTCCGCTCGGCGCCGTGCAGATGGGACTGATCTACGTCAACCCGGAGGGACCGAACGGCACCCCCGACCCGCTGGCCGCCGCCCGGGACATCCGCGAGACGTTCCGCCGGATGGCGATGAACGACGAGGAGACGGTCGCCCTGATCGCCGGCGGACACACCTTCGGCAAGACCCACGGCGCCGCCCGCGCCGACGAGTACGTCGGACCCGAGCCCGAGGGCGCCCCGCTCGAGGAGCAGGGTCTGGGCTGGCGGAACAGCTACGGCACCGGCAAGGGCGCCGACACCATCACCAGCGGACTCGAGGGCGCCTGGACCCCCACCCCGACCACCTGGGACAACAGCTTCTTCGAAACCCTCTTCGGGTACGAGTGGGAGGTCTGCGAGAGTCCGGCCGGCGCGAAACAGTGGAAGCCGAAGAGCGGTGCCGGGGCGGACGCCGTACCCGCCGCCCACGACCCCTCGGTCCGGTACGCCCCGATGATGGCGACCACCGACCTCGCGTTGCGGGTCGACCCGGTCTACGAACCGATCTCCCGACGGTTCATGGCCAACCCGGACCAGTTCGCGGACGCCTTCGCCCGCGCCTGGTACAAGCTGCTGCACCGGGACATGGGCCCGGTCACCCGCTACCTCGGTCCCTGGGTGCCGGAACCGCAACTGTGGCAGGACCCGGTCCCGCCGGTCGACCACGAACTGGTCACCGACGCGGAGATCGCCGCCCTGACCGATGCCGTGCTCGGGTCCGGGCTCTCCGTCCCGCAACTGGTCTTCACCGCCTGGGCGTCGGCGGCGAGCTTCCGCGGCACCGACCTGCGCGGCGGGGCCAACGGGGCGCGGATCCGCCTGCAACCGCAGCGCGACTGGGAGGTCAACGAACCGGCCGTGCTCGCCACCGTGCTGCCGGCCCTGGAACGGATCCAGCGGGAGTTCAACACCTCGCGATCCGACGGCCGACGGATCTCGCTCGCCGACCTGATCGTCCTGGCCGGATCCGCCGCGGTCGAGCAGGCGGCCCGCAACGCCGGCTACGAGGTCACCGTCCCGTTCGCGCCGGGGCGTACCGACGCCACCCAGGAACAGACCGACGTGGCGTCGTTCGCCGTCCTCGAACCGCGGGCGGACGGGTTCCGCAACTATCTGCGGGCCGGACAGAAACTCTCCCCGGAGACCCTGCTGCTGGACCGGGCCAACCTGTTGACGCTGACGGCGCCCGAGATGACCGTCCTGGTCGGCGGTCTGCGGACGTTGAACGCGAACCTGGGGCAGCTGCCCCACGGCGTGCTCACCGACCGGCCCGGCGCGTTGACGAACGACTTCTTCGTGCACCTGCTCGACCCGGACATCGAGTGGAAGGCCAGCGCCTCGACCGAGAACGTGTACGAGGGTCGCCGCCGTACCACCGGCGAACCGCGCTGGACCGCCACCGCCGTCGACCTCGTCTTCGGTGCGAACTCCCAGCTCCGGGCCATCGCCGAGGTCTACGCCAGTGCCGACGGGCAGGAGAAGTTCGTCCAGGACTTCGTCGCCGCCTGGGTCAAGGTGATGAACCTGGACCGTTTCGACCTCCGCTGACCCACGGCCGCCCCGGGCAGTCACCACTGTCCGGGGCGGCCTCCGACCCGACCGGCGGTGCGGGCCACCGAGCCGTGGCGCCCGCACCGCCGGCTTCGCTCTCAGCCGGAGAGGGCGAACGGAATGGTGACCGTCGACTGGGCGCCCTGGGCGGCGGTCGCGTCGACCCGCAGCGTGGTCGGTGCCGAGCCGATCGCGTTCCAGACCTCCAGACGGACGCAGCCGCGGTTCAACGCGGCGAAGCCACCCGAGACGCTGCGTATCCCGGCTGCCTGGGTGTAGAGCTCGGTGCCGGGCAACGGGTCGGTGGCGAAGTAGGCGTACGTCTCGGTCCGGCCGTAACTGCCGGAGCCGGTGAAGTCGTACGAGATCCGGGCCTGCACCCCGGCCCCGACGGCGGTGCCCGCGTCGACGTGCAGCGCGAAGCCCGTCGCCCCACCGGCCTGGTACGTCCCGGTCAACCCGCACAGCCGGTGGGTGACCGGGTTGCTCGGGGTGCCGTCGTGGTTGCCGTTCGCGGCGGGCAGGGTGACCGTGCCGGCCCCGGCGCCCGGACTGCCGGACAGCGCCCCGCCGGAGCGGACGAAGAGCCGGTTGCTGGTGGTCGGCGGTCCGGTCGGCGTCGGCGTGGGGGTGGGGGTTGGCGTGGGGGTGGGGGTCGGCGTCGGGTTCGACGGGCCGCCGCCGGCGTTCCCGCCGCTCCAGGTGTGCGCCCCGGTGGTGGCGGTACGGCCGGCCGGCACGGTCAGGGTCCGACCGTCGGAGAAGGTCACCGTGATCGGGTTACCCGTGATGTTCGAGGCCACGTAGGTCCGCGCCCCGCCCCGGGTGAAGACCGCGTAGAGCGGGGTGTTCGCGGTGACCGTGGTGTCGACCTGGCCGAGCGCCGCCAGGTTGCGCAGCCAGTGGAAGGTGTGGGCGCGGCTCTCGCCCTCCTCCGGCGGATATCCCGGGTTGGCGCGGAAGGCGGCCAACGCCGCGTCCGGGTCGCCCAGCGCCCGGAACGACCACAGGATGTCCTGCCACACCGTCGGCGGCCCGCCGTTGTTGGTGACCAGCTCGGACCAGTTGGTGTTGACGTAGGCCGGCCGGTAGCCGAGATAGAGCGAACCACCGGTGATCGGCAGCATGTTGATGCCCTGGATCATCTCCGGTTCGGCGCTGAACCAGGTCGCGTACGCCCCGCCGTCGCCCCAGACCATGCCGACCGTGCGGTGCCCGAACGCGGCCGGGAAGTTCTGGTCGGCCGAGTCGAACCAGTACTCCTGGATCGCCTGCGCCTGGGTGGTGTAGATGAACAGGCCGGCGTCCCGGACGGCGGTGTTGCCGGTGGCCAGTCCCCACTGGATCAGCGCGCTGGCGAAGTTCATCCCCTCCGAGGACGACTCCTGGTTGTTGCCGGCACCGAACGAGCCGTGCCCGGAGGCCCAGTCGTGTCCCGCGTAGATGTCGAAGTCCCGCAGGAACGGGAACATCGGATCGGCCCGGTTGATCCCGTTGGCGTCCCGGATCAGCAGGTCCACCATGCCGCCGTACCGGTCGGCGGCGGCCCAGCCCGGGTCGAACCTGGCCAGCGTGGCGGCGGCCGCGATGTAGTAGCCGTAGTGGAAGTGGTGGTCGTTCAGCTCCTGGTCCGAGCCGTACGACGCCGGGTAGCCGACAAGCGTTCCCCAGGCCCGGTCGTAGTGGAACAGCCGTCCGGTCTCGCCCGGGGAGGCGGTGAACCAGTCGGTCAGCCGGGTCCGGATCGCGTTCAGCAGCAGGTCCCGTTGGGCGGTCCGGCCGAGCAGGTCGGCGATCTCGGCGAGCCGGGCGGCCCGGCCCAGCCCCTTGCCGGTCCAGTAGGTGTCGTTGCCGAATCCGGCCAGCGGGTCACCGGTGGCGGCCTGGTCCAGGTAGCCGCCGAGGGTGGCCAGGTCGGCGCCGCCGGAGGTGGCCACGGCGGGCAGTTCGGGCAGGATCCCGTGGTAGCGGATCGCGGTGCCGAACGAGCCGATCCCGACCAGGGTGCGCAGCGGACCGCGCGGCGAGACGTACGTCTGGGGGATCGGCGAGCCGCCGGAGAGGTTCTTCCACTGGTGCGGGTAGAGCGCGGCGACGGTGTTCCGTTCGGTGCCCTCCCGGGCGGTGGTGGTCAGCGTGTACGTGCTGTGTACCGTGCTGGTCGCCGGGTCGAACCGCCAGTCGACCCGGGTGCCGGTGACGTGCGCGTGGGCGTACCGGCCGTAGCTGTCGGCCAGGGCGGCCCGGTCGGCGGCCGGGGTGCCGGTGGTGGTGGGGAGCAGGGCGACGGAGAGGTAACCCCGGCCGGCCAGGGTGGAGGTGACGGTGTTCCCACTGACCGTCCACGTCGCGCCGCTCGGGGCGTACGCCATGTAGTCGTGGCCCCGGACGGTGAACCCGATCCGGTTGCCGCTGTTGCTCCAGACCGTCGGTGTCGCACCGAAGCCGAGCTGGGCGTTGCCGCCGGTGACCTGGGCGTAGACGAACGGCAGGCCGTGTCCGATGGTGGCCCGCAGGCTGCGGCTGCCGTCGGACCACCAGGGCGAGACGGTCCAGTCGGTCCAGCCGTCCACCAGGACGTCGGGGGCGTTCAGGCCGGTCATCCCGAGGGTGAACTCGGTGCTGTACGGGTAGTGGTACTCGCCGACCGTGGTGGGGGTGCCGGAGACGGTGGCGGTGGTGGGGTAGCCGACGCCGAGCCCGCCGGCCGCCGGCTGGAAGGACATCGGGTGGGCGTGCAGCGGCGGGGACCAGGCGCAGTCGGTGCGCTTGAACAGCAGCGCCGACCACCAGTCGTTGGTCGGCACGGCGCTGGCGGGGGCGTTGGCGGTGACGTACCGCCGGGGGTTGGTGGCGAGGTCGGCGCAGCCGGACGGGCCGGCGGCGCCGGCGGGGCGGGCGGTGGTGTAGCTGCCGGCGCCGAGCGGGTCGGCGCCGGCGCCACCGGGCGCGGCGAGGGTGACGGCGACGACGGTGAGGGCGACGGTGACGGCTGCGGCGGCGAGCGCGACCAGGCGGCGGCCTGGCCGGTGGGGACGGATCATGATGCCTCCGGGCGGGGCGGCACGGTCGGGAGGACTTCCCGGCTATTGCTGGATTGTTGCGGAAAGGTCAGCAAAGACACAGAGATCCGTCGATTCGGTGCCCTGATTTTCACATCCGGACAACCGCCCCGAATTTCGGTAATTCCGCCACCCGGACCCCGTCCAGGCCCGCCCGCCGCCCCGTAGGCGGCGATGTTGCCGCTACCGGCAGTCGCCTATGCTGGTGCGGTGGGTGAGCCGGCGGAGGATCTGGGCCGCCTCGAGGCCTTCACCTACCTGACCGTGCCCGAGCGCGCGGTCTACCTCGCCATCATGCGCCGGTTCACCTCCTCCCTGATGACGGATCTCTCCGCTCAGCAGGTAGTCGAGGAACTCGCGGCCCAGGGCGTCGACCTTTCCCTCGACACCGCGGTCAGCCGGTTGAACCAACTTGTCGGCTGGGGCAATCTACTTCCGAGCTCGCACACCGTTCGGGTGAAGAGCATCGAGGAGTACCGGCGGGCCCGGTCCCGCTACCAACTGTCGCCGCTCGGGGAACGGGTACAGCGGCAGGCGGACGAGGTGCTGTCGAGCGTCGACGCCGCCCGGGAGATCAGCCGGGAGTTGCTCGGGCTGATCGCCAACGGTCTGGGCGACCTGGCGGACCGTCTCGAACAGCCGGGCGGCCTCGATGCCGCCACCGCCCGGGAGACGGTCGCCACGATCTTCGCCCAGTTCTGGACGTTCCGTGACTCGGTGCGCGACTTCTACGCGTTTCTCGGCCAGGTGCTGGCCCGGTACGACCTGGACAGCGCGGAGTACCTCGGGTTCAAGGACCTTCTGCTCGACTACGTCGAGTCGATCACGGAGGAGATCGTCCTTCTCGCGCCGCGGATCGAACGTCACCTGCAGCGCCTCTGGCCATACCTGCCAGGGCTGTTGGCGGGCCTGAACGACGGCGGACTGGCCGGCGCCGCCGCCGACCTCGGTGTCGCAGTACACCGCAGCCGAGGACACGACGTTGCCGACTGGACCGCTTTGCGTGCCTGGTTCAGCGACCTCGACGGTCGCAGAAGCGAGGTGACCCAGCTCCGGGAGGCCACCATGCGGGCCCTGCAGTCCCTGCTCGCCAACGCGAAACGGATGGTCCGCTCCACCGGGCACGGCGCGTCCCGGCGTCGGGAGCTGCTGCGCCTGGCGAACTGGCTGGACAGCGCCGACGAGGAGACAGCGAACGACCTCTACACGTCGGCGTTCGGGCTCTACTCCGCCCGGCATCTTGGCATCGCCGCCGATCCGCAGCGGGTAGTACCCGCGACGGCCAGCTGGTGGTCGAGCCCTTCGGTGCACGTTCCCGTCGCACTACGGGACCGTGGAGTCCGGGCGCCGCGCGGCCGTGCCGCCCGGATCGCCGACCACCGCGCGCAGCAGCAGGCACTGGTCGCAAAGGCCGCGGCCATCCACGAACTGCGGGTCGCGGCGGCGGCGGAACTGCTGTCCGCCGCGCCGGACCTGGGTGCCGTGTACCTGTCCAGTCCGGCCGTGCATCTTCTGCTCGAACTGATGGCGCAGGCCCTCGGTGCCGGCGATCCTCTGCTGGGCAACGCCGTCACCGTGGTCGTCGACCTGAGTCTGCGTTGCGAGCTCCTCAGCAAACCGCGGAACGTGCTGACCCTGCGCTCGCCCGCCGGGAACTTCACCGCCCAGGACGTCGACATCTCGATCAGTCGCTTGGTGGACGCCGGTGGCTGACGAATCCGACATCGCGTTGGCGACCGAGCGACGCCGGGCGGTACGAGCCCTGCTGGCCTCGCCGCTGCTGCTGACCGACAACGACGATTTTGCACTGGTCCGTCGGCATGCCGAGTGGTTGAAGAGCTGGTTCGGCAACTTCCTCGGTTACCGGCTCGTCGTGGAGGCGGGTTTCGCTCGGCTCTTCAAGCCGGGTCTGGGCCCGGGGCGGGGGAGACCGTTGCTGCGGGCGACGGGACCTTTCACCCCACGCATGTACGCCTACCTCACGCTCGCCGTAGCGGTACTGCTCACCGGACCGGAGCAGGTGCTGCTGTCACAGCTCATCGCCGACGTGCGGTCGGCGGCGGTCGAGGCCGGCATCGGACTCGGCGACGCGCAGCGTCCCACCGAACGCCGTGCGCTCAGCGCCGCGCTTCGGCAGCTGGTGTCGTGGCAGGCACTGCGCGAGGAACAGGGCACGGTCGCCAGCTTCGCCGACACCGACGACGCCGAGGCACTGCTCACCGTGAACCGCGACATCGTCGCCCATCTGATGGCCACACCTCCGGGACGGGCCGCCACACCGGCGGACTTCCTCCGGAGCGCGGCCGAGCCGGGTCCGGGCGGGCCACGACACAGCGTGCGGCGGCGGCTGGTCGAGGAACCGGTGACGTACCTCGACGAGCTGACCGCCACGGAGCGCGCCTGGCTGCGCCGTGAGCAGCGGCGTGACGAGCGGTCCTTCCTGGAATACGCCGGTCTGCAGGCCGAGCTGCGCACCGAGGGGGCGGCCCTCGTGGACCCCGACGAGGAACTCAGCGATGTGCAGTTTCCCGGAGTCGGCACCGTGGCCCAGGCCGCATTGCTGACGATCGGGATGCTGGTCGAGCAGGTACGCCCTGCCACAGGACAGCTGACGATCGGGGCACCCGTACCGGCCGACACCCTGGACCGGATACTTGCCGATCTGACCGACCGGCACGGCCGACGGTGGGCGGGCCGGTACGTCGACGATCCACTGCTGCTGCGAGAGGCGGTCATCGCGTTGCTGACCAGCATGGGACTCTTGGCGCGTTCGGCGCCCACCGTCGCCGACACCGACTCAGACGAGACAGTAGCCGCCGAACGTGCGGTCGACGCCCGTGCGGCCCGGGGCGAGGCACCCGCTGGCACCCTGGTGCTACTCGCGGCGGCGGCCCGCTACGCCCCGAACGAGGCGGTACGGTCATGAGCCCGGCGGCGGTGGCGGCCAGCCGGGCGGAGACCACGCCGGAACATCCGTACCGGTATCGGCTGTACCGGGCCGGGATCTGCAACGTCTGGCAGTACGACGACCAGGTGTTCCAGTTCGAGGGCGGCCGGCTGCTGCTGCGTGGTAAGAACGGCGCCGGCAAGTCGAAGGCCCTCGAACTGCTCCTGCCGTTCCTGTTGGACGGCGACGCCAAGCGTCTGGACGCCACAGGCGCCGGCCGTACCACCTTCCGCTGGTTGATGGGTGAGGGTGCCAGCGGGGTGAACCGGCAGGGGTACGTCTGGCTGGAGCTCCGGCGAGTCGACGAGCACGGTTCGGCACAGTTTCTGACGCTGGGGGCGATTGTTCGATGGTCGTCCTCGACCAGCGAGGCGCGACTCACCTACTTCATCACCCCGCTGCGTGTCGGTGTCGACGTCGACCTGGTGGTGGACCGGCAACCCGTGCCCATCGAGCGGCTACGGGAGATGCTGGGCGAGTCGGCCCTGCTGGGTAGCGCCCGGGACTACCGTGCCCGGGTGGGTCGTGAACTCTTCGGAATCGGCGACCCCGGCCGGTACCGCAACCTCGTCCACCTGCTGTACCGGCTACGCCGCCCCACCATCGGCGACCGGATCGAAGCCGGACAGCTCACCACCGAACTGGGCGAAGCACTGCCGCCGGTCGACGATGACGTGCTCGACCCGGTCGCGCACAACCTCGACGACCTGGAAACCGTCCGCTCCGATCTGGGCAGGCTGGAAGCCACGCATTCGGCGCTGGCCGACCTGATGACGGCGTACCGCGGATATCTTCGCGGCGAGCTGCGTCGTCGGGTGGCGGCGGTCGACGAGGCCCTGTCCCAGCTCCGCGCCCAACGCCGCCAGGCGGGCCAGGCGGAGCGGGAGGTCGCGACGGCGTTCGAGGCGGAGCAGGCTGCCGCGGCCGAGGTCGAGCGCTGGGAGCACGAGGGGCGGCAGGCTCGTACCGAACTCGAGGCGCTCCGTGACAGCGCGGCGTACCGGGCCGTTCAGGAGCTGGGGCAGCGCCGCATCGCGGTACGGGCACTCGAGTCGGCGGCCCGATCCGCCGCGCACGCGGTGGACGCCGACCGGCAGACGTACACCGATGTCGCGGCGCGGCTTGTCGCGGAGACCGAACGGCTGGCGGCCACCGTCACCGAGTTGCGTGAGGACCACCGACGCATCCGTGGGCTCGCCGCCGAGTCGGGCCTGGACACCGCGCATCTCGGCGCGGTACCGGAACTACGTCGTACCGGTGTGCCGGCGGCCCCCTCGACCCAGGTTGTCGACCACCGCCTGGCGGCGCAGGAGTTCGGCGAGCATCGGGTGCGGGTCACCGCGGCAGAAGAAGCGGTGCGCGCCCGACGGACGGCGGTCGCCGACGTACGCCAGCGACTGGACGAGGCGGACGCGGCCGCCGTCGTCGCCGCGCGGGCGGAAGCCGACCGCGACCTGCTCGACGGGCAGCAGGGCGAGACCCAGGACCGGTTGACCGAGGTGACGAACAACCTCGTCGCGGCCGGCGGTGTCTTCGCGCGCGCCGTGCAGGAATGGATGGCACTGCCGGTTCTGGCCGACGCGGATCTCGTGGCGGTACGGGAGGTACTGCTCGGCGACGATCCGCTGCGGGCGGAGACGCCGGCCGAGGTCCGCGCGGCCGCCGAGGCCGCCCTGGCACCGCTGCGCGCGGCGGCTGAGCACCGGCGCGACAGCCTCCGGTCCCGGCGGGCAGAGCTCCAGGCCAGCATCGACGAGGTACGGGAGGAGCATGGTCGGTGGAGTGCGATGAGCGATCCGGAACCACCCCGGTCCCGGTTCCGGACCGACGTCCCGGCGCGTCCGGGCATCCCGCTGTACCGGCTGATCGATTTCGCCGATCACCTTGACGATCGGCAACGGGCTGGGATCGAGGCGGCGCTTGAGTCGAGCGGCCTGCTCGACGGAGTGTTCACCGAGGGCGCCGCGCTGCGGGACGCGGTCAGCGGCGAGGTGTTGCTGCGCCCCGGCCAGCCCGTCGCCGCACCCACCCTGCAGGAGGTGCTGGTGGTGGTGCCCGGAGCGGAACACGTGACGGCTCTGCTTCGCAGCATCGGCCTCGGACCGGCCACGAGCGCCGGCAGCTGGATCGCCGACGACGGCCGGTGGCAGCTCCATGTGGCCCACGGCGCCTGGACCAAACCGGCGGCGGAGTACGTCGGCGCGGCCAACCGCCAAGCCCTGCGCCGGCGGCGCCTCGCCGACCTGCGGGAACGCCTCGAGACCCTGGCATCCCGCCTCGCCGATGTCGACCGACAGCTCATCGGCAACGATCGTGAGCGCGACGCACTGGCCGCGGCAATGCGCGTCCTGCCTGACGGTGCCGAGCTGGTTCGGGCCTGGGCACGTCGGGACGAGGCGGAGTCCGCCGTGCACCGGCTCGCCCGCCAGGCGGCGGACGCGAGGCGTCGGGCCCGGGAGCTCCGCCGTGTCGCCGACGACCGCCGGGCCGCCGCACGCTCCGCGGCCGAGGCCCACCTGCTTCCCAGCGAGCGGGACGGGCTGAACGACATCGACCAGCGTCTGCGACAGCTCTCGGCAGAGCTACCCCGGCACGCCAGGTCGATCGGACAGTTCGCCGGCCAACTCGTGCCGTACGAGTCTCTGATCCAGCGGCGCGTCGAGGCGGCCGATCGGGTCACCAGCACCGCTGACGAGGCTCAGCGGGCGGCCGAGGCCCACGCTGCCGCGCAACAGGCGTTCGCCGTGCTCGAACGGTCACTCGAAGCCGAGCCTGCGGAGATTCACCGGCAGGAGTCCGCTGCCGAGGAGCGTCTCCACGGGGCCGACAACCAGTTGCCGGCTGCCCGCCGCGTCCACGAGCACGCCCGGGACCGTCGGGTCCGGGCCGAGGAGGCGCGAGACCAGGCCCGCAGACTGCTGACCGACCAGGAGCAGGTCGCCCTGGCCGCCGGCACCGCTCTGCCTCGGGTGCTGACCCTGCCCGGCGTTGGTCCCGCGCTGGCGCTGAACCGCGACGTGCCGGTGGAGTTGGGCACGGGCACGCCACCGGAGCGGATCCGGCAGCTGGATCAACTGGCCAGCCTGCTCCGCGACCTACTCGGCCGGCCTCAACGGGACCTCAGCGAGAACGCCCTGCACCAGCGCTACAACGATGTGCGCAGCAGACTGCCCGGCGGCTTCGACCTCATTTGGGAGGACCGGGACGGGGTCAAGGTCATAGAACTCGCCGACGACATTGGGCAACACCCGGCCGCGGTGGCGACCGGGCGTCTCGGCGCGGAGCTGGAGCAGAAGCGTTCTGCGGTCGCCGAGCGGGAGCGGCACGCGTTCGAGCGTTTCCTTCTCGGTGAGTTGGGGGACGCGCTGGCGCGGCAGATCCGTTCCGCCGAGAGCCTGGTGTCAGCCATGAACGCCACCCTCGCTGGGGTCCGTACCTCCCACGGGCTCGGCGCCCGGCTGGTCTGGACGTTGAGAGACGACGCGGACGCGGACGTCCGTACCGCCGTGGCCCTGCTCAGGACTCCGCTCGAGCTGCGGAGCCGGGACAACAACGATCGCCTGCGGGAGGCGCTCTCCCGCCGGGTCGAGGACGCGCGACGTGCGGACCCGTCCGCCGGTTACGCCGTGCACCTGCGTACGGCACTCGACTACCGCAGCTGGTTCGGCTTCACGGTCAGGGTCACCGACCAGGCCAACCCGGACCGCGAACGCACTCTGTCCGCGCGTACCGCTATGTCGCAAGGCGAGCAGCGGGTGGTGTCGTACCTGGTTCTGTTCGCCGCTGCCGCCGCGCATTTCACCTCCGTCGGAGACGCGTATCCGCAGGCTCCACGGCTGATCCTGCTCGACGACGCGTTCGCCAAGGTCGACGAGCCGACCCACGGTCGTCTGCTGGGCCTGTTGGTGGACCTCGACCTGGACGCCGTGCTGACGAGTGAACGGCTCTGGGGCTGCTTTCCGGAGGTGCCGTCGCTGGGTATCTACGAATGCCTCCGCGATCCCACCCAGCCCGGCGTCGCCACCCTGCACTTCCGCTGGGACGGCCGCCGCCGCACAGTGCTCACCTCATGATCCCGGTTGGTGCGCTCCAGTACCTGCGGTCGCCCGGGCTGCGACCGCTGTGGACGGCAGTACACGCTCGGCTGGTACGCAACGGTCGAAGAGTCGGCGGACGGGTGACCCTGAACGGGCTCGGCGACGAGGAACGCGAAGCCCTCGGCCGGCTTCTTGGCCAGCCGGTCGGTGCAGCGCACACGGTCACCCTTGCCGACCTCGATCAGCGGCTCTGGACGAGCGCCGCAGGAACCGGGCTGCTCGGAGTGGTGGAAGCGGTCGTCGGTCCCATTCCCGACCTACGCGTCGACGCCGCGACGGAGCGGGCACGGCGGGCGCTGCTGCGGGACCACGCCGACGCCGCCCTGATCGCCGCCGGCCTGGGTGACCGTCCCTGGACGTCCGAGTGGCTGGATCGGCTGTGGCGGCAGGGACTACCGGCCCGGCTACCAGCGGCGGAGGTACGCCGGGTAGTCAGCCAGGCAGCCACGACACTCGGGCTGACCGTGGGCGAGCACGCGCGTACCTGGTCTCGCGGCGAGTTGGCTCAGCTGGTTACCGGTAGCGCGCACGGGCTCGACGATGACAGCCCACTGACCCGCCTCGTCCTGCGAGGGCTCGCCCTCGCCCTCACCGGTACCCCCGACTACCCGTCGGGCGCGGTGGAACGCCGGGCCCTCTGGGATGCCGCCGGGGTGGCCAGCGACACCGTCGCCACGACGGTGCTCACCTACGGACTGCGTCCCCCGGGCGACGGTTGGCTTCGGAGCCGTGCCGACGCCGGCGCCGAGACACACCTGACACTGCGGGAGATCCGCCGTCTCACACCCCTGCGGCTGGCCCCACAGACCGTCTACGTGTGTGAGAATCCACGGGTCCTTGAGGCTGCGGCGGAGGCCGGTTCCAGTACGGCGATCATCTGCACGTTGGGAAATCCCAACACCGTGACGTTCGCTCTGCTCGACACCGTCATGGCATCGCCGGACGTGCATCTGCGCTACCACGGAGACTTCGACTGGCCCGGCATCGCTATCGCCGACCGCGTCATCCGGCGCTACCGCGCCCAGCCCTGGCAGTTCACGGCGGTCGATTATCAGCGGGCCGTGGCACAGGCCGTCGAGCGGGGAACGCCGAGGCAACCACTTGCCGGCCGCCCGCTGCCGACCCCGTGGGATCCGGTCCTCTCCCAGGTTATGGCGGAGACCGCCACGGCGATCCACGAGGAGGCGGTGATCGAGAGTCTGCTCGCCGACCTCGGGTGCACCGCGCGGTAACCGTGCCGGGCCGGCCGGGGCGGGGACGGGTGGCCAGGACGTCAGCGGCGCGTCATGCGGCCGCCGGTACAGCTTCTCCAAGGAAGTGCTACCGGCGGCCGCAGTGGCCAACGACCTCAGTCGGCGGTTACCGGCGGGCTCACCAGTTGGCGCAGTAGCCGACGCTGACCGTGCTGGCGCCCGGCTTCAGGGTCCGGTTCCAGCCCACCCCACTGATCCGGTACGTGCCGTCTGCCTGGACCTGCCGCTGGAAGTTCCAGGCGTCGTAGATCTCGCCGTCGAGTTCGAGGTAGCCGTACCAGTCCACGGGCTGCCCGGTGGGGTTGGTGGCGACGACTGTCGCACAGTAGCCGCCGCCGCTGTCGGAGTCCCACCGGGTCATGTTCCGCAGCACGATGTCGACGTTGCCGGTGGTCGGGCCGACCAGCCGGCCCACGCCCCAACGGGCCGTGGCCTGGTAGCCGGTGCCGACCGGGTCGGCCCAGTTGCGGATCGCGGCACGGGCGCCGTCCGAGGCGTCGTTGACCTGGAAGTCCAGGCCGTGGAAGGTGTCCGGGCCGCCGTACTCCAGCAGGCTGATCGCCGCCTCGACGGTGTAACCCGTCCCGGTACGGACCGCCGCGCTGGTCAGCCGGCCCGCCTGGAACGCCTCGTCACCGGTGCCGAACGAGACGACGTTGTCGGCGTTGATCCGGATCTGGGTGTCGTCGTAGCGGTAGGGACCGTTCTTGGCGTTGCCCGCGTCGACGTAGATCTCCACCGAGTCCTGGACCCACGGGTCGGACCCGGAGACGTCCACCACCGGGTCGGCGACCTCGGCGAGCACGTAGAGCGTCCGGTCCCGCCACAGGGTACGGACCGTGGCGATCGCACCGTCCGTGCCGGAGACCTGCTTGGTGGTGGTGACCGCCCGGGCGTCGGCCCAGGCGTCCTCGACCGCACCGTCCACCTCCGGCGCCGTCCGGGCCTGGGTGACCTCCAGGTACGACAGCGGCTCGACCAGGGTCAGCGTGCCCACCGCCCCCGGGGAGTTCCAGCCGGCCGTCTCCCCGTTGTCGGCGACCCGGACGTCCAGGGTGCGGGTGTCGCCCTGGGCCGCCCCGGTCAGCGGCAGGTGGGCGACGACCGCGTAGCCGCCGTCCCGGTCGGCCGCCACCGCGGGTACGTCGCCGGTGCCGTCCCGCGCCACCGTGTACGTCCGGTCGGCCAGCACGAAACTGACCTCGTCACCGGCGGAGGCCGCGGGGTCGTCGACCGACACGTAGGCGGTCAGGTGGTCCGGGGCCCAACGCAGCTGGAACCGCGCCACCTCCTCGATCGGGTGCAACGGCAGCTGACGCCAGGTCAGGTCGGCGGTGGCCGCCCCGGTGAGGGCGACACTGCCGGCGAAGACGTTCGCGGTCCGCAGTCGCGCCGGCAGTTCCCCGTCGACCGCCCCGTGGTACGCGGGCTTGGCCCGGAGGCTGTCGTCGAAGACCAGCGGGGCGCCGTTGCCGGACCGCCAGGACCGGCCGTCGGTGAGGCCCCAGACGGTGACCACGGAGAGGTGGTCGGCGTACGCCCGGAAGATCCGGAACGCGTCCCGGAAGAAGTACCCCTGCTCGATCAGGTTCGCCTGGGTGACCGGGGTGCCGGTGGTGACGTCGAGTTCGGTGACCGCCTGGGTCACCGGCAGGTCCTCGAACGCGGCCAGCGCGGACTCGAGGCTGCTGACCGGGGTGGCCAGCGACACGTGGAACTGGTGGCCGACCCCGTCGACCGGCACGCCACGGGCGATCAGCCGCTCCACCAGCGCCCTGTACCGCGCCTGCTTGCCGCTCTGCTCGGTGTTGTAGTCGTTGATGAACAGCTTCACCGGGTCGGCGCCGGCGACCGCGTGGACGTCGTTGAACGCCTGGTCCGCGTACTGGAACGCGAGGTCGATGAAGTTCTCGCCGAGGATGCGGTACCACTCGCTGCGGCGCAGCCCGTCGGCGAACTCGCCGCTGTCGTTGACCACCTCGTTGACCACGTCGAAGGCGTTCACCGGGTTGGTGTCGGAGCCGAACGCCCCGTACCGCTCACTGAGCGACTCGGCGACCGCGAAGACGTGCGTGCGCAGCCGGTCGCGCAGGATCTGCTGGTCGGCGGCGGAGGTGCTGAGCGGGGCGCCGGCGGAGTCCTGGAAGAACCACGGCGGGGTCTGGCTGTGCCAGACCAGCACGTGCCCGTAGAGGCCGAGGTTGTTGTCCCGGGCGAAGTCCGTCAGCGCGATCGCCTGCTCGTGCGGGCGGAAGGTGCGCTCCGCGTCGTACCACGCCTCCGGCTTCATGTGGTTCTCCGGCGTGATGTTGGTGAAGTGCCGGGTCAGTAGCTGGGCGGCGGCGCCGACCGTCTCGCGGCTGTCGATCGCGACCCCGACCGGGAAGTCGGTGGTCTCGTGGATCGGGGTGAGGGTCTCGATGACCGGCGGCTGCGGCACCCGTACGACGATGTCGTCGACGAGGAGGTCACTGGTGTTCCCGGTCTCGCCGTCCTGCCAGCGGGTCTCGAGGTAGAGCAGCGCGCTGTCGGCGGCCGGCATCGTGAAACTCGCGGTCACCTCGGTCCAGCCGGTGTTGGTGATCCCGTCGAACTGGGCGAGGGTGCTGAACGACTGGCTGTCGCCGGCGGTGCTGGCCAGGCTGAGCCAGACCTGGTCGGTCGGCTGGCCCTCGGCGAACCGGAGCCAGGCGCTGAACTCGTAGGTCGCGCCGGTCTCGAACAGGCCGCCCACCTCCCGGCCGAGGCCGGCGCCCTGGTTGACCCGGTCGCTGACCAGGGCCGCGGCCGCGCCGCCGTGCGCGACGTCGGTGCGGGCGACGGTCGGGGCACCGGGGCCGCCGTCACGCGGACCCCAGCCGTCGAGCCCGTCCTCGAAGTCCGTGTTGATCACGACCGTGCCCGGCTCCGGGCCGCCGGTGCCGTCCGGTGTGGTGATGCTGACGTCGTCGAGCAGGTACGGCGTGGTGCCGTCGGCCTCGACGTAGAGGGTGGCCGAGGTCAGGCCGGCGGGCATCGTGTAGCTGCCGCCGATCCGTACCCAGGTGTCCGCGGTGGTGGTGACGTTGTCACCGACCCAGGTGTAGGTGTTGTCACCGCCGGCGGCCGGGGTGGCCTCCACGGTGAAGTGGACGCCCGCCGAGCCTTCGGTACCCGCCGGAAGTTTCGCCCACGCGCCGATAACGTACGTCGCGCCGGGTTCGAACAATGTGGTCACACTGGTCGCCGTCCCCTGCCAGTTCGCGGTGCGGTCGGTGACCGAGAGGCTGCTGCCGCTCTCCCGCCCCTCGGGCGCTGTGGCGAGCGTGACGGGTCCACGTGGAAGCCACGGGGCGTACGAGTCGGATTCGAAGTCGTTGCTCAGCACGACCCGGTCCGCCGCCTGGGCGGGCGTCGCCACGGCAACCGACCCGACCAGGCTGAGCAGGCAGGATGCCAGGAGTGCGGGCAATTTTCGGGATGGTGGACTCGAGCGGTCTTTGCGGCGCATGAAGGGGCTCCCTACCCGGGCGGGACGGCGCGTGGGTGGTGCCGGGAAACGTTCCGGCAGATCCAGACGCGCGAATGCTAACCGGGCGACGGTGGCTGGTCGAGACGCGCCGTCCGATCGGCTGACGGAGATCCGTCGGGTCGGGTACGACCCCGAAAGTTTCGGGGTCTCTGTCGTCGGGTGTTTCGGGGCCGGGCGTGCTGTCGGTGCGGGAACCGGGCGCCTGGCTCAAGTAATCCTCAAGATCCGCTTCACCTGGTCCGTCGCCGCGAGAAATGCACATACGCTCACCTGCACCCCGCCCGGCCGCGGCCGGGCCGGCCACGGTACCAACCACAGGCCGCAAGAGAAGGAGGGGAGAATGCGACGTACGCGATCGCGTATCGCGCTTCTCACGCTGTCCGCCCTGGTAGGAAGCGTTCTCATGGCAACCCCGCCGGCAGGTGCGGAGCCCGGCACCGCCACGGCGGGTCCGGCACGGTCCGACCTGGAGGGTCAGGATCCGGTACGCCTGGTACGCGTCCAACTGACCGGCGCCGACATGCTGGACAAGGTGGCCGCCGCCGGCTTCGACCTCGAGCACGGGCTCCGGCGGGTGCCGGCCGGCATCGAGGGCCGGGCGGTGGTGACCGCCGCCCAGATCGCCGAACTGACCGCGATGGGCGTCGAGATCCTCGGCGACGACGAGGGCTTCGTCTGGAGCGACGAGGCCGACGGCGGTCTCCGGAACTCCGGGGCGCGGTACGCCCAGCCGGCCGCCGCCGCCCAGGCGACGGTACGGGTCGTCCGCGCCGACTGGTTCACCACCAAGGGCCAGGGCTTCCTGTACGTCGAGGCGCGGACCACCGAGGGGCAGCAGGCGGACCCGGTCGTCGGGATGCAGGTGGAGAACAACTCGGGCCGGGGGACGCCGTTCGACTTCGCCCGGACGATGAGCCGGTTCGTCGACTCCGGGCAGTACATGTTCCACCGGGACCTGTTCAAGCTCGACAAGCGACCGAGCCAGATCCGGGTCACCAGCTCGACCGGTGGGGTCGCGGTCGGCGACGTCTCCGACTGGCTCGAGGACGCCCCGCCGCCGCTGACCGAGAACCAGGGCTACCGGTACGACTTCGTCGACGGCTACCGGACCCCGCAGCAGCTCTACGCCCGCGCCCACGAGATCGCCCGGCAGTACCCGCAGATCGCCGAGATCATCTACCTGCCGAACCGGACGAACGGCTACCAGCGCAAGGCGCAGGCCACCATCGGCGGCACGGGCGAGTCCGCGGTCGTGGTCAGCTCGGCGGCCTGGGGACACGAGGGCGGCAACGACGTCACCGTCGAGTTCGTGGACCGGTCGGAGGCGGATCTCCCGCTCGGCGTCGAGGTGAACGGCACGGCGGTCCGGGTGCTGCTGGCCACGGACGCCGCCGGTGCGCCCGCGAGCACCGCCACCGAGGTGGCGGCGGCGCTGGAGAGCGGCTCCCGGGGGCTGGTCGACCGGGCGCACCCCTACCGCACCAACGCGGGCACCGGGATCGTCGCGCCGACGTCCGGTCCGGTCGCGCTGACCGACTTCCTGGACCAGAAGCGGGTCGGGGCGCCCGAGGGTGAGGTGCCGCGCGGTCCGGCCACCATCCCGGTGCTGCGGATCGGCAAGCACCGCGACGGCCGCAAGCCCGGCGTGCTGATCCAGGCGCAGGACCACGCCCGGGAGTGGGTGCCGGCGACGACGTCGCTGGAGTCGGCGGAGCGGCTGGTGCACAACTACAAGACCGACCGGGAGACGAAGAAGATCGTCGACAACACCGACGTCTTCTTCATCCTCTCCAACAACCCGGACGGGGCGAACTACAGCTTCTACAACTTCGCCTCGCAGCGCCGGAACATGACCAACCACTGTCCGGACGCGAACGCCGACCCGGCCCGGCGCAACTCCTGGGGTGTCGACCTGAACCGGAACTACCGGGTCGGGTCGGGCCACGACGGCTACTCGGGCGCGTCGACCAGCTGTGTCAGCGACACCTTCCAGGGGCCGGAGAAGCTCTCCGAGCCGGAGGCGAAGAACATCATCTGGCTGGTCGAGCGGTACTCCAACATCAAGTTCATGATGTCGGTGCACTCCAACGGCGGCCAGCTGTTCTGGCAGCCCGGGGCGTACATCGCCGACGGTCGGATCACCACGCCCCGCCCGCCGCTCGGCGACGAGGCGTTCTACTGGCAGTCGGCGGCCCGGATCCTGTCGCAGGTCAAGGCGCACCGGGAGACCGTGGTGACGCCGGAGAACGTCGGCGGCTCGTCGGACGTCCTCTACTCCTCGGCCGGCAACGTCCGCGAGGACCTGTACCACACGTACGGGATCTACGCCTTCGGCTGGGAGGTCGGCGGTTCGGTGTACAACCCGACGACCGGCAACTGGCAGGGCGGCTCGTTCCAGCCGCCGTGGGACGGGGATCCGGCACTGGTCAGCGGCCACGCCGAGACGATGGAGTACGCCAACGGGATCATGGAGATGTTCCGGGTCGCGGCGGAGTGGGGCAAGGACAAGAAGGACCCCACGTCCCGGCTGCTGCCCGGCGGCGGAAAGTACTCCGGTCCGGTCGACGTCCGGTTCGAGACGAACGAGCCGGCGACGATCTACTACACCACCGACGGCAGCCGGCCGACCCTGCAGTCGCCGCGCTACGAGGCGACCGAGTTCCGGGAGCCGGGCCAGGTGTTCCACGTGACCGAGACGACGACCTTCAAGTGGTTCTCGGTCGACGCGGCCGGCAACGTCGAGCAGAACTACGACCCGACGAAGAAGCACGGGCGCGACCGGTACCGGACGGCGACGGTCACGATCCGCTGACGCCAGCCTGCTGACCACTGCCCCGTCGGTGCGGTTCCACCCGTACCAGCGGGGCAGTGTCGTGTCCGCCGACGGGCCGCGCCGAAGAGCTCAACGCGGCTCGGGGCTCACCAGACCGGTCTCGTACGCGGTGATGACCAGCTGTGCCCGGTCCCGGGCGGCGAGCTTGCTGAGCAGACGTCCGATGTGGGTCTTCACGGTGCCGAGCGTGACGTACAGCTGTTGAGCGATCTCCGAGTTGGACAGCCCTCGGGCGACCAGGGACAGCACCTCACGTTCGCGTTCGGTGAGCACGCCCAGGCTGGGCGACGGGCCGGCGACCGGTCGGCCCTGGCGGGCGAACGTCGAGATCAGTCGCCGGGTGACCCGGGGGGCGAGTAGCGCCTCACCGGCGGCGACCACCCGGATGCCGGCCAGCAGTTCGGCCGCCGTGCCGTCCTTGACCAGGAATCCGCTGGCCCCCGCCCGCAGCGCGGCGTAGACGTACTCGTCCAGGTCGAAGGTGGTCAGGATGAGCACCCGTACCGAGGAGGTGTGGGGATCCGCGCAGATCCGTCGGGTCGCCTCGATCCCGTCCATCTCCGGCATCCGGACGTCCATCAGCACCACGTCCGGCTGGTGGTGCCGGGCCAGCCGGACCGCCTCGGTGCCGGTGCCGGCCTCACCCACCGCGACGTAGCCCGGTGACACCTCGAGCAACGCCCGGAAACTCTCCCGCAGGAGGCTGTGGTCGTCGGCGAGAAGCACGCCGATGTCGCGGACGGACTGTCCGTCCGGGTCGGACGACGGATCCGTCATGCGGGCTCCTCCACGGGGTCGTACGGGATCTCGGCGACGACCTGGAACCCGCCCTCCGGCCGCGGACCCGTGCTCAGGGTGCCGCCGTACATCGTCACCCGCTCGCGCATCCCGATGAGGCCCTGCCCGCCGGTCGGCCGGCCGGCCGACCGGGACGGGCGTCCGTCGTCCAGGACCTCGATGTGTACGCCGCCGTCCCGGCCCCGAACCGTCACCTGGCAGTGTCCGGCGTTCGCGTGCTTGACCACGTTCGTGAGCGACTCCTGGACGATCCGGAAGACGGTGAGGTCGACCGCCGGGGGCAGCGTGTCGGCGCCGTCCAGCCGCAGGTCCAGCCGGAGCCCGGCGGAGCGTAGCCGGTCGGCGAGGTCGGACAGGTCGGCGGTCCCGGGGGACGGGCTGAGGTCGACGGCCGGGTCGTCTTCGGAGCGCAGCACGTCGAGCACCCGGCGGATCTCGGTGAGCGCGGACCGGCTGGTCCGCTCGATGGTCACCAGGGCGGCCCGCGTCTCGGCCGGCCGCTCGTCGGCGATGTGGTTGGCGACGGTGGCCTTCACCGCGATCAGGCTCATGCTGTGCCCGACGATGTCGTGCAGCTCCCGGGCGATCCGTAGCCGCTCGGCGGCGACCGCGTCCCGGGCGAGTCGGCGGGCCAGGCCGGCCTGGACCGTCCGGCGCCACCGGAGCAGCCGGCCGACCACCCAGGCCGTGGTGAGCAGCACGGCGACCGTGCCGACCTCGACCTGCCACCACAACGGCACCTCACTACCGGGCGCGTCGGCGGTGCCGATCCCGGTCCGGTGGTAGAACCACGTTATGGTGACCGCCGGCGCGACCAGGCCGCCGGCGAGCGCGACGGTCGCGACGACCGGGCCGGCCGAGGTCGCCACCGTGTAGAGCGCCAGCACCACCGGGGCGTACGTCACCCAGATGACCCCGGGTCCCACCACACCGAACGCGGTCGCGGTCGCGGCGACCACCGTCACGCCGCCGAGCACCGCCACCGGCCAGCGGCGGCGGACCGCCAGGGGCAGCGCCACGGCGGCACCGGTCAGCCAGACCACCCAGGCCGGGCCGGTGAAGGAGGGGCCCGGCGGATCGAGGGTGGCGTGGATCGCCAGGTACGCCAGGACGCCGGCGACCGCGGTGTCGACCACGGTGCGGTGTACCTCGGATCCGGCAGCCGGCGCCGGGACGGGACCCCGTCTGGAACCCATGTGCCCACCGTATAGCGGCGACGGCCGCAGGGGATCCGACCGTGGTCGGACACGGGTTTCCGACCGTGGTCAGACGCGGCTGGACCCGCACCGCTGGAACCATTTCCGCCATGATCCTGGTGAGGGAACTGTCCAAGCGGTACGGACCCACGCCGGCGCTCGACCGGTTGT
The DNA here is from genome assembly GCF_039871735.1 of Plantactinospora sp. B24E8. Taxonomy (NCBI): domain Bacteria; kingdom Bacillati; phylum Actinomycetota; class Actinomycetes; order Micromonosporales; family Micromonosporaceae; genus Plantactinospora; species Plantactinospora sp. B24E8. The sequence continues at coordinate 96,463 of NZ_JBDPMH010000025.1, forward strand.
CGTTCGAGGTCCGTCCGGGTGTGGTGACCGGCTTTCTCGGCCCGAACGGGGCGGGCAAGTCGACCACCCTGCGCATCCTGCTCGGCCTGCACCGTCCGACCTCGGGGCAGGCGTTGATCGGCCATCGCCGGTACGACCAGATCCGCCACCCGATGCGTGAGGTGGGTGCGGTGCTCGACGCCGACGGCGCCCACCCCGGCCGTACCGCCGTCGGGCATCTCGCCTGCCTGGCCCGCAGCAACGGGATCGGCCGGGCCCGGGTGTCCGAGGTGCTGGAGCAGGTCGGCCTGGCGGGCGTGGCGGACAAGCGGGTCGCCGGGTTCTCGCTCGGCATGCGGCAGCGTCTCGGGATCGCCGGCGCGCTGCTCGGCGACCCGGGCGTGATCGTGCTCGACGAACCGGTCAACGGCCTGGACGCGGCGGGCATCCGGTGGATCCGTTCCACCCTGCGGTCGCTGGCCGCACAGGGCCGTACGGTGTTGCTCTCCAGCCACCTGATGAGCGAGATGGCGCTCACCGTCGACCGGGTGCTGGTCATCGGTCGGGGGCGACTGCTGGCCGAGACCTCGGTGGCGGAGCTGCGTGGCCGGTTCGCACGTGACGTGCTCGTCCGGTCGCCCCGGACGGCCGAACTCGGTCGCCTCCTGACCGGTCTCGGCGCGACCGTCACCGGCACCGACGACGGCGGTCTGGTCGCGGTCGGCGTGGACGCGCCCACGATCGGCGACGCGGCGGCGTCGGCGTCGATTCCCCTGCACGAACTGACGCCACGCGGCGCCACGCTCGAGGACGTCTACCTGGAGTTGACCAGCGAGGCGGTCGAGTACCCGGCTACCACGGAGAGGACGGCACGATCATGACCATGGTCTGCGGCGGCCCGACGACGGGGGAGACCGGCGGCGGGTCGCCACCGGTCGTGTCCCGTGCGCGGGTGTTCCGGGCCGCGTTGGCCGCCGAGTGGTGGAAGCTGCGGACCGTCCGGTCGACGTACGGGTTCCTCGCCGCCGCGATGCTGACCACGCTGCTCGGGCTGCTCGTCCTGTTCCTCCTGATCCGGTCCTTCGACCAGGCGACAGCGGCGGAGCAGGCGGACTTCGAGACGGCCGACCCGACCGTGGCGGTCATGCCGTTCGTCGGGTTTTTCGTCGGGGCGATCGGCGCCATGGTGGTCACCGCCGAGTTCCGGACCGGCGCCATCCGTCCGGGCCTGCTGGCCGTGCCGCAGCGGCGGATCCTGTTGGCCGCGAAGGCCACGCTGGCCGGCGCGGTGAGCCTGCTCAGCGGACTGCTGTTCGGACTGTTCGCCTTCGCCTGCGCGATCCTGCTGCTGGGTGACCGGCCCGCACCGCTCGACCCCTGGCCGACCTGGACGGACGCGCTGCCGACGGTGTTCTGCGCCGCGCTTGTCGTGATGGTCACCAGCATCGTGGCCCTGGGCCTGGGTTTCGTGCTGCGCTCGACCGCGTCGACACTGGTGACCCTTGGCGCGCTTGTTCTGGTGGCGCCGGCATTCGCGCACTTCCTGCCGACGACGTGGCACCTGAGGCTCAGTTCGGTCCTGCTGCCGAACCTGGTCCCGCAGCTCACCGGCGCCGACCACCCGTACCTGTTGTCGCCCGCCGGCGCGGTCGCCGTCCTGGTCGGGTACGTGGTCGTGGCGCTCGGCGCGGCGACGCTGCACTTCGGCCGGCATGACGTGTCCTGATCCCACCCGCCGACAGCCCGGCCGGGTGGCTGGTTCCTGGCCGACCGCCGCGCCGAAGACCTCGGCGCGGCGGTGCACGCGGCGGCCCGACCCGGCCGTCGGACCGCCGCGCCCCCGTGTCTCAGCGGGATTCGACCCGACCCAGCGGATGGGTGCCGGTCCGCAGTTGGGCGCTCGCCGCCGTCCAGGCGGTGTCCCCGGGGTAGAGCACGCTGCGCAGGTAGGCCGAGCTGAGTCGCTGGATCAGCGCGACGCGTTCGGGACTCTCGTCGGTGGTCTCCGCGGCGTGGGGGCCGACGATTCCGCCCAGGGAGTGTTCGGCGCCGAAGAGGGTGAGCAGGCTCTTGGGACCGGGGCTCCGGCGTGGATGCCCCGGTACGGGACATCGCCGCCCGGGCCGGCGTCGGGGTCGGGGTCGGGGTCGGGGTCGGTACCATCTGCCGCCACTTCCCGACCCGGGCCGACCTTGTCGTGGCCGTTTACCGGCACCAGGTCGAGGCCTGTGCCGAGGCCGGTTCGGTCCTGCTGGCGACCAGCGACACCCCGTACGCCGCGCTGGTGCGGTGGATCGACCTCTTCGTCGACTTCCTGGTCACCAAGCACGGCCTCGCCGAGGCGATGCAGTCCGACGAGGCCACCTTCGGGAGCCTGCACGCCTACTTCCTCGACCGCCTCGTCCCGGTCTGCACCCGGCTGCTCGACGCCGCCGCCGTGGCCGGCGAGATCCACGCCGACCCGGCGTCCAAATATGGAAGATCGTGAATGATTTGGCCCGGGCTGTGGCGCCGCCGGGGCGCGGTCGTCTACCAATGGGACCACCCGAACAACCGTCGCCTGCCGGCAGCGCGCCACCACCACACCGGGCCGTCCCCCGTCCGACGCCGCGACGGTTCCGTCCGTTTTCGGAAAGGACCCCGCAGTGAGACGCGACAGGCGACTCCACACCCTGGTGGCGGCGCTCACCACGACCGCGGTCGCGGTCGTGCTGACCACCACGGTGACCACCACCCCGGCCGGGGCGGCACCGGTCACCGTCACCAACGGCACCCAGTTCACCGACACCAACGGCAACGTGCTGCACGCCCACGGCGGCGGTGTGCTCAAGGTCGGCGCCTACCACTACTGGTTCGGTGAGAACCGCAACCCGGACAACACCTTCCGGGCCGTCTCCGTCTACCGCTCGACCGACCTGCGCACCTGGGAGTTCCGCAACAACGTCCTGACCCAGTCGTCCGCCGCCGAGTTGCAGGTCGCCAACATCGAACGACCGAAGGTCATCTACAACGCCAGCACCGGCCGGTACGTGATGTGGATGCACAAGGAGAACGGGTCGAACTACAGCGAGGCGCGGGCGGCGGTCGCCTCCTCGGCCACCGTCGACGGCGCCTACACCTACCACGGCAGCTTCCGGCCGCTCGGCCAGCACATGTCGCGGGACATCACGCTCTACAACGACAACGGCACCGCATACATGATCTCGGCCGCCGACGAGAACTACGACCTGCACATCTACCGGCTCACCCCCGACTACCTCGGGGTGGCGGGCCTGGTCGGCAACTTCTGGAACGACGCCCACCGCGAGGCACCCGCGATGTTCAAACGCGGCAGCACCTACTTTCTGCTGACCTCGGGGGCGACCGGCTGGAACCCGAACCAGGCCCGGTACGCCACCGCGTCGAGCATCTCCGGCCCGTGGACCGGCTGGACCAACGTCGGCAACTCGACCACCTTCAACTCCCAGCCGACGTTCGTGCTGCCGATCCAGGGCACCTCCACCACCAGCTACCTGTACATGGGCGACCGGTGGGCCGGCGCCTGGGGCGGCCCGGTCGGCGACTCGCAGTACGTCTGGCTGCCGATCAGCTTCCCGTCGGCGACCAGCATGAGCCTGAACTGGTATCCGTCGATCACCATCGACGTGGCGGCCGGCACCGTCGTCGGCAACGCGCCCACGTACCACCGGATCACCAACCGCAACAGCGGACGGGTGATGGACGTGGTGAGCAGCTCCACCGCCAACAACGCCGAGGTCAAGCAGTACGCCTGGAACGGCGGCGGAAACCAGCGCTGGGAGTTCCAGGACGCCGGCGGCGGCTACCTCCGCCTGGTCAACCAGAACAGCGGCAAGTGCCTCGACGTCGCCTCCGCCTCGACGGCCGACGGGGCCAACATCATCCAGTACACCTGCGGCAGCGGTACCAACCAGCAGTGGCAGTGGGTCGCCGTCGACGGCCACCACCAGCTGCGGGCCCGGCACAGCGGCAAGTGCCTGGACGTGGTCAACCGGGGCACCGCCGACGGCGCGGACATTCAGCAGTACGCCTGCACCGGCGGTACCAACCAGCAGTGGACCCGTACCCAGTCCTGACCACGCAGTCCCGACCGGGGGCCCGCGCCCTGGCGCACCGTGGGTGTGGCGCCCGCGGTGCACCGGGCATCGGCCGTCGCCCGGCTCAGGAGGTCAGCCGGAAGGTGGCGTCGTCGCGCCCCCGCGCGTCGCTGATCAGGTCCAGCCGGAGCAGGAAGTTGTTGTGCCGGATGTGCCGGTCGGGATAGTTGACGGACCGGAACGACACCCAGGAGGAGTTGGCGAGCCCGGCGACCTGACGGAACGAGGCGTCCTCGGCGAACGTGGTCGTGCCGTCGTGGGCGTCCAGCCGGAAGTCGAAGCCGTAGTGGCGCAGGTAGTGGTTCGGGAAGTTGACGGACTGGAAGGAGATCGTGCCGGCGCCGCCGGTCAGCCCGGGTACGAGCCGGAACTGGGCGTCCTGCTCCGGGCTGACGTTCGCATCGAGGCGTACGTCGTAGTCGGCGTGTCGGACGTAGCGGTCCTGGTGGCTGTAGGCCTGGATCCGGTTGACCGCGGTGCCGCGCCACCGGGCGAGCACCCGGTTCTGCTCGGCGGCGGTCAGGTTGAGGATGGAGCCGTGGCGTTTACGGGTGCCGCCCAGGTGGTAGGACCCCGACGCCGGGATCCGGTAGCTGCCCGGACTGGACGGGTTGACCGTCAGGACGGGCAGGTAGCCGCGACCGGAGGCGTACTGGTCCAGATAGAGCGTCCACTCGTCGCGGTTGTTGAACCGCAGCCACATCGGGCCCTCGACCTGGGCACCGGTCAGTCCGATGGCGGCGAGGTCGCCGAGCCTCGTCCACGGTCCGAGGACCGAGTCGCTGCCCTCGATGGTGATCTGGTCGTCCCGGGAGGCGCGGACGTAGCGGTGGTTGCCGACGCCCGCCGGGACCTCGACGATCTGGGTGTCGATGGTCTCCTGGCTGCCGCCCCGGTCGATGTACACCTGCGGCGTCGTGATGCTGCGGAAGTTCGTCGTCCGCGCGTGGTAGACGCGGTGCTTGAACACCCCGTTCAGGGTGGCCTTGGTGGCCCAGTAGAGGACGTAGTCCCCGGTGGCCGGGTTCCAGATCGCCTCGGGCGCCCACGCGTTGCGTCCGTCCGGGATCGTGCCGGCGACGTTGAGCAGCCACGGCGCCGACCAGGTGACCAGGTCGGCGGACTCCCACACCACGAGACGAGTTGTTCCGAATCCCGGTCAGTGGTCGTAGGCGATCAGTGACCGGGTGACGGGTGCACCGGTCTTGTTGTTGTGCCAGATCGCGGCGGTCATCGCGAGGAGGCGTTGGGCCACCCGTACGG
>NZ_JBDPMH010000026.1:0-101308 GCF_039871735.1 Plantactinospora sp. B24E8
GACCTGGCGGGTCCACGGCCCGCGTCCTCTCCCAGGCCGAGGTCCGGCAGCGGAACGGTGGCGGACCCACGACGAGCCGACCGCATCCGTTAGGTAACGCTACGTAGCGCCACTGTCGCTTACAAGCCTGCGGGGGCACGGTGCGAACTGCCCGTTCGGTCGACTTGACCGGATTCAGCCGGCCAGGCCGAGTGCCTCCGCCGCGGCCCGGCCATTGGCGTGGCTCGCACCGTACGTGGTGACGAAGGCCCGTACCCCGGCCGGCCGCCAGTTCGACGGCCAACCCATCTCGACGACGGTGACCGGATGTGTGTCGGCCAGCGCCTCGACCAGCTCCGGACCGCCCGGCAGCAGGTGCAGACGTCGGCCGACCAGCACGATCGGCCGTTCCCCGGCCTGTGCGCGCAGGGCGTCGACGTCCGCTCCGGCGGCGACCAGCCGTACGTGCTCGGTGCCTTCCAGGTGTGGCCCGAGGCCCCACGGGACCCGGCCCTCGGCCAGGGTGGCGGCGGCGAAGAGCTGCACCACGAGCGGCTTGTCGAGCCCGGTCAGCGCACCCTCGACCCGGACGGCGCGACGCGCGGCGGCGTACCCGAGGGTGTCCGGGGCCGGCGCGGTGGCGGCCGGCGTCGCGGGGACCTGACCGGGCGGCTCGGTGGCCGAGACCCGGCTGGCGGCCTCGACCGGTGGGGCGGCCTCGACCGGCGGCGTGCTCCCGACCGGGCGGGCCGCGGCGGTACGGGCCCAGTCGGCGAGTGCGGCGGCCCGTTCGGCGGCCTGCTCGAGCCGGACCGTTGCGAGTCGGCCGTCGCGCAGTGCGGCCACGATCGCGGCGACGACCTCCTCGACCAGCGGAGCGTCGACCTTCGCGCCGATGCAGAGCAGGTCGGCGCCGGCGGCGAGTGCCTGTACGGCGGCCGGCCCGACGCCGCCGGCGGCGACGGCCGCGCCCTTCATCTCCAGCGCGTCGGTCAGGACCGCGCCGGTGAAGCCGTACTCGGTGCGGAGCAGGTCGACCAGGACGGCCCGGCTGAAGGTGGCCGGGCCGTCACCGGTGAGCGCGGGGACCCGGATGTGCGCGGTCATCACAGCCCTGGCGCCGGCGGCGACCACCGCCGCGAACGGCGGCAGGTCGCGGGACCGCAGCAGCTCCACCGGTACGTCCACGGTCGGCAGTTCCAGGTGGGAGTCGGCGACCGTGGCGCCGTGGCCGGGGAAGTGTTTGGCACAGGCGGCGACGCCGGCCGCCTGCAGGCCCGTGACCGCCGCCCCGGCGTGCGCGGCGACCCGGTCGGGATCGGCGCCGAACGCCCGGGTGCCGATGATCGGGTTGTCGTCGGCGGTGTTGACGTCCACGGTGGGGGCGAGGTTGAGGTTGACCCCGACGGCCCGCAGTTCGGTGCCGATCGCGTGGTAGATCCGTCCGGTCAGCGCGGGGTCGTCGACCACGCCGAGCGCGGCGTTGCCGGGGTAGGGGCTGCCGGTGCGGTGGGCCAGCCGGGTGACGTCGCCGCCCTCCTCGTCGATCGCCACCAGTACGTCGGCCCGGGCGTCGCGCAGTGCGGCGGTGGCGGTCGCGAGCTGGTCGGGGTGGTCGACGTTCCGGCCGAAGAGGGTGTGCCCGGCCAGCCCGTCGGCGACCAGGTCGAGGGCCCAGCCCGGTGGGGTGGTGCCGGGGAAGGCGGCGAGCAGGGTGCGTAGCGCCAGTCGACGGAGTCCTGGATCGACTACCACGATTCCCCCTTTGGTTCCTCTTCCGAGGCCGAGTGTCGCACCGGGCAGGGCCGTCCCGGGGTCGAGCGGCACCGGATCGGCTTACCGCCTGGGGACCGTCGGCCCATTACGCTACGTCTACTCCCACGAAGGTTAGCCTGTTGATAAAGAAAGTTTCTTAAGGTAAGAGGACCCGCATGGCCAGCACCCGGTTGCCCGGAACCCCCCGTCTGCTCCGCGCGCTCAACGACCGTGCGGCGCTGGAGCTGCTGCTCACCAGGGGGCCGCTCACCCGTGCCCAACTGGGTGAGATGACCGGGCTGTCCAAGGTCACCGCCTCCCAACTGGTCGAACGGCTGGAGGAACGCGGACTGGTCACCCGGGTCGGCGAGCAGGCCGGCGGGCGCGGACCGAACGCACAGCTCTACGCGGTGCGGCCGGGCAGCGCGCACGTGGTCGGCGTCGACGTCGGCCCGGACCGGGTGGTGGCCGCCTGCGCCGACATCACCGGCGAGGTACGCGGTCGGGTGGAACAGTCCACCCGGGACACCGACGACCCGGTCGGCGTCGTCCACAACGCCGTGATGCAGGCGGCGAAGGAGGCGCGGGCAGAGCTCGACACGGTACGTCGGGTGGTGCTCGGCACCCCCGGTCTGGTCGACCCGGGCACCGGCGACATCACCTTCGCGTTCAACCTGCCCCGCTGGCACCGTGGCCTGCTGGCCGCACTCCGCGAGGACCTGCACACCCCGGTGCACTTCGAGAACGACGTCAACCTGGCCGCGGTCGCCGAGGCGGAGTCCGGCGCGGCCCGGGGCGTCGACGACTTCGTCCTGGCCTGGCTCGGGGTCGGCATCGGTCTGGCCATCGTACTGAACGGGCGACTGCACCACGGCAGCACCGGCGCGGCCGGTGAGATCGGCTACCTGCCGGTGCCCGGCGTACCGATCCCGAGGGACGCCTCGCGCCGGGCGAAGCCGGCCTTCGGGCAGCTGGCCGGCTCGGACGCGGTCCGCGCGGTGGCTCGGGAGCACGGCTTCCGGGCCGGTTCGGGGGCGGACGCGCTGCGGGCCGCGATCGCGGCGGGCACCGCCGGGGGCCCGGTGCTCGACGAGGTGGCCCGCCGCCTCGCGCTCGGCGTGGCCAGCAGTTGTGTGGTGCTCGACCCGCCGCTGGTGGTGCTGGCCGGCGAGATCGGTCAGGCCGGCGGCACCGCCCTTGCCGAACGGGTGCAGCACGAGGTCGCCGCCATCACCCTGGTCACGCCCCGGGTGGTGCCGACCACGCTGACCGAGGAACCGGTGCTGCGTGGCGCGCTGCGGGTCGCGCTCGACGCCGTCCGGGACGAGGTGTTCGGCTCCACCGTCGGCTGAGGCCGCTGCCGGGGCGGCCCCCCTCCGCGAGGTGTCGGCGCAGTTCAACGCTGCCGTACCGGAGTCCTCGACCATCGGGCCGGTGTCGGCGACGGCTCCAGGTCGGCGTGGCATGTAGATAGTTTTCACCAATCGCCAACGTGCTGCAATCTCTCGACATAGAAGATTGTGACGCTATACCGTACGGCCAACCGGCGCCCCCACCCCCAGGGCGTCCGATCACTCGGGAGGAGTGACGGTGACCGTTCGGTACCCCCAGTCGCGCCTGAGCCAACTGCTCGGCGCCACCCTGCTCGTCTCCCTCGCCACCGGTCTGACCAGCCCGGCAGCCAACGCCGCCCCGGCGACCGACAGCCCCGCCGGCGCCACGACCGCCACCGTCGGCGGCCCGCTGGCCACCGCCTTCGACCGGGCCGCGGCCCGCTACGACGTACCCCGTGACCTGCTGGTGGCGGTCGGCTACGCCGAGACCCACCTCGACGGCCACGACGGCGCGCCCAGCGCGTCCAACGGGTACGGCGTGATGCACCTGGCCAGCAACCCGAAGCTCCGTACGCTCGACGAGGCGGCCGCGTTGACCGGCCTCGCACCGGTGACCCTGCGCACCGACCCGGCCGCCAACGTCACCGGCGCGGCCGCCGTGCTGCGGTCGTACGCCGACCGGGCCGGACTGACCGCCGCCCAGCGCGCCGACCCCGGCCACTGGTACACCACCGTCGTCCGGTACGGCGGCGCGAGCACCCCCGCCGTCGCCCGGCTCTACGCGGACACCGTCTACGACCTGCTCGGCACCGGCTTCCAGACGACCACCGGCGGCGGACCGGTCCGGGTCGCGCCCCGCCCGGTCGCCCCCGAACGCGGTGCCCTGGCCGCCGTCGCCCCGCTCGGCACCGGCGACGGTGTCGGCATCATGAGCACCGACTACGGCCCGGCCGCCTGGGCACCGGCGCACGCGGAGAACTACACCGTCTCCAGCCGGGAGTCGACCTACCCGATCAACTACGTGGTCATCCACGTGGCCCAGGGGTCGTACGCCGGCACCGTCAGCTGGTTCCAGAACCCCGCCGCCGGGGTCAGCGCGCACTACACGATCCGCTCCTCCGACGGCGCGGTCACCCAGTCGGTCCGGGAGAAGGACATCGCGTACCACGCCGGCAACTGGACGTACAACACCCAGTCGATCGGCATCGAACACGAGGGGTACGTCAACCAGCCCTCCTGGTTCACCGACGCCATGTACCGCTCCTCGGCCGCGCTGACCCGGCACCTCTGCGACCGGTACGGCATCCCGAAGGACCGTAGCCACATCATCGGGCACAACCAGGTGCCGGGCGCCACCCACACCGACCCGGGGCCGAACTGGAACTGGACCTACTACATGCAGCTGGTCACCGGCTCGACCCCGCCGCCCAGCTGGTCGGTGACCATCGACAACAGCACCGCGGGCGCCTTCACCGCGAGCGCCAACTGGGGCACCTCGGCGTACTCGGCGCAGCGGCACGGCACCGACTACCGGTTCGCCGACCCGGCCGAGGCGAGCGACCCGGCGTGGTACCGGGCGAACATCCCGACCACCGCGAGCTACCGGGTCGAGGCGTGGTACCCGGACGACCCGGGCTACAACAGCTCGGCGCCGTACGTCATCGTCACGCCGAGCGGTAACCAGACCGTCCACGTCGACCAGCGTTCCGGCGGCGGCGCGTGGCGCAACCTCGGCACCTTCACCCTGGCCGCCGGGGACGGCAACAAGGTGGGGGTGAGCCGCTGGACCGGCGGCGCCGGCCTGGTGATCGCGGACGCGATCCGGATCACCCGCGTCTGAGTCGGGGAAGGGCCTCTTCGTGCCGCACGGCGGCAGCCGGTGCTGCGGGAAGGGGCCCTTCCTGACATGTCAGGCGAGGTCGCGGCGGCGGAAGGTGGCGAACGCGGCGCCGACCACCACCAGCACCAGGCCCAGCAGCACGGCCAGCCCGACCGGCCAACCGATGGTGTACGACGTGTCGCAGACGGGCCGCTCCGGGGTCACGAAACAGTCCACGTTCGCGAAGAAGCGCAGCCCGCCCGAGATCCAGGCCCCCAGATAGCTGCTGAGCATCCACACGTCGGGTCGGGCCGCGTCGACGATCTCCAGCACGATCCGTAGCCCGCCCTCCCAGACCACGCCGTACGCCGCCGCCGCGCCGAGCGCCGCCGAGGTGTGCCGGCCCAGGGTGGCGATGGCGAAGCCGAGTGTGCTGGCGACCAGTACCAGCGTCAGACCCCGGGCGAGCAGGAGCAGCAGGTCGGCCCAGAACTGCGCGTCCGCGACGCCCGGCATTCCGCGTACCTCGCCGACGAGCCGGAACGAGGCGATGTAGAGCACCGTGCTGACCAGCGACAGCCCCAGGACCCCGGCGAGCAGTGCGCCGAGTTTGGTGCCGAGCACCAGCAGCCGTTGCGGTCGCCAGAGCAGCAGGTTGGTCATCCCGCCGGAGGTGAGGTCGGCACCGATGTACGAGGCGCCGACCAGGAAGCCGAACAGGCAGAGGAAGGCGATGAGGAAGTACGCCAGTTCCCTGATCTGCCGGTCGAAGACGAAAACCCCGGGCAGGTGGTCGGAGGCGTCGATCCGGGCCGGGTTCAGGTCCTCGCAGTCGCGGGCGTAGTGGTCCGCCGGTGACTGCCCGCTGGCCTCCAGTTGGCGACAGTCGTCGTACAGGCCGCCAATCTCCATGCGTCGCTCGTCGGCCTGCTGTTGAGCCATCTGGATCTCGCCGGCGTCCGGCTGGCGCGAGCCGGCCAGGGTCGCCAGGACGGTGACCGTGAACGCGGCGACGAGCAGCACGACCATCAGCTGGACGAAGCGGCGGGCGGCGAGGCGGCCGAACTCGGCCCGGACCAGGTTCACTGCCGTACCCCTTCCGAAACGTCGGCTTCCGCCGCCCGGTCGTCGTCGACGGTGGCCGCCACCGGGTCGTCCCCGGCGGCCGCCGGCAGCACCGACTCGTCGACCTGCCGCGGCACCCCCGGCTCGGGTCGGGTACCGGTCAACTCCAGGAAGACACTCTCCAGATCCGGGGTGAGCGGAGTCAGCTCGGAGACCCAGAGGTCCTGCTCGCCGAGGAGCTGGTTGAGCCGGGCCGGATCCTCCACCCCGCCGACCACCAGCTGGTCGAAAAGTGTGGCGACGGTCAGCCCGGCCGCGGTCAGGACCTCGGCGGCCCGGTCCTGGTCGGCCACCCGGACCCGGAACTCGCCGTGGTCGAAGCCGGCGAGCACCTCCGCGACCGGGCCGGCGGCCACCCGACGGCCCCGCGAGATGATCGTCACATGGTCGCAGATCTGCTCGATCTCGGCCAGGATGTGGCTGGAGACCAGCACGGTCACCCCGGCGGCGGCGAGGTCGCGCATCAGGTCACGCATCTCCCGGATGCCGGCCGGGTCGAGGCCGTTGGCCGGCTCGTCGAGGATCAGCAGCTCCGGCTCCTTGAGTAGCGCCGAGGCCACCGCCAGTCGCTGCCGCATGCCGAGCGAGTACGTCCTGACCCGGTCCTCGCCCCGGTCGCGGAGCCCGACCTGCTCGAGCACCTCGTCGACCCGGGTCGTCGGTACTCCGCCGGCGACGGCCAGCAGGTGCAGGGTGCGCCAACCGCTGAAGTTCCCGAAGAACTGGGGACTCTCCACAATGGCGCCGAACCGGGGGGCCACCGCCGGCAGCCGTTCCGGGGTCGGCTCGCCGAACAGGGCCATCCGGCCGCTGTCCGGCCGGACCAGACCGAGCAGGGTCCGCAACGTGGTGGTCTTGCCGGACCCGTTCGGCCCGAGGAATCCGTGCACCTGACCCGTCTCGACCAGCATGTCGAAGCCGTCGAGGGCGACGCGTCGACCGTGCCGCAGGCTGGTGAACGACTTGCGTAGCCCGGCGATCTCGATCACCGCTGACACCGCACACCTCCGTACGCCGTGACGTCGGACACGGCGCCCCACCCTACGGTCCGGACGGCGCCCGTGGGGGGCGGTGCGGTGCGTGGTTGGATGGCAGGGTGCGTGAAGAGCCCGTTTCCCTCTCCAACAGTGGCCAGACCGCCGACGCCGGTGCCGAGACGCCACCGCTGAGCCCGGACGTGGTCATCGACCTTCACCGGGTCGGGGTGCAACGCTCCGGCAACCCGCTGCTGAAGGACGTGACCTGGCGGGTGACGGCCGACGAGCGCTGGGTCGTGCTCGGCCCGAACGGCGCGGGCAAGACGACCCTGCTGAACCTGGCGGCCGGACGACTGCACCCGACGACCGGGGTGGTGCACGCGCTCGGTGAGCGGGTCGGTCGCACCGACCTGGCGGAACTGCGTACCCGGATCGGGGTGACCACGGCGGCGCTGGCCGAACGGATCCCGGCCGAGGAACGGGTCCGGGACGTGGTCCTGACCGCGGCCTGGTCGGTGGTGGGCCGCTGGCGTGAGCAGTACGACGCGATGGACGAGGCGCGCGCCGTCGCGCTGCTCGACCAGCTCGGCGTCGCCGGACTGGCCGAGCGGACGTACGGGACCCTCTCGGAGGGGGAGCGGAAGCGGACGCAGATCGCCCGCGCCCTGATGACCGACCCGGAGCTGCTGCTGCTCGACGAGCCGGCGGCCGGACTGGACCTCGGCGGCCGGGAGGACCTGGTCGCCCGGCTGGCCGAACTGGCCCACGACGAGGAGGCCCCGGCGATGGTGCTGGTCACCCACCACGTGGAGGAGATCCCGCCGGGCTTCACCCACGCGCTGCTGCTGCGCGAGGGCGGCGTCGTGGCGCAGGGTCCGGTCGCGGAGACGATCACCGGGGAGTACCTGTCGAAGACCTTCGGGCTGCCGCTCGTGGTCGACCGACCCGGGGACCGGTTCACCGCCCGGGCCGCCTGACCGCCCTCCTCACACCGTGGCGGCGCGGACCATCGGGACCAGCGACTCCGCCGCCAGGGTGATCTGGGCGACCGCCAGTGCGGCGTCCCGGGGCGGGATGAAGACCACCGCGTCGGCGCTGGCGTCGCGGAGCCGGGTCACCGCCGCCGCGCACTGCTCCGCGCTGCCGGCCGCGGCGAACCGTTCCAGCCAGTGCTCGGGCAGCGCCTCGGCGAGCGCGGCGACCCCGGGCGAGGCGGCCAGCAGCGCGGTGAACTCCGCCGCCAGTTCGGCGTCGGCCGGGGAGAGCGGCCCGCCGTCGACGAGCCGGGCGGCGATCTCCCGGCGGGCGCTGGCCCGGGCGTCGTCGAAGTCCAGGTGGGCGTAGACGGTGAGCCGGTGGTCGTCGGTCCGGCCGGCCTCCCGGCGCCCCTCGTCGATCAGACGGCGGGCCCAGCGTACGTAGTCGGGGCTGGCGCACTCGGCGAGGATGGTGCCGTCGGCCACCTGTCCGGAGAGCCGCAGCGAGCGGGCGTTGCGAACCCCGGTCGCGATCGGCGGTGGCTGGACGGGCGGGAACTCCAGGGCCACCTCGGCGAGCTGGGCGTGCCGCCCGGCCACGGTGACGGTCTCGCCGGCGAGCAGCGCGCGGACCGCCGACACGGTCTCGCCGAGCACCGCCAGCGGGGACGGGTGGTCGGCGCCGACCTGGCGTACCCAGTCCGGCATGCCGTGCCCGAAACCGGGCAGGATCCGGCCGGGGAAGAGCCGGGCGAGGTTGGCCAGCTCCATCGCGGCCAGCGCCGGGTTGCGGAACGCCGCTGGCAGGATGCCGATGCCGATCTTCAGCGTCTCGGTCGCCGCCGCGGCCACCGCGGCGGTGGAGACCGCGCCGCCGAAGAAGCAGTCCTCGACCACCCACAGCTCGTCGTAGCCCAGCCGTTCCACCAGCCGGGCGTACGCCGGTAGCTGCTCCGGCGGGGTGTCACAGCGGTACATGACTCCGATCGGCATCTGACCCATATCGTGCAGCCTGCCAGACGGCGCCGGCAGCGGCCCGCTCTAGACTCGATCTCTGCGCGAACGGGAGGTGTCGGTGGAACGGCAACGGCCACGGGTGGTGGTCATGGGCAGCGCGAACATGGACCTGGTGGTGATGACCGGGGTCCTGCCGAAGCCCGGGGAGACCGTCTTCGGCAGCGACTTCGTGATGGTCGCCGGCGGCAAGGGTGCCAACCAGGCGATCGCGGCCAGCCGGGCGGGCGGGGACGGGGCGCTGCTCGGGGCGATCGGCTCCGACTCGTTCGGGGTGACCCTGAAGGCCCGGATCGCCGCCGCCGGGGTCGACACCGAACGGGTCCGGGTGGTGTACGGCGCCTCGGGAGTCGCGGTCGTCACGGTCGACGCCGACGGGGAGAACACCATCGTGGTGACCCCGGCCGCCAACTCGGCCTTCGTCGGGCTCGGTGACGGCGAGCTGGCCGCGGTCCGGGAGGCGGACGTCCTGGTCGCGCAGTTGGAGATCCCGGTCGGCACGGTCACCGAGGCGGCCCGGGCCGCCCGGGAGGGCGGGACGAAGGTGCTGCTCAACGCGGCCCCGCCGCAGCCGGTCCCGACCGAGCTGCTGGACCTGGTGGACCTGCTGGTGGTCAACGAGGCGGAGGCGCGGGCGATCACCGGGCGGGGCCGGGAGGCGCCGGAGGCGCTGCTCGACGTCGTACCGCACGCGGTGTTGACCCTGGGCCGGCACGGTGCCTGGTACGGCGAGCGGGACGGCGTCCGGATGCACGTGCCGGCGGTCAAGGTCGATCTCGTCGACTCCACCGCCGCCGGGGACGCGTTCACCGGTGCCCTGGCGGTGGCCTGGGGCGAGGGGCGGGACCTGGTCGACGCGGTGCACTGGGCGGCGGCGGCCGGTGCCGCCTGCGCCCGCAAGCTCGGCGCCTCGGTGGCGCTGCCGCTCCGGTCGGAGATCGACGAACTCTACGTACCGCCGGCGCGGCCCGGGCAATAACCGATCGGCGGCTTGATCCGGATGTGCACCATGGGAGCATGGTGCGGTTCGTCCTCAATATCCTTTGGCTGATCTTCGGCAGCGGCATCGCGCTCGCGATCGGGTACGGCATCGCGGCGCTGATCTGCTTCGTCCTGGTGGTGACCATCCCGTTCGGAGTCGCCGCGATGCGGCTGGCGTACTACTCGCTCTGGCCGTTCGGCCGGACCCTGGTGGCGAAGCCCGGCGCCGGTCTCGGCTCGGGGCTGGCGAACGTGCTCTGGGTGGTGCTGGCCGGCTGGTGGCTCGCCCTGACCCACATCGTCGCCGGGGTGACGCTCTGCGTGACGATCATCGGGATCCCGTTCGGCATCGCCAACTTCAAGCTGGTTCCGGCCGCGTTCTGGCCGCTCGGCCGGGAGGTGGTGGAGGTCGACGACCTGCGTCGGCCGGGCGTGAGCGCCGGCTGAGCCGGCCGGGCGTGAGCGCCGCCCGACCCGGCCGGTCGGGGCCGCCCGGCCGCCGGCCAGGATCACCCATCGGCCGGCAGAGCCGCCCGGCTGCGCCGCAGGAAGTCCCGCTCGACGCTGTTGCCGGTCAGGTCGGCGGCGGTGTCGTACGCCCGCGCGGCCTCCCCGGTGCGACCGAGGCGGCGCAGCAGGTCGGCCCGGACGGCGTGGAACAGGTGGTGGCGGTCCAGGGCGAGCCCGTCGACCAGGGCGAGCGCCGGACCCGGCCCGTCGACCTCGGCGACCGCCACCGCGCGGTGCAGGGCCACCACCGGACTCGGCGCGACCGCCAGCAGGTGGTCGTAGAGCATCAGGATCTGCCGCCAGTCGGTGCCGGCCGCGGTCGGTGCGTCGGTGTGCACCGCCTGGATCGCCGCCTGCAACTGGTACGGCCCGGGCCGGTCCCGGCGTAGGCAGCGGCGGACGATCTCGTGCCCCTCGTCGATCAGGTGACGGTTCCAGCGGCGACGGTCCTGGTCGGCCAGCCGGACCAGGGTGCCGTCCGGGCCGGTACGGGCCGACCGGCGTGCCTCGACCAGCAGCATCAGCCCGAGCAGCCCGAGCACCTCCGGCTCGTCCGGCATCAGGTCGGCGAGCAGCCGGCCGAGCCGGATCGCCTCGGCGCCGAGATCCTCGCGGACCAGCCGGTCACCGGTACTGGCCGTGTACCCCTCGTTGAAGACGAGATAGACGACAGCCAGTACCGCCCGCAGCCGGTCCGGCAGGTCGGCTTCGGCCGGAATCCGGTACGGGATGCGGGCCGCCCGGATCTTGCCCTTGGCCCGGACCAGCCGTTGGGCCATGGTCGGCTCGGGTACCAGGAACGCGTGCGCGATCTGCGCGGTGCTGAGCCCGCCGAGCAGACGCAGTGTCAGGGCGACCTGGGCGGCCGGCGAGAGCGCCGGATGGCAGCAGGTGAAGATCAGGCGGAGCCGGTCGTCGCGCACGGGTCCCTCCTCGGCGGGCGGCGGATCGTCGACGTACGGCGGATCGTCGAGGTGCGACACGGACCCGACCGTCTCGCGGTGCAGTCGGTCGACCGCCCGGTGTCCGGCCGCCTCCCGACGGAGTCGGTCGACCGCGCGGTTCCGGGCGGTGGTGATGATCCAGCCGGCCGGACTCGGTGGCGGGCCCTGCTCCGGCCACTGCCGCAGGGCGGTGACAAACGCGTCCTGGACCGCGTCCTCGGCCAGGGTGATGTCGCCGAGGACGCGGACCAGGACGGCGACCGCGCGGCCGTACTCCGCGCGGAACACCTGCGCGATGCCGTCGCGGGAGGTGTCAGGCCGAGGCCGGGTCACAGCTGTCGGCCTCGTCGGCCAGCGGCCGTACCTCGATCGGCAGCAGGCCGATCGCCTCGGCGAGTTTGCGACCCCACACCAGCGCCGCGTCCAGGTCGGGCGCCCGGACGACGGTGAAGCCACCGAGATGCTCCTTGCCCTCGGTGTACGGGCCGTCGGTCATCAGCACGTCGCCGCTGTCGACCCGGAGCACCGTCGCGGTGCTCGCCGGATGGAGGCCGCCGCTGAACACCCACGCCCCGGCGGCCTTCATCTCCTGGTTCAGCGCGGCCAGCCGCTCCATGATCGGGTCCAGGATCTCCGGGCCGGGCGGGTCGCCGTCGCCCTGGTAGATGCTGAGCAGGTACTGCGGCATGCCAACTCCTTCGGTCACGGCCGCCGGCACCGCGCCGACGGCCTCTTACCCTCTGTACGAACGAGGGGACTGCGGATCGACACGTTCCGGCCGGAAAATCTCGTCGGATCCGGGTCACTCGCCGACCGGGCCGCCGGACAGCTCGGTCACCACGTCGAGGTGCCCCGCGTGGCGGGCGTACTCCTGCAGCAGGTGGAAGAGCACCCGTTCGAGCGGCGGCGGCTCCGCACCGTCCCAGCGCGGGCCGGGGGCGCCCCGGGTGTCGAGGTCGTTGCCGGTCACCACCGCCCGGGTGTGCGCGCCCTGGGTGCGCAGCGCGTCGAGCAGGTCGTCGCGGGTCTCGGCGGGTGCCACGTACCAGCGGTCGTCGCGGCGGTCGGCCCACGGGTCACCGACGTCGTGTCCCTGGAATCCCCATTCGATCCACCGAAGTTCCACGTGCCGCAGGTGTTTGACCAGTTCCAGCGGCGTCCAGCCGGACGGTAGCCGGCTGTGCCGCAGTTCGGCGTCCGGCAGTGCGGAGACCTTGGTCGCCACGGTCTCCCGGAAGTAGTCGAGGTAGCGCAGGAACACCTCGGCACGCCCGGGGGCCGGACTGGTGGGTTCGGGAAACGGGGGTGTCATCCGGCCAGTATCGGGGTCGCCGCTATGCCGCGCCCTGTCCGTGTCGTCCCGCCGAAGGGGCCAACGAAGCCGCTGAGCTGCGGAGAAACATTTTTGTAACAGGGTCTTGACGCCTTGCTGACGCGGGAGCAGACTCCCTGGAAACGTTTACAAGTCAGGGGTGGAGGTTCGGTGCATGGGTCGTAAACGTTTACAGCCCTCCGCCGACGGCCGGCCGACCGTACACACGGTGGCCGCCCGGGCCGGCGTCTCGATCGCCTCCGCCTCACGCGTGCTCAACGGCGTCGGCGGCAGCCCCGAGACCGTCCGCCGGGTCCGTGCCGCGGCGGCCGAGGTCGGCTACGTGCCGAACGCGATCGCCCGGTCGCTGCAGTCCCAGCGCACCGGTCTGGTCGCCCTCGCGGTCGCCGACATCGGCAACCCGGTCTACGTGGCGATGATGCGGGCCATCGAGGCGGTGGTCGCGGCCAGCGGCCGGCAACTGCTGGTACACGCCACCGGCGGCGACGTCGCCGGCGAGATCTCGCTGCTGCGGCGCCTGGCCCACCGGTACGTGGACGGCATGATCGTCTCGCCGATCCGGCTCACCGACCACCACCTGGAGGCGATGGTGGTCAGCCCGGTCCCGGTGGTCGTCGTCGGCCAGCTGCCCGACGACGCGCCGGTCGACAACGTCCGTACCGACTCCCGGGCCGGTGTCGGGCTCGCCGTCGACCACCTGCTCGCCACCGGCCGCCAGCGGATCGGCTTCCTGAACGGTCCACTCGACACCGTCCCGGGCGCGGCCCGGGACGCCGGCTTCCGTGCCGCGCTGGCCAACCACGGCATCACCGTCGACGAGAACCTGATCGAGGTCGGCGACTTCCAGTACGCCGCCGGCCGGGCCGCCGCCGCCCGACTGCTGGCCCGGGCCGAACCCGACGCGCTGCTCTGCGCCAACGACCTGATCGCGGTCGGCGCCCTGCACGCCCTGCTCAGCGAGGACCGGCGGGTGCCGCAGGACGTGGCACTGGTCGGCATGGACGACACCGAACTGGCCCAGATGGCGTTCCCGCAGCTCTCCAGCGTCTCGCTCGGCTCCGCCGACCGGGGGCGCCGGGCGGCCGAGCTGCTGCTGGAGCGGATCGCCGAACCCGACCTCCCGCCCCGGCGGGCGCACGTCGCGCCGAGCCTGGCGGTCCGCGCCTCCAGCCTTCCCCCGGGCGCGGCCCCCCGACCCGCCGCACCGAGCCAGCCCGCTGGAGCGGAACCCGTCACCACGCCGATGGAGGTGATCTGATGACCACGCTGACCGAGCGGCCGGAGGTCGACCGGACCGGCGGCCGGCGGCCGTCCCGACGTGGGCGCTCCGACCGTACGACGGTCTACCTGCTGCTGCTCCCGTCGCTGCTGCCGGTCCTCGTCCTCTCCGTCTTCCCGCTGCTGCGCGGCATCTACCTCGGGTTCACCGACGCCCGCGCCGGCCGGAACGTGGAGATCGGTTTCACCGGCCTGGCCAACTACCGGGAACTGCTGCACGACAGCCTGTTCTGGAGTTCGTTCCGGATCGGCCTGCTCTGGGCCTTCTCGGTGACCGTGCTGCAGTTCGTGCTCGCCCTCGGCCTGGCCCTGCTGCTCAACCAGCGGCTGCGGTTCCGTGGGGTGGCCCGGGTGCTGGCCGTCGTGCCGTGGGCGATGCCGCCGGTGGTGGTCGGCATCCTCTGGCGGCTGGTGTACCACCCCGACGCCGGGCTGCTCAACGAGTTCCTGCACCGGGTCGGCGCGGACGGACTGCGGACCACCTGGCTCGGCGACTTCAGCACCGCACTGCCCGCCGTGATCATCGTCGGGGTCTGGGCCGGCATGCCGCAGACCACCGTCGTACTCCTGGCGGGGTTGCAGGGGGTGCCGCGCGAGCTGCACGAGGCGGCCGAGGTCGACGGCGCCAACGCCTGGCAGCGGTTCCGCGGCGTCACGCTGCCGTCGCTGATGCCGGTGGTCGTCGCGATCACCTCGCTCGACTTCATCTGGAACTTCAACTCGTTCGGCCTGGTCTACGTGCTCACCGCCGGTGGACCGGGCGGCAAGACCATGCTGCCGATGCTCTTCGCGTACGAGGAGGCGTTCCGGTACGGCAACTACGGCTACGCCGCCGCCCTCGGCAACGTGATGGTGGTGATCGTCGTGGCGCTGCTCGCGGTGTACCTGCGTCGCCGGCTCAGGGAGGCGAACTGATGACAACCGACGCGACCCTGACCCGGGCGCAACCGGGGCGGAACCGGAAGCGCCGCAACCGGGTCGGCCGGGGCCTGCAGTACCTGGCGCTGGCCGGATACCTGGTCTTCCTGGCCTTCCCGCTGGTGTGGCTGGTCTCCACCTCGTTCAAGCCGCCCCGCGAACTGGTCAAGCTGCACCCGACGCTGATTCCGGACCACCCGACGCTGGCCAACTTCGTCCAGGCCTTCACCGAACAGGAACTCGGCCGGGCGGCGTGGAACAGCCTCCAGGTCTCGCTCGCCTCGGCGGTGATCACCGTGCTGATCGCGACGCCGGCGTCGTACGCCCTGGCGCGGTTCCGGACCCGGCTCGGCACCGTCGCCCTCGGCTGGGTGCTGCTCTCCCAGCTCTTCCCGTTCGTCCTGCTGATCATCCCGATCTTCCTGGTGCTGCGGCAGGTCGGGCTGGCCAACACCCACGCCGGACTGGTGCTGATCTACGTCGTCTGGGCGCTGCCGTTCGCGCTCTGGATGCTCCAGGGTTTCGTCCGCAACATCCCCCGGGAACTGGAGGAGGCCGCGTCGGTCGACGGCGCCACCCGGCTGCAGACCCTGCGTCGGGTGATCTTCCCGCTGCTGACCCCCGGCCTGGTCGCGACCGCGCTGTTCGCCTTCATCTCCGCCTGGAACGAGTTCTTCTTCGCCCTGGTCCTGATCAAGACCCCGGAACTGGCGACCCTGCCGGTCGCGCTGGCCCGGTTCGTCGGCATCGAGGGCACCGCCCGGCTCGGCCCGCTGGCCGCCGGCTCACTGCTCGCCACCCTGCCCAGCCTGGTCTTCTTCGCCTTCATGCAGCGCCGACTGGCCTCCGGGTCGCTCGCCGGCGCGGTGAAGGGCTGAGCAACCCGACCCACCCACACCCCACCACCAGGAGGTATCCCCCATGCTCCACAGACTCACCCGGCGGCGGGTCCTCGCCGTCGCACTCGCCGGGGCCGTCGGCCTCGGCACGCTCGCCGGCTGCGGCAGCGGCGGTGACGACGAGAGCTCCGGGCCGGTCAAGCTGCGGTTCCTCAGCCTGGCCTGGCAGAAGGAGTCGCTGCAGGCCAACAAGGACCTGGTCGCGAAGTGGAACGCCGAGCACCCGGACATCCAGGTCGAGTACGTCCAGGGCGACTGGAACTCCGTACACGACCAGTTGCTGACCTCGTTCGAGGGCGGTGACGCGCCGGACATCGTGCACTACGAGGCGGCCTCGATCGGCGAGTTCAGCAGGCAGGGCTACCTGGCCGACCTCTCCGGGCTGCTCTCCGACGACTTCAAGGGCCAGATCGACAAGGGGGTCTGGGACACCGCGACCTTCGACGGCAAGGTCACCGGCGTGCCGTTCCTGCTGGAGTCGCAGGTGGTCATCGCCAACAAGAAGCTGCTCGACGCTGCCGGGATCACGGTGCCGCCGGCCGAGAGCGGCTGGAGCTGGGACGAGTTCCAGACCAACGCCCAGAAGCTCACCAAGCCGGGCCAGTACGGTGTCGCCTGGGCGCTGAAGTCACCGACGAACCGGGTACTGAACCTCGCGCTGAACTTCGACGGCAAGTACTTCTACCCCGACGGCGGGAAGACCGAGGTCCGGATCGGCGCCCCGGAGACCGAGGTGCCGAAGCGGATCCACGACATGCTCTACACCGCGAAGTCCGCCGCGCCGGAGGCGCTCGGGATGAGCGGCGCCGACACCCTGCCGGGCTTCTTCGCCGGCAAGTACGCGATGATCCCCGGCTCGGTCTCGCTGCGCCAGCAGATGGTGGAGCAGGCGCCGAAGGACTTCGACTGGGTGACCCTGCCGCCGGTCAGGGGACTCTCCGCCAACCAGGCCGCCAACCCGCAGACGCTGTCGGTCTCCGCCGACTCGGCGCACCCGAAGGAGGCGGCCCAGTTCCTGGAGTTCTTCCTCAACCCGGCCAACATGGCCCAGCTGGCGAAGGGCGACTGGCTGGTGCCGACCGGGAAGCAGGCGAACGAGGAGCTGGTCAAGGCGACCGGCGGCAAGCAGGGCTGGGACGTCGCGGCGGCCAGCGCCGCCGACCTGACGGTGGCACCGTTCCAGATGGTCGACGGCTACCCGGAGTGGAAGACCAAGTACGCCACCCCGGCACTGCAGCAGTACTTCGCCAACAAGATCACGCTCGACCAGCTCGCCACGCAGCTGGTCGACGGTGGGAAGCAGGTCCTGAGGTAACCATGGAACTCTTGCTCGACAAGTCGGTCGGCTGCCTGGTCGGCGCCGCGGTGGGCGATGCCCTCGGCGGTGCCACGGAAACGGCGCTGCCCGAGCAGATCCGGGCCCGGTACGGCGGCTGGGTGGAGGGGATCGTGCCCCCGTTCCACGCCGACTGGGCCACCGCGCGACCGCTGGCGCCGTACCACAAGGGCGACGGGCACATCACCGACGACACGTTGATGACCCACGCGCTGGTCCGGGCGTACCTGCGCAAGCGGGACCACCTCGACGCGTACGACGTGGCGGAGCTGCTGGTACCCGACCTGATCGAGCGGGTGGTCTACATCCCGGACCTGGAGCGGGAGGGGGTGACCTTCCACCGGCTCGCCGCGGCGGAGCGGTGGCTGGTCACCCGCCTGCACCACGCGCACGTCGACCCGAGGGAGGGCGGCGTCGGCAACATCGTCAACTGTGGGGCCGCCATGTACATGGCCCCGGTCGGGGTGGTGAACGCCGGCGACCCGGCCGCCGCGTACGCCGAGGCGGTGGAGATCGCCGGCGCGCACCAGCACAGCTACGGGCGGGAGGCGGCGGCGGTCTTCGCCGCCGCGGTCGCCGCCGCGATGGCCCCGGGGGCGGGGGTCGACGACGTGCTGACCGCCGTACTCGACCTGGCCCGGGACGGCACCCGGGCGGCGATCGCCGCCGTGGTCAGGCAGGCCGAGGGGTACGCCGACTGGCGGGACGCGATCCCCCCGCTGCGGGCCGCGATGGCACCGTACGACACGGTGGGGGAGGAGTACCGCAGCCCGGGGCTCGGAGCGCGGCGGCCAAGCCGGCTGCACGCGATCGAGGAACTGCCGGTGGCCCTCGGCATGCTGGTGGTGGCCCGGGGCGACCTGCGGAAGGCGGTGCTCGGGGCGGTCAACTACGGCCGGGACGCGGACTCGACGGCCACCATGGCCGGGGCGATCGCCGGGGCGCTCGGCGGCGCGGCGGCGGTGCCGACCGAGTGGTCCGAGGTGGTCGCCGAGGCGTCCCGGACCGATCTGGTCGAGCCGGCCCGTCAGCTCGCCGGGGTGGCGAGGGAGATCTTCGCGCGGGACCGGGAGCGGTTCGACCGACGCGCCGAGCGTTTCGCCGGGCTGGCATGAACGGGACCAGGACCGGGACGGCGGCGGAGCTGGCCGGGACAGCGGCGCCGGGCCCGGCCGGGCTGTCGGCGGCCCCGGCCGCTGCCGCTTCGCTGCGGCTGACCTGGGTACAGCCGGAGGACCTGCTGCCGCACGAGCTGGCGGCCAGCGCCGACGAGGGCCGGGACGTCTCGGCGGTCGCCGCCCGCTGGGCGGCGGCCGGCGGGTCGACGGTGCCGCCGGTGAGCGGGGCGTCGGCGGTGGCGGCCGGTCCGGAGCTGCGGAGACTGGCGGCGGAACTGCTCGACGAGTGCGACGCCCTGCCGGACCCGGATCCGGCAACGGAGCCGCAGGCGCTCGCCGACATCCGGGCGACCTGGCCGGCGGAGTCCGGTCTGCCGACCGGGCCGCCGGACCCGGACCGGCTGCACGGCGGCTGGCTCGGCCGGGCGGTCGGCTGCCTGCTCGGCAAGCCGGTGGAGAAGATCCCCCGGCAGGGGATCCGGGAGATCCTCACCGCGACCGGGCGGTGGCCGCTGCGCGGCTACTTCACCGCCGCCGGGCTGCCGGCCGAGGTGGCGGCCCGCTGGCCGTGGAACCGGCGCAGCGCGGTGAACAGCCTCGCCGAGAACATCAACGGCATGCCGGAGGACGACGACCTCAACTTCGCCCTGCTGGCGCTGCGGATCCGGGAGACCCGGGGGCCGGAGTTCGGCAGCGTGGACGTGGCCCAGGCGTGGCTGGACTGGCTGCCCGGCGGTCGGGTCTTCACCGCCGAACGGGTGGCGTACCGGAACCTGCTGCTCGGGCTGACCCCGCCGGAGACGGCCCGGCGGCACAACCCGTTCCGGGAGTGGATCGGCGCGCAGATCCGTACCGACGTCTACGGCTGGGTCAACCCGGGCCGGCCGGACCGGGCGGCGGAGCTGGCGTACCGGGACGCGGTGGTCAGCCACGTCCGATCCGGGGTGTACGGGGCACTCTGGGTGGCGGCGATGACCTCCGCCGCCGTGGTCGCCGACGACGTGGCGACCGTGCTCGACGCGGGCGAGTCGGTGCTGCCGCCGCGCAGCCGGTTCGCGACCGCGGTCCGGGAGGCCCGGGCGCTCGGCGCGGCGGCGTCCGGCGACGACGACTGGGAGTCGGTGCTCGACGCGCTGTACGCCCGGCACGGGCACCTGCACTGGGTGCACGTCCGGAACAACGCGGCCCTGGTCGCCGCCGCGCTGGCGTACGGCCGGGGTGACCTGGTCCGGTCGATCTGCGCGGTGGTCAGCGGTGGCTGGGACACCGACTCGACCGGGGCCACGGTCGGCTCGATCACCGGTGCGCTGACCGGGGCCGCCGACCTGCCGGCCGAGTGGACCGGTCCGCTGCGCGGGCGGCTGCACAGCAGCATCGCCGGTTTCGACGGCATCGGTTTTGTCGACCTGGCCGACCGGACCCGTCGGCTGGTCAGCGAGGAGATTCTGTGATGGATGCCCGAGTTGTGGTGGTCGGCAGTACCAACCTGGACCTGGTGGTGACCGCGCCGACCCTGCCCCGTCCGGGGGAGACGGTGCTGGGCAACGGATTCAGCACCGTACCCGGGGGCAAGGGGGCGAACCAGGCGGTCGCCGCCGCCCGGGCCGGTGCCCGGTGTGCGTTTGTCGGGGCGGTCGGCCAGGACGGGTTCGCCGACCAGTTGCGGGCCAGCCTCGCGGACGCGGGAGTGGACGTACGGCGGCTGCGTAGTGTGCCCGGGCCGTCCGGGGTGGCGTTGATCGCGGTCGACGCCGGTGCCGAGAACCTGATCGTGGTGGCGCCCGGCGCCAACGGCGAACTGACCAGCCTCGCCGACCCGGACCAGGCGGTGGTGGAGGCGGCGGACGTACTCCTGGCCCAGCTCGAGGTGCCAGTCGAGGCGGTGGTCCAGGCGGCCGCCTGGGCGCGTACCGCCGGGGTCACCGTGATACTGAACGCGGCGCCGGCCCGGCGGCTGCCGGCGGAGCTGCTCGACGTGGTCGACCTGCTGGTGGTCAACCAGGTGGAGGCGGCGGTCATTGCCGGTGTCGACGACACCGGCGGTCCCGACGGCGGACTGGACGCTTTGCTGGACGCGCTGCTGGCGCTGGTGCCCCGGGCGGTGGTCACGCTCGGGGCCCGGGGCGTGCGGTACGCGGACCGGTTCGGGCTGCGGCTGTCGGTGCCGTCGCCGACGGTGGAGGCGGTCGACACCACGGCGGCCGGGGACGCGTTCACCGGTGCCCTGGCGGTGGCCTGGGCCGAACGTGGTGGCCCGGTCGACGCGGCGGCGGTGACGTCGGCCCTGAGCTGGGCCTGTGCCGCCGGAGCCGCCTGCGCCCGACGGCCGGGCGCCTCGACCGCGCTGCCCACCCGGGACGAGATCAACGAACTCTTCGCCCAGTCCTACCAACGCAGCGAGGAGGCGGCGTGACCTTCAACCCGTACGTGCCGAGGCCGATCGACCGGCCGACGGCGGTGCCGCTGGAGCCGGAGGCGGACCTGTCGGTGCTGGACGAGGCGAAGATTTTCGCCGCTCCGGACGACCCGGCGGACTGGCCGGCCTGGCGGGACCGGATCACCCGCTGGCGGGCCGAGGCGCGGCGTCGGCTGGCCTACGACGGCGGGCACTACGACACCGTCGCCGGGGACAACTTCAGTGTCGGCCTGGTCTGGCTCTGGGACGAGACGCTCTACGACCACCAGCGGGGGATCTTCACCGTCGACGCTTTCCTGGCGGCGGCGGAACGGGACTTCGGCGGCTTCGACGGGGTGGTGCTCTGGCACGCGTACCCGGTGATCGGGCTCGACGAGCGGAACCAGTTCGACTACTACCGTCAGGTGCCGGAGCTGCCCGAGGTGGTCCGGACCTTCCAGGCGCGCGGGGTACGGGTCTTCGTCGACTACAACCCGTGGGACGTCGGGACCCGCCGCGAACCGGGCCCGGACGCCGAGGAGGTGGCCGCGCTCGCCGGCTGGCTCGGAGTGGACGGGATCTTCCTGGACACCCTCAAGGAGGGTGCCGGTGAGCTGCGGAAAACCCTCGACTCGGTCCGTCCGGGCCTGGTCCTGGAGGGTGAGTCGCGGGTGCCGTTGGCCCGGATCGCCGACCACGCGATGTCCTGGGCGCAGTGGTTCGCCGACTCGTCCGTGCCCGGGGTGCTCCGGGCCAAGTGGTTCGAGCGCCGGCACATGCTGCACCACACCCGCCGCTGGCACCGCAGCCACCTGGACGAGCTGCACTCGGCCTGGTTGAACGGGGTCGGGGTGCTGGTCTGGGAGAGCGTCTTCGGAGTCTGGGTCGGCTGGAACGACCGGGACCGGGCGATGCTGCGGGCGATGCGCCGGGTGCAGGGCAGCCACGCCGCGTGGTTGCGGTCCGAGGACTGGACACCGCTCGCCGACCACGCCGGCAACGGGGTGTACGCCTCCCGGTGGGTGCACGACGGCACCGCGCTGTGGACGGTCGTGAACCGGAGTGACCAGGCCCAGGAGACCTGGCTGGAGAAGACGGCGACCCGGCCCGGCCACCGGCTTCACGACCTGGTCACCGGCACCCCGCTGACCGAGGAAGGGCTCCCCGACGGCCGGTACGCCGTCCGGGGCTTCCCGCTGCCGCCGGGCGGGATCGCCGCGGTGGCCGAGATCCTGGACGGGCAGCCGGTGCCGCGTCACGAGCCGCCGGCCGGGGCGCCGGACTTCCCAGCCCGGGCAGCGGTCCGGATCCCCGCGCCGGCGCCCGGGGCAGGCCGACCTCGCCGGGGCGACGTACCGGCCGGACTGGTGGCGGTCGACGGCGGGCGACGGGAGCTGCTGGTCCGGTACCGGCTCCGGGAGACCGGCCTGTACGGCGAGGCGCCGTACGTCGACGAGTGGAAGCCGCTGCCGCCGAGGCTGCACCAGCCGGTGACCCTGCACCGAACCGTCCATCTTGGACGGTTCGGGATCGCCGGGCGGGAGGTGACCAACGCCGAGTACGCCGATTTCGTCCGGGCCACCGGCTACCGGCCGGTCCGCCCCGAACGCTGGCCGTGGGCCGACGGCGGCGCCGGTTGGGGTGCCCCCGACGCGCCGGCCACCCACGTCGAGCTGGCGGACGCCCGGGCGTACGCGGCCTGGGCCGGGCTGCGGCTGCCGACCGAGGACGAGTGGCAGGTCGCCGCCGAGGCGGGACTGCTGCACCGGGCCGAACCGCTGGTGTGGAACCTGACCGAGAGCGAGCACACCGACGGGCGTACCCGGTTCGTGATCCTCAAGGGCGGTGCGGCGTACCGGGCCGAGGGTTCGGACTGGTACTTCGACGGCGGTCCGCAACCACCGGAGATGTCGATCAAGCTGTTGTCGCTCGGTGCCGGCCTCACCCGGTCGCCGTCGATCGGTTTCCGCTGCGCCGTCGACCTGTCGGACGGAGGCGCGGCATGACCGCCGGGTTCTCCGCGTCCGACGGTGACCGGCCCGCCGCGCTGGCCGGGCAGGCACCCGCCGCACT
This sequence comes from Plantactinospora sp. B24E8, assembly GCF_039871735.1. Lineage (NCBI taxonomy): Bacteria > Bacillati > Actinomycetota > Actinomycetes > Micromonosporales > Micromonosporaceae > Plantactinospora > Plantactinospora sp. B24E8. The sequence continues at coordinate 22,766 of NZ_JBDPMH010000026.1, forward strand.
GGCCGGGGTGAAGGTGGTCGAACTGGCCACCCTCTTCGCCGGCCCGCTCGCCACCGCCTTCCTCGGCGACTTCGGCGCCGAGGTGGTCAAGGTCGAGCATCCGGCGAAGCCGGACCCGTCCCGGGGACACGGGCCGGCGAAGGACGGGATCGGACTCTGGTGGAAGGTGCTCGGCCGCAACAAGCGGACGGTCACCGCGAACCTCTCCGCCCCGGCCGGCGCCGAGGTGCTGCGCCGGCTGGTCGCCGACGCCGACGTCCTGGTGGAGAACTTCCGCCCCGGGACCCTGGAACGGTGGGGGATCGGGCCGGCCGAGCTGCACGCGGTCAACCCCCGGCTGGTGATCGCCCGGATCAGCGGCTTCGGCCAGGTCGGCCCGTACGCCCGGCGGCCCGGGTTCGGCACCCTCGCCGAGGCGATGAGCGGCTTCGCCGCCGCCACCGGTGAACCCGACGGCCCGCCGACCCTGCCGCCGTTCGGGCTCGCCGACTCGGTGACCGCACTCGCCACCGCGTACGCGGTGATGCTGGCGCTGCGGTCCCGGGACGTCACCGGGGCCGGGCAGGTTGTCGACCTGGCGATCATCGAGCCGATCATGACCATGCTCGGGCCGCAGATCACCTGGTACGACCAGCTCGGCTACCTGCAGCCCCGGCTCGGAAACCGGTCGAACAACAACGCGCCCCGGAACACGTACCGGTGTGCCGACGGGCGCTGGGTGGCGGTCTCGACCAGCGCGCAGAGCATCGCCGAACGGGTGATGCGGCTGGTCGGTCGGCCGGACCTGGTCGACGAGCCGTGGTTCGGCACCGGCAGCGGCCGGGCCGCGCACGCCGACGAGCTCGACGCCGCCGTCGGGTCCTGGGTCGCGGCCCGGGACCGCGACGAGGTGGTGGCCGCGTTCGAGCAGGCCGAGGCGGCGGTGGCGCCGATCTACGACGTCCGGGACATCCTGGCCGACCCGCAGTACGCCGCACTCGGCACGGTGGTCTCGGTGCCGGACCCGGACCTCGGCCCGGTCCGGATGCAGAACGTGCCGTTCCGGATGTCGGCGACCCCGGGCGGGATCCGGCACACCGGCCGGCGGCACGGGCAGGACACCGACGAGCTGCTGGCCGGGCTCGGCTTCACCGCCGAGGAGATCACCGCACTCCGCGCGGAGGGGGCGATCTGATGACGCTGACCATGCTCTACGTGCCCGGCGACCGGCCGGACCGGTTCGGCAAGGCGGTCGACTCCGGCGCCGACGCGGTCATCCTCGACCTGGAGGACGCGGTGGTGGCGGCCCGCAAGGCGTACGCCCGGGACGCGGTCGCCGAGTTCGTCGGCTCGGTGCACGCGGTACCGGTGCACGTCCGGGTCAACGAGCTGACCGGCCCGGACGTCGACGCCGACCTCGACGCGGTCGCCGGGGCACCGGGGCTGGCCGGGCTGCGGCTGCCGAAGGTGGAGTCGGCCGAGGCGGTCCGCCGGGTCGCCGCGCGGCTGCCGGCACCGCTGTATCCGCTGGTCGAGTCGGCGGTCGGCGTCGAGCGGGCGTACGAGATCGCGGCCGCGGACCCGGCGGTGGCCGCGCTCGGGCTCGGCGAGGCCGACCTGCGCTCCGATCTCGGGGTGACCGTCGAGGAGGGCCTGACCTGGGTACGTGGCCGGATCGTGGTCGCGGCCCGGGCGGCCGGACTGCCGCCGCCGATGCTGCCGGTGTATGCCAACGTCACCGACCTGACCGGGCTCGCCGCGTCGTGCGCGTACGGGCGGCGGCTCGGTTTTCTCGGTCGGACCGCCATCCATCCCCGGCAGTTGCCGGTGATCGTCGAGGCGTTCCGGCCGGCCGAGGCGGAGGTGTCCCGGGCCCGGGAGCTGCTGGACGCGGTCGCCGAGGCGCAGACCCGGGACTCCGGGACGGTGGTGCTGCCGGACGGCCGGTTCGCCGACCGGGCGATGGTCGCCGCCGCCCGCCGCACCGTCGACCTGGCCGCCCGGTACGGGTAGCCCCGGGACCGGTCCGTCGGCTATCCCTGGAGGACGTCGTTGATGGTGGTGGCGGTGATGGCCCGGTGTAGCCAGGTGTCGAGTTGGGTGAGGTCGGTGCAGGTGAGGATCTGCTCGCGGGCTTCGGTGGGTAGCTCGACGCCGCGCCCCTCAAGTACGGTCACGATCGCCAGGGCCTTACCCTTTGCCTGGCCTCGGGCTTCACCTCTGGCCTCACCTCTGGCTTCGCCCCGGGCTTCGCCCCGGGCTTCGCCCAGCTCCTCGTGCTGAGCGGCCAGTTCACGCAGCAGTTCGCTGCGGTATTCGTGGCCCACGGTGGTGGTCATGAAAGCCTCCCAACGAGTCCGGGCCGCTGTCGGCAGCCCGGCCAGCACAACGTCATAATACAAGATTGCCGTCTTCGGACTGACCGCACGAAGTGCCTCCATCAGCGCTGGGAAGGTGGCTTCCACCTGGGCATCGTTGCCGTGGCAGATGGCCGAGAGCACGGCCAGGGCCGGGTTGCTCCGGGCCAGGTCCACATCCACGACCAGCGGTACGTCGCCCGGAGTGAAGATCAACGGGCGCAGCGTCAGACTCAGTCCGGTGAACTCGAAGAGGTCGCGATAGCGCCCGGCAATCCGGGAATCAGGGCAGTAGACGAGTAACGCGGCGTCGACATCCAACTCGGCCTCGAGTTGGGCCACGTAGAGCTTCCAGGTGCGTCGTTTCCCGGAGTCCCAGCCGCGCTGGATCTCCAGGACGACCGCGAGCAGCGGCCGGTCGGCCGGATCGCAGAAGAGCAGCATGCTGTCCGCGTGGTAGGTGCGCGGAACCAGCACCCGTACGTCCGTGGAGTGCGTCCGGGCGTGGTGGTAGTCGGGCACCTTCACGTCGAAGACGTGTGTCAGCAACCAGGCCACCAGACTCGGATCGAGCTTGGCCAGGGCGACCGGGGTCTCATGTTCGGCGCTTGGCATGGCGGACACCTTATGAGAGGGATACGACTTTCGATGGGTTGACGCGCGGTGTGTCTGTCTCGTCTCGCATTGTGGTCGGTCCGGTGGTTGTAGCGGAGCTGGCCGTCCCGCCGGGGACGGCCAATCTCGACCTCACCCTCGGTACGACCACCGACCGTCCATTCACGCTGGCCTGGCTGCTCGTCCTCGTCGGGACCGGCCTGCGGTTGGAGGCCGCCATCGGAGCCCGAAAGGTAGGGCACGACAGCCCCGGTCGCTGACTTCCGTGACCGCAGCCCAGTTGTCGGTGTGGCAGGGGGGAGACCGGCGCGGTCCATCGGTATGAAGTGATCCCCTGAGACCGGACACCTCCTGGCTCGGCACTCTGCCGAGGAGGAAAAAAATCGCTGTGGCTCGACAGAGCAAGTACCCCGAGGAGTTCCGTCGCCAAGCGGCGGCGCTGGTGTTGAACTCTGGTCGCACGATCCGTGACGTGGGCCGGGAGTTGGGCGTCAACCACGAGACCTACAAGTAGATCCACCGAGAGTCCCTGACACACATCGAGGTGTCCGGCCGATAGGGGTCACTTCACCTGAGGGCTGGCACGTCTTCAGGCGTTTGCCAGATGTACGGGGGCACACGCGTTCGCTCGACGGAGGGAGCGCTCGTCGTGCTCGTGGTCTTGGGCACGTCCGCTGACGGCGTCGAGCCAACCCTGGTACCCGAGGCGTCGCCGTGGAGAGAATGGCGCTGCGGCAAGTGCATCCGGGAGGGCCGATGACCACAATGTTCGGCAAGGTGTGTCTGGTGACCGGCGGGACCAGCGGGATTGGCCGGGAGACGGCGGCCCGGCTGGCCGAGTTGGGGGCCACCGTGGTCGTCGTCGGGCGCGACGTCGAGCGAGGGCGAGCGGCGGTCAAGGAGATCCGGCATCGGACGCCCGGTGCCGAGGTGGAGCTTCTGACGGCCGACATGTCGAGCATGGCCGAAGTGCGCCGGCTGGCCGCCGAGGTGCTGGAGAAGTACGACCGGCTCGACGTGCTTGACAACAACGCTGGTGTGATCATGCTCAAGCAGCAGTTCACGGTCGACGGCTACGAGACCATGTTCGCCGTCAACCATCTGGCGCCGTTCCTGCTGACCAGCCTGCTGCGGGAACGGCTGGTAGGCAGCGCGCCGGCCCGCGTGATCACGGTCTCGTCCAATGTGCATCGCTCGGCCAAGCAGATTCCCTGGGACGAACTGGCCCGCGGCGAGCCGAGCTACCCGCTGTCGAAACTGGCGAACATCTTGTTCACAGCCGAGTTGGCCAAGCGCCTGACCGGCACCGGCGTGGTCGCCAACTGCCTGCACCCGGGCCTCATCCGCACCCAGTTGGGCCGTGAGGCCCGCGGCGTCGCGAAGCTGCTCGTCACGGCCGCCAAGCCTTTCATGGGTACGGTCCAGACCGGCGCGGCCACCCCGGTCCACCTGGCCAGCGCCCCAGAGGCGGCCGAGGTCACCGGAGGCTACTTCTTTCGCGGCAAGCAGATCGAGCCGAGCTCCCTGGCCCGCGACCCCGAGGCGGCCGCGCGTTTATGGACCCTCAGCGAGGAGCTGGTGGCGTAAGCCGAGCCAAGATCGTCGCCATGCGGCGCGCTCGCCAGACTTGTGGTCAGCACGCGCCGTTGACCGTGAACATCTGGATGCCTTCCGTGGTATCCGGATCACGGCTAGAAGCGCGCCCCGGCGTGGGCGTCTCGCGCGCAGCTTGCGCGTGGGGCCTGTCTTGCAAGCCTGCGAGCGGCCCGCAACTGGGCACGTGGCTTCAGCGGCCCGCAGAGGGTTAGCAGCTGATGGCGTGGCGGTCGTCATGGGTGCTCACTAGTCGGCTCTAGTTGGCCGTGAACTTGAAGGAATGGGCAGCGGCCACCGGAACCTCGTACGCGACGGCACGTCGCCGCTACGATTTCGACGTCGTCAGGTACGGCCGGCGATCGGTACGGAGGTCTCGGCGTCGAGCGCCCGACCGGCGGCGTCGAGCGGCGTGACCAGGAGTGCCGGTGCGGTCGGCCCGGCGACGTACCCGGGAACGAGGAACCTCCCGTCGTGCACCCGGGCCGGTACGGCGGCGCCGTCGGGTACCCGGACGGAGACGGTGTGGGCGCCGGTCACCGGTACGTCGCCGAGGAAACCGTCGAGGACCGCTGCGACCGTGTACTGGTCGCCGCCGCCCCAGGCGCTGACCGCGCCCGCGTGTCGACCCTCGACCAGGCTCTCGACGCTCCAGCCGGTCGTCGCGGTCCAGAGTCGCAGCGTACGGCCGTCACCGAGGTCCACGGTCTGCGCGGCGACGAATCCGTCGGGTGGCTGCCACGCCGGCGCCGGGGTCGTCGGTTCGTCCGAGGGGACCAGGCGTACGGCGGCGACCAGCGCCAACGCGACCGCCGCGAGTCCGACAAGGCTCCGCAAATTGGTACGGCGCACAGCGGTGTCCACCCCACGATCCTCGCAGGTTCGGTCAACCCGGGGCGACGCCCCGGACATCAGGCCACGCATCACGTCAACTCACGTTGGGTAGTCGACGTCGTTGCGAACCGTCAAATTGGGCATCGACAAGGCGACCGGATGTCGGAAGGATGGACGCGGGCCGGCGCGGCGACCCGTGCGGCGCCGGAGCCGGATCCTCACCGACACCAGAGCGGGGAGAGAAGCTGTGACGACCGCACCCGTCAGCAATCCGTTCACCGCCGGCTGGGACCTGCACGAGGTGCTGGGCGGGCTTCGCCGGGACAGTCCGGTCCTCGAGATGACCATGCCGACCGGAAAGAACGCCTGGCTGGTCACCCGGTACGAAGACGCGCAGCGGGCACTGAGCGACCCACGGCTGAGCAAGGGTGTTTCGCCAGCCGGCGGGGTGGAGTACCGGACGCTGGTCTCCGAGGATGTCGAGCAGGCACTGACCCGGCACATGCTGGCCAGCGACCCGCCGGACCACACCCGGCTGCGCCGACTGGTCGCCGGCCCGTTCGCACCGCGCAAGGTGGCGGCGATGCGGCCGTGGATCGAGGAGATCGCCGAGCGGCTGCTGGACAACATCGGCGACGCCGCCGAGGTCGACCTGCTCGACGCGTACGCGGCACCGCTGCCGATCCAGGTGATCTGCGAGATGCTCGGCGTCCCGCCGGAGGACCAGTCCGCCTTCCGGGGCTGGGTCACCGCGATCCTCGCCGGCCCGATGAACCTGACCGAGTGGCCGGCCGCGGTGCGGTCCATGATCACTTACATCCGGGAGCTGCTGGCGGCGAAGCGGGAGCGGCCCGGTAACGACATGCTCTCCGACCTGCTGGCGGTCCGGGACGAGGGTGACCGGCTCAGCGACGACGAGTTGACCTCGATGGTCTACCTGCTGTTGATCGCCGGGCACGAGACGACCACCAACCTGATCGCCAACGGCATGCTGGTGCTGCTGTCGGAGCCGGAGCGCTGGGCACAGGTGGTGGCGGCGCCGGAGCTGCTGCCCGGGGTGATCGAGGAGCTGCTGCGCTACGAGGGGCCGGTGCAGAGTTCGACGTTCCGTACCGCGCTGGAGCCGGTCGAGATCGGTGGGCAGATGATCCCGGCCGGCGCCACGGTGGTGGTGTCGCTGTCGTCGGCGAACCGGGACGCCGCCCGGTTCCCGGACCCGGACCAGCTTGTGCTGGACCGGCCGAGCATCCCGAACCTGGCGTTCGGGCACGGCATCCACTACTGCCTCGGCGCGCCGTTGGCCCGGTTGGAGGGGCAGGTCGCGTTCGCCGCGCTGGCCCGCCGGTTCCCCGGGATGCGGCTCGCGACCCCGCCCGAGCAGCTGGTGTGGCGGCCCAGCGTACTGATCCGGGGACTCAACTCCCTGCCGGTGCTGCCGGGCGGCTCCGGTCAGCCCGGCCAGTGATCCTTCGGCAGTGACCGGTTGACACTCCGGGCCGCTCCGCCGCTCGGCGGGACGGCCCGGAGGACCCGTCCGATGTGACTCAGGCGGTCCGGTACGCGTTGATGATGGTCTGGGTCAACGTCGTACCGTCCCGGCCGACAACCTCGGCCCGTAGCGAGACGCCGCCGCCCCGGCCGGGGTTCTTGACCGTGATCTCACCGTGCTTGAGCCGGGCCTCCCGCCAGCTACGGCCACCGTCGGTGGAGACCGAGACGGTCAGTTCGGCCACGTCCTCCGCGCCCGGCCCCTGTACGGCCACCGGCACGCTGAACCGCCGATGGGCCGGTGCGGTCGAGTCCAGTCCCAGCTTCGGCGTGAACCGGACGACGGTCCCGTTCAGCGTCACCGTCTCCTCCCCGGCCGGCCGGGCCGAGGTGAAGGTGTAGGCCATGCTGATCTCGCTGGAGACCGGGGCGTCCCGGTGGATCGTGCTGACCAGCTTGTACCTGGCCCGCTCCGCCGGCACGTCGAAGACGACGAGGTCGAGGTGGGTGTCGGCGGTGGCGTACTCCTTGCCGTCCCGGTAGAGGACCGTCTGCGCCGAGGTGACCAGGCTGTCGCCGTAGTTGCCGGCACCGTCGGTGGTCGGGTTGAGGATGCCGCCCATCTGGTCGCCCCGGCGCAGCACGCCGTTGCCCTCCCGCAGGTACGGCCCGAACACGCCGATGTTCAGGTCCTGCTGGTACGTCCGGCCCGCCTCGAAGTTGACATTCTCCCCGGAGTAGTACGCCTCGACGCCGTCCGGGCCGTTCTGCATGAGGCTCAGGCCCCAGGCGGTCACCCCGGTCTCGACGTAGACGTCGACGGCCCGGGGCAGGGGCTGGGCGGTGGCCTGGGACGAGCCGAGCAGCGTCGGTCCGGTGAACAGCCAGCCGGTCCGGTCGGGCAGCCAGGCGCCCAGCCGAGTACGGATCAGCGCGAGCTTCTTCTGCGGCGTCTGCCGGTTCAGCCCGGTGTAGAACGAGCCGTCCCGCCGGTCCGACAGGTGGTACTCGACGTTGCCGCGCTGCCAGTCGGTGATGGCCAGGCCGGTGATGTCCCAGCTGTCGGGGGCGTGGCCGAGCTGTCCGGTGCGGAACCCGTCCGGGCTGGGCCCGCCCATCCACTGGTTGAGGTACCGGAAGCCGTCCTCGGGCCGGGTCCAGAGCATGCCGACGGTGATGCCGGCCTGCTTCGCCTTCTTGTCCGGCGGGGTGAGCCGGACCGGTCGGGCGTCGTTCGCCTCGAAGGTGACGCTGGTGTTCTGCTCGGTGAGGTCGAAACTGGGCATGACCAGCCAGTCGTCGCCGGTCTCGGTGCCGTCCGGCTGCCAGCGCAGGAACGCCTCGATCCGGTAGTCGCCGACCGGAAGCTCGGCGGTGGCGGTGCCGTCGTCGTGCATGTCCGGGTAGTAGACCCGCAGGTTGTTCATGTCGTACACGGTGGCGTTCCAGTTCGTCGCCGGTGCGCCGGTACGGTCGACGGCCTTCATCGTGAGGGTGACCACCGGCGGTTCGCGGCGCAGTACGCCGGCGGTGGTGACGGTCTGCCCGTCCCCGGTGCCGACGACGTAGACGCCGTAGCTGCCGTACCGGTCGCCACCGGCCCGGCTGTCGGCGGTGACCTGGACGGTGGCGGTGCCACCGGCCGGCACGGTCACCCGGTCGGCGTTGAGGCTGAACATGCCGGCGGGGTTGTCACCGGTGACCGCGAGGTCCAGGGTGACGTCCCGGTCGCCGAGGTTGCGGTACCTGATCTCCCGGGTGACCGGCGGTACGTTGTCGTCCGGGGCCGACACGGCGCCGAAGTTGACCGAGCCGGTCTCGGCGACCACCGTCTGCCGCAGGGCGGCGGCGACGTCGATCCGCCCGGATCCCTGCTGGTACGGGGTGTGGCCGCCGGGGCGGGCGGAGCTGACCAGGACCGACTTGAGCTGCTGGCCGGTCCAGTCCGGACGGGCCTGGGCGAGCAGCGCGGCGGCGCCGGAGACGTGCGGGGTCGCCATCGACGTACCGGACATGGTGCCGTAGCCGCCGCCGGGGAGGGCGGCGGTGATGTCGACCCCGGGGGCGGTGACGTCCGGCTTGATGCCGCCGTCCCGGACCCGGGGACCGCGCGAGGAGAACGGCGCGAGACGGTCGGCACCGTCGACCGCGCCGACGGTCAGCGCGGCGTCTGCGGTGCCGGGGGAACCGAGGATGCCGTCGTTCGGGCCGGCGTTGCCGGCGGCGACCACGAAGAGGGTGTCGGAGGTGGCGGAGAGCTGTTCGAGGGCCGCCTCCTTCAGGTCGACGTTTGCGCCGACGTACTGGCCGAGGCTCATGCTGACGACGTCGGCGCCCTGGTCGACCGCCCACTGCATGCCCGCGATGATGCCGGAGTCGAAGCCCGAGCCGCGGTCGTCGAGGACCTTGCCGCTGAGCAGTTCGACTCCGGGGGCGACGCCCCGGTAGCGGCCGTCCGAGGCGGCGCCGGTGCCGGCGGCGGTGGAGGCGACGTGCGTACCGTGCCCGTTGTGGTCCTCGGCGTCGGCGGCGTCGGTGAAGTTCACCGCGGCGCCGATCCGGCCGGCGAAGTCCGGGTGGTCGGTGTCGACACCGGAGTCGAGGACGGCCAGCTTGACCCCGCTGCCGTCGTAGCCGGCGGCCCAGGCGGCCGGCGCCCCGATCTGCGAAACGCTCTCGTCCAGGGCCGCCTCGACGATCCCGTCCAGGGCGATCGACCTGATCCCGGGGGCGACGTCCAGGGACCGCAGGGCGCCGGTCGGCCGGGCCAGCCGGGTCCAGACGTCCGCCGCCTTGTCGGCGTCGACGGTCAGCGCTTCGCCGTTGATCGAGTCGAGGGCGGCGTGTACGTCGACACCGTCGCCGGCCCGCAGCCGGGCCGACCGGTTCTCCCGGTAGGTGACGATGATCGGCAGGCCGTCGCGGTCCCGGTACTCGGGGCGGCTCAGTTCGGTGACGTTGAACAGCCGTTCGTCCAGCACACCGCTGTTGATCAGTGGTCGTACGTCGGCGGGGACGACCTCGACCGAGCTGCCGTTGTCGAGGATCTGCACCGGTACGTTCTCCCGGCCCTTCGCCCGGATCAGGCCGGTGACCCGGCCGGCCGGGTGGTACAGCACCCGGTCGCCGGTGATGAGCGGGATCTCCAGGCTGTGCGGGTCGGCCTGGCCGAGGCGGCCGGGCGCGGTGGTCGGCGGGGGTTCGGTGGGGGTCTGCGCGGTGGCGGGCAGCGGCAGCGCCGTGGTGAGGGCGGCCGCCACCACCGCGCTGACGGCCGCGTGGCCGGCCCGCGATCGGTTGAGCCTCAAGGGTTCTCCTCGCTGTTTGTCGACGGCCATGTCAGCCGAGCGGCCGACCGTGACCCGGCCCGGGGGACGAGGCCGCAGCGAGTATCAAACGAAGATCATCAAGCCCGCAAGATCCATTACCGAGGGTGCCGACGGCCGGTGGTCCGGCCGGCCGCCGGCGACCGGTGACCGTCGCGCCTCAGAACCCCCAGGGCTCCGCCGGACGACAGTCCTGGTCGGCCTTGCCGTAGACGACGGTGCCGTCCGGGGCGGTGTAGCAGCGGTCCTGCTCCTCGTCCGGAGGGAAGAGCAGTTGCCGGACGATCTCCCGACCCTCGCGGTCGTAGCCGACCAGTTCGGCCCGGTCGGTCACGTCCCCCCTGCTCACCAGGCCGAAGGCGCCGTTGGTCAGCCGCGCCCGGGTCTGCCGACCGTCGCCGTGCTCCAATACCAGCCGCCGCACCCGGGACACTGACCCGACCGCCGACCGCCACCTCGCCGCTGTCCATCTCGGTGGAGGTGAGCAACATCCGCTGGACCAGACCGGGCAGCCAGTCTCTGGCCCGCAACCCGGCTCGCTGCCCACGGCACCGGTGAGTTCCCCGCCTGGGGTCAGGTCGACGCTGCACTCGAAGTACGCCGAGCCGGTCAGGAACAGCATCACCGCCTTGTGGGACCGTTGGGCGGCCACCGCGAGGTTGTCCACGGTGAGCGGGATCTGGTGGATCTCGTCGTTGCGTTCCAGGCACCAGTTGGTGGCCCGGCGCAGCGTCGGGGAGAGTTCGTCCGCTCCCATCGCCAGCACCGTCTGCCCGCCGTTCGTCGTCGAGCCGCCCGGCGACCTCGTCGGCCGGATCCCCGTCCACATTCCGCTCGGGCGGCATCCGGTGCAGCAGTGCCCGCCACCGTCGTGCCGACCGCCACTCGGTCCGGGCCGTGTTAATAGCCACCACCAGCAGCCAGGGCAGCACGGAACCGTCGACCAGCCGGGCCTCGCCCCGGCGCCGCCAGGCGACCAGGAACGTCGACTGGGTGACGTCCTCGGCGGTCGTCCACGACCCGGTGAGCCGGAACGCGTGGTTGTGGACCGTCCGGGCGTACCGGTCGAAGAGCCGGCCGAAGGCGGCCGGGTCACCCGTCTCGGAGGCCGACCACAGCTCCTGGTCCGACGGTTGCATCTGGATGGTCACGTCCAACTATGGCCGGCAGTACCCGACCTGTTGCGGCTTCGTTCGGCCCCGCGGCCCGGCTCCGCTCAGCGATCTCCGCCGTGCTGCTCGATGGCGCGCTGCACCGCGCGGTAGATCTGGCCGAACCGGAGCGCGTCGGAGGTCCGGACCAGCATGATCTCGTGGCCGTGCCATTGCACCCAGAGCTCCTGCACCCGGACACCCCGCTCGTAGGAGCGGTCCAGCCAGGTCAGCGGCAGTTCCAGGAACGGGGTCAGGGCGAACGCGCCGACCACGCAGGCGGCCAGGATGATCGCGGCGAGCTGCCACTGCCCCCGGTCGTGCGCCGAGTAGGCGAGGGAGAGCACGCAGATCATCGCGACCAGCGGTGGGATCGAGAAGAGGAAGATGAGGACGCCCCGGCCGAGCAGCCGGGACCGGGTCCGGGCGGTGCCGGGCCCGCGGACGTGCCAGACGTACGTCAGCTCGGAGATCGGCACCGCGTGACCGTTGGCGTGGATGGCGGCCGAGGTTACGCGTACCGTGTCGTCCCGGTAATAGAGCGTCACCAGTCCAGCAAAGCGTGCCGGTCAACGATTGTCGATGGTCGGTACGGCGGCGCGGTTCACACCTCGTCCAGGACCGAGGCGGCGGCGGGGGCGCTGCGTCCGCCCTTGCAGATCCGGACGACGCCCTCCGGCACCGGGGAGAGCAGGGCGTTGGTGCCGGTGATGTCGTAGCCGGGCAGCGGGGTGCCGTCGACCGTGGTCGGCCGATCGTGTGGCCGGGCGAAGACCACGAGTACGGTGCCGACACCGAGCAGGTCACTCTCGGCGGGGGTGTCCACCCCGGGCCAGACCGCCACCCGCTCCGGCACGCCGGCACCGGCGAGCGTCCCGTCCACCCGGGCGACCAGGCCCCGGGTGGTGGTCACCCCGTCGGTGATGAGCGGCTGCTCCTCGATCGTCGCCCGGAACACCGCCGCCGCCCGGGAGGCGTGCTCCCGGACAGCGGCGGCGGTGGGCGTCGGACACTGCTCGCCAGCCTGTTGCGCGGCCCCGGTGGATTCGCAGGCGCTCAGGGAAGCGGCGGTGACGAGCGTGACGGAGGCGGCAGCGACGGCCGGTGCCACACGCAGACCGGAAAACATTTCGGCTGCCTCCCTCGTCCCATTCGGAAATGGCATGTGTGATTGTTCAGATGGTAGACCGCTACGTCAGGTACGCGCGGCCCAGTACGGCCCGTCGTTCTGGGAGATGATGTCCCAGAGCGGCTTGTTCTCGGTGTCGGTGCTGTGATAGCTGAGCAGTGGCCAGCCGTCCGAAGCGCGTCCGGTCACCATCATGGTGTGGTCGGGTGCGTCGGTTTCCCCGTATCCGTCGATCTCCATCTGCATGACGTCGGAGATGAGCAGATCATCGAGGTACGGCATGAAGGTCACCCGGCCGCCGTAGTTGTTCTCGTAGATGTTCCAGTTCGTCGCGCCACCCCAGGTGTAGGAGTGGATCGGGGTGCAGTCGTTGCAGCGCCAGTACCAGACGTCGTAGTCGTCGTGGTTCCAGAGCACCGCGGGGTAGTCCTCGGAGCCGGCCTCGGCGTACCGGCCGGTCCAGAGGGCCCAGGAGATGAAGGTCGTGCAGTCGTTGGTGTCCCGGGTGTAGGTGACCGGGTTGTCGGTCGCGTAGAAGAGGGCGAAGTCGACCATCGCCTGGTAGTTGTGGGGCGGGCCCTCGCCGCCCATCGGCTGCGCCACCCGGTCGGGGGCGGGCAGCGGTCGGTCGGCGGGGCGGCCGACGGTACTCGTCGCGCCGACCCGCTCGGTCTTGTCCGGGGTGGCGCGTTCCGCGTCGGCGGCCGGCACCCGACGGTTGGCCAGCTTGGTGGCGTCCCCGGCGGCCAGGGCCCTCCGGTTGGTGGCCAGTGAGGCGCGCAGGGGGGTGACCCGTTGCGCGATCTCGGCCCGGCGGACCGCCTCCGGGACCCGGGCGACCCGGGTGAGCTGCGCCGCGCCGAACTCGCTGGCCGGGTCGAGCGCGGTGATGCCCGCCAGTCGCCAACTCTGGTCGACCAGCAGGTAGCGCACCTGGTGCCGGGCCGTGTAGTGGTATTCCTGCGCCGAACCGGCGTACCGGTAGGTGGTCTCCTCCACCACCTCGGCGTCGCGTCGGGTGCCGCTGCCGGTGCTCGACACGACGGTGACGGTGGTGTCGACGGAGCTGAACTCGGCGCCGGCGAGTCGCCGGGCGAAGTCCCGGTCGGCCTGGACGGCCTGCCGGGCGGCGAGTGTGTCGGCCGCGCTCGGCGCGACCGCCGGTCGGGCACCGGCGAGTGCCCGGCTCTGGGCGGCCCCGGAGAGCAGGGCCGCGTTCTCGGTGACGAGCACGCTTTCCGCGATGCCCGCCAGTTCGGCCGTGGAGGGTACCGCGGCGAACGCGGACGTCGGTGTGAGCAGCGCCGCGAAGGCAAGGGTCGCCCCCACGGCCAGAATGCGCGCAGGTGTGCGCATCGCCAGCATCAAACCTCCCGAGGTCTGTTGTCGGAGTGGCTCGATGCTAGCGACGGGCGTCGATTGCCGTCCCGCCCCGAGAAGTGACCATCTCTGTTAGATGAACGACATTCGCGAATCCTTGAGATGACCTTGCCGACTTGGTAACGACCGGCCGCCGGCCAGGCAATTTGTTTACGGCAGCGGACGGGCATGGAACAGTTTCTGTAACGGATCATCGGCGGACCGCGTGGACCGTCCGCTGCTCGACGGCCCGTTCCAGCGCGCGGTAGATCTGACCGAACCGCAGTGCGTCGGCGGTGACCAGCAGTCGGACCGGTCCGCCCCGGCACTGCGCCCAGATCTCCAGCCGGTGACTGCCCCGGTCGTAACTGCGGTCAACCCGGTCGAGCAGCAGGTCGGCGACGGGTGCGGCGGCCAGTCCGAGCAGGACCGAGACCCCGACGACGCCGACGGTGACCGCGAGGGAGGCGTGCAGGCGTACCGCGATCAGCAGCCCGAGCACGGCGGCGGCCAGCGGGCCGGCGAGGGCGGCCAGCAGCGCACCCCGACCGGCCAGGACCCCCCAGCGCCGGCCGGCCCGGACGTGCCACACCCGGTTGATCTCCCGCAGCGGGTACGCCCGCCCGGCGACCCGGACCGCCTCCGAGGTGATCCGGACCTGACGGTCGTCGTAGTACGTGGTCATCGTCGTTCCGCCTCGACCGAGTTCGACGTGCTGGGCCCGACAGTCAAAGTTACCCGCCATGGGCCAGGGTGAATCGCCGCCCGGGGCGGACATCCGCAGACCACCCGTTCGGGTTCGGCCGGCCGGTACGCCCGTTAGGGTGAGCCTCGCGACTTCGACGTGGAGGTGGGCTGTGGGCGACTTCGTCCGGGTGGAGATCAGCGAGGGCATCGGTACCGTCCGGCTGGACCGGCCACCGATGAACGCCCTGAACATTCAGGTCCAGGAGGAGTTGCGGGAGGCGGCTGCCGTCGTCGCCGCCGACCCCGGGGTCCGGGCGGTCATCGTCTACGGCGGCGAGAAGGTCTTCGCGGCCGGCGCGGACATCAAGGAGATGGCCGACATGTCGTACGTCGACGTGGCGCAGCGGGCCGCCGACCTCTCCAGCGCGATCGGGGCACTCGCCCGGATCCCGAAGCCGGTCGTCGCGGCGATCACCGGGTACGCCCTCGGCGGCGGCTGCGAACTCGCCCTTGCCTGTGACTGGCGGGTGGTCGCCGAGGACGCCAAACTCGGCCAGCCCGAGATCAAACTTGGCATCATCCCCGGCGCGGGTGGCACCCAGCGGCTGGCCCGGCTCGTCGGCCCGGCCCGAGCCAAGGAGCTGATCATGACGGGCCGGATGGTCGACGCGGCCGAGGCGCTGCGGATCGGCCTTGCCGACCGGGTGGTCCCCGCCGACCAGGTGTACGCCGAGGCGGTCGCCATGGTGCGGCCGTACGTCACCGGCCCGGCCCAGGCGCTGCGGGCGGCGAAGCTGGCCGTCGACGGTGGACTGGAGATGGACCTCGCCTCCGGGCTGGCCTGGGAGAGTCAGCTCTTCGCGGCGCTGTTCGCCACCGACGACCGGCGGGAGGGGATGGCCGCCTTCGTCGAGAAGCGCAAGCCGGACTTCACCGGGCGCTGAGCCGGGCCGACCCCGGAGGGGCACAGCAACCCGACGAGGGTAGGCGAGCGATCCTCACGTTTTTCCTGACCGGCCGGTAACCTCGCAGCAACATCGGAGGCGGATGACGGGAGCGGCGAAGCGATGACCGGACGGATCGAAGGACACGGCGGCGACCTCGCCCTCGCGGCGGTACGCGGATACGGCGTACGGGAGATGTTCACCCTCTCCGGCGGGCACGTCTTCCCGCTCTACGACGCCGCGCACCGGACCGGGTTCCCGATCTACGACGTCCGGCACGAACAGTCCGCCGTCTTCGCCGCCGAGGCGGTCGCCAAACTCCAGCGCCGGCCCGGGCTCGCCGTCCTCACCGCCGGCCCCGGAGTCACCAACGGCATCTCCGGGCTGACCAGCGCGTACTTCAACGCGTCACCGGTGCTGGTGCTCGGCGGCAGGGCACCCGCCTTCCGGTGGGGCGCCGGCAGCCTCCAGGAGATCGACCACGTGCCGCTGGTCGCCCCGGTGACCAAGCACGCCGGCACGGTCCTCGACCCCGACGACGTGGTCGGCGCGGTCGCGGGCGCGCTGGACACCGCGCTCACCCCGCACCGGGGACCGGTCTTCCTCGACCTGCCGCTCGAAGTGGTCTTCTCGACCGGTGGGGCGGACCCGGTGGCGCCGACCGTACCGGTGCTGGAGCCCGACCCGGACGAGGTGGCGACCGCCGTCGGCCTGATCGCCCGGGCGCAGCGTCCGGTGCTGATCGCCGGCTCCGACGTGTACGCCGGAGACGCCGTCGAGGCGCTGCGGGCGGCCGCCGAGGCACTCCGGGTACCGGTCTTCACCAACGGCATGGGGCGGGGCGCGCTGCCGCCCGGTCATCCGCTCGGCTTCGCCAAGGCCCGGCGGGTCGCGCTCGCCGGCGCCGACCTGGTGGTGGTCGTCGGTACCCCGCTCGACTTCCGGCTCGGCTTCGGCGACTTCGGTGACGCGACCGTGGTACACGTCGTCGACGCGCCGAGCCAGCGGGCCAGCCACGTCGAGCCGGCGGTCAGCCCCGCCGGTGACCTGCGGCTGATCCTGACCGCGTTCGCCGACCACACCGGCGACCGGGCCGACCACGAGTCGTGGATCGCCGACCTGCGGACCGCCGAGGACGCCGCCCGGGCCAAGGACGCGGCGGCGATGGCCGCCGAAACCGACCCGATCAAACCGGCCCGGGTCTACGGCGAACTGCGCCGGATCCTCGCCCCGGACGCGGTCACCATCGGCGACGGCGGCGACTTCGTCTCGTACGCCGGCCGCTACCTCGAACCCGCGCAGCCCGGCACCTGGCTCGACCCCGGCCCGTACGGCTGCCTCGGCACCGGCATGGGGTACGCGATGGGGGCCAGGGTCAGCTACCCCGACCGGCAGATCTGTGTGCTGATGGGCGACGGGGCGGCCGGGTTCTCGCTGATGGACGTCGAGTCGCTGGTCCGGCAGAAGCTGCCGGTGGTGATCGTGGTCGGCAACAACGGCATCTGGGGCCTGGAGAAGCACCCGATGAAGGCCATCTACGGCTACGACGTCGCCGCCGACCTGCAACCGGAACTCCGGTACGACCAGGTGGTCACCGCGCTCGGCGGGGCGGGGGAGACCGTGGCCAAGGCCGCCGACCTGGGGCCGGCGTTGGAACGGGCCTTCACGGCCGGGGTGCCGTACCTGGTCAACGTGCTGACCGACCCGGCCGACGCGTACCCGCGATCGTCCAACCTGGCCTGACTCTGCTCCTGCAGCGGCCCGGCGGGCGTACTGTCGCCCGCCGGGCCGCACGCCGGTCGGTCAGCTCGCCGCCGAGCTCCGCAGCCGGTGCAGGAAACCGTCGACCGCGTCTCGGAACGCGGCCGGCTGTTCCACCCAGGGATGGTGGCCGCACCGCTCGATCACCGCGACCTCGCCGGCCGGAAAGAGCTTCGCCAGCGCCACCACCGGGGCGACCCCGGCGCTGCAGTCCTCGGCGCCGGCGACGACCAGCACCGGGGCGGTGACCACACCGAGCCGGTCGGCGAGGTCCGGCGGCGGCTCGACGCTGAAGTACGCCCGGTTCGCCCGGTAGCTGTACCGGGCGGTGGCGGCGTGGGCCCGTTCCGTCCCGCCCCAGGCGGCGTACGCCAGCGGCGCCACCCGTTGCTGCCAGGCGTTGAACCCGGCATCGTCGAGGATCTCGGGTCCGGCCTCCCAGGCGGCGACGGCGGCGGCGAACGCCGGGTCCGTCCGCCGCCGGTCCCGCAGTTCCCCGACGTCGGAGGGTACGTCGACCAGATGACCGGCGGGCGGGGTGACCAGGACCAGACCGGCCAGGCGTCGCGGGTACCGCACCGCATAGCTGGTCGCCAGCCGGGTGCCGGCGGAGTGCCCGAACAGCAGCAACCGGTCGAGACCGAGGTGCAGTCGGAGCCGTTCCAGGTCCTCTGCCTGCCGCCAGTACGAGGCCGCTTCGACCGACGCGGGCAGCGGGGACCGTCCCACGCCCCGCAGGTGCGGCACGATCAGCCGTTCCCGGTCACCCAGCCCGGCCAGGTCGCCCAGGTAGGCGGGATGCAGGGCCGCGCCGCCGGCGAGCGCGACGACCGGCAGCCGGTTACCGCCGTCGTCGCTGTTGTCGTGTTGCTGGTCGTGGCGCCGTTCGCCGGTCCGCTGGTCGCCGGTCCGGTGGTCGTCGAAGTAGAGCATGGCTCCGTCGGAGCCGGGGTAGGTGGGCATTCGTCGCCTTTCGGGATGCCTCGTGGGCGCTCCCGACGGCCGCCGTCAGCGGGGCCGTTCAGCCGTGGGGAGGGGAGCACCCGGCCGGATAGCGGTAATGGGTCTCACCTCCTGAGGTCGTTCGTGGTCACGGCAGCGGCGAAACCTACCAGACCATCCGGCACACCTACCGGCCGGGGCCGAAGCGGTCCGGTGACCAGAACCAGTCGTCGGGCGGGGGGTCGGCGGCGGACGCGGGCGTGATGGTGACGTTGCTGACCTGCAGTGGCGGCGAAGTCGGCTCGGGGCCGGTGTCACGGCGCGGGTCGGCCAGGGCGGAACGCGGCCGGGGCGGCCCGGCGGCGAGCAGCGGCAACAGCAGGATGCCGAGGACAACCGGGGCGGTCATGTAGCGGGCCGCCTGCGCGTTGTTGACCAGCAGCACGGAGAGCTGGTTGCCGAGACTCAGCCCGGCGAGGACCAGTACCGCCCGTTCCCGTCGCTGCCAGGCGAGCAGCCCGACGACCAGGTACGCCAGCCAGGCCCAGGTGGCACCGCGCCACAGCAGCCACTCCGGCCCGGCGATCCGGTTGGACAGACTGTCCGCGAGCCGGCTCGCCCGTTCGCTGACCGGCTGGGTGAAGGCGACCGCCCGTACCTCGGCGGTGTGGAACCGGGGATCCCGCTCCAGGTAGATCGGCAACGCCCAGGCGGTCGGGTTGCCGGAAAGCATCCCGGCCGGGGTCGGCCGCCAGGCGACCGAGGCCCGGCACAGGCGTGCCTCCAACACCGTCACGGGGGCCCGGCGCACCAGGCGCCACCAGGCGGAGAGGAGCTCGTCGCGGTGCGCCGCGGCGGCCTGCCGGTCGAAGTCGGGATCGTAGACCGTCGGGTCGACGGTGTAGCAGTTCGCCGACCCGCGCCAGTGCGCCAGTGGGGCCACCGTCGCCATCAGCGCGGTGTCGGCGGCCGGGAAGTCCTGCGGCGCGGCGTCGTAGCCGACCGCGAGGTCGCCGAGGAATGACTCGTAGGCGACGACCGAGCCACTGTCCCGCACGCCGAGGGCGGGCAGCAGGGTCCAGTTGGCGAGCAGCGCGATGGTGGCGGCCAGCACCCCGGCCAGCAGTACCCGCAGTGCGGTGCCCCGGACCAGGACGGCGACCAGCCCGGTGACGATCAGCGCGACCAGGAAACCGTTCTGCCGGAACAGACAGACCAGGGTCAGTCCGGCCAGCAGCGCGCCGAGCAGCGCCCCGGGCAGCGGGGTGCCGGCGCCGGCACGGCGCCGGTCGACCAGCCGGGCCAGGGTGCCGAGCAGGAAGACGTGGCAGATGACAAACGGCACGTCCTTCCAGACACAGACGGCGAACGTGCCGACCGGTGGCAGCACCACGACCACGACCGCCGCCGTGGTCCAGCCCCAGGCCGGTCCGCCGAGCCGGCGCAGCCCGGTGACCGCGTACGTCAGGGCCGCCGCCAGGCCGCAGCACTGCGCCAGGGTCAACGCGCCGACCCCGCCGGTGAGCTGGATCGACAGCCAGACCAGCCCGGTGTACGCGACCGGATGGTGGGTGTTCCAGTTGCCGCTGGTCGCCTGCCAGACGTGGTCGAGGGAGTCCGGGCTGAACAGTCCGGGATAGCGGGCCGCCCACCAGAACAACAGCACCGCCTGGACCAGCAGGTACGTGCCGACGCCGAACGGTATCCGGGGCGGCCGGAGCCGTCGGTGGTCGGGCTGCCGATCCGCCTGGCCCGTCGACCCCGTCGGCCCGTCCGGCGGCCGGACCGGCCCGGCGACCACCTCGTGCGTCATCGCACCCTCTCCTTCGCCCCGGGCGCCACGGGGGCGCGCCGAACAGCGGTACGAGGGGTGCACCGATGGGCCATGCTATGGCCGCCGCCGTACCCGGGTATACGGAATGTCCGACTCCCGGCGGATCCGCTACTGCCGGAACCCGATGGAACCGGCCCCTGTCAGCCGGATGTCAGCGCGCTCCGCCCGATGTCAGCGCCGAGTCAGCCCCGTTGGTCAGGGTGGGAACCAGGACACCGATGGGAGAACCTTGATGAGTCACGCCATCCGCGCCGAAGGGTTGGTCAAACGTTTCGGCGCGACCACGGCGCTCGCCGGAGTGGACCTGGCGGTCCGTACCGGCAGCGTCTTCGGCCTGCTCGGGCCGAACGGCGCGGGCAAGACCACGACCGTACGGGTGCTCGCCACCCTGCTGAGCCCGGACGCCGGCACCGCCACCGTCGGCGGGTACGACATCCACCGCGAGGCGCACCAGGTCCGGCAGACGATCGGCCTCACCGGCCAGTACGCCTCGGTCGACGAGACCCTCACCGGGACGGAGAACCTGCTGCTGATCGGCCGGCTGCTCGGCATGTCCCGGGCCGACGCCCGGGCCCGGGCCCGGCAGCTGCTCACCGACTTCCACCTCGCCGACGCGGCGGACCGGGCGGCCAAGACGTACTCCGGGGGGATGCGACGGCGGTTGGACCTGGCGGCGAGCCTGGTCGGCCGGCCCCGGCTGCTCTTCCTGGACGAGCCGACCACCGGGCTCGACCCGCGCAGTCGTACCGAGCTGTGGGGGATCGTGCGGGACCTGGTCGACTCGGGGGTGACGGTGCTGCTGACCACGCAGTACCTGGAGGAGGCGGACCAGCTCGCCGACGAGATCGCGGTGGTCGACCACGGTCGGGTGATCGCGTACGGACCGCCGGAGGAGCTCAAGTCCCGGGTCGGTGGGCAGACCCTGGTGGTACGCCCCGCAGACCCGGCCGACCTGCCGGTGCTGCTCGCCGTGCTCCGCGACGTCACCGGTGCCGAGCCGCAACTCAACCAGCAGATCGCGACCGTGGCGGTGAGCGGTGGGGACACCCTGCCGGCGGTGGTCCGCCGGCTCGACGAGGCGGAGGTGACCGTTGCCGAGCTCGCTCTGCGGGGCGCCAGCCTGGACGAGGTCTTCCTGTCGCTGACCGGCCACCGGGCCGAGGAACCGGACGCCGACCGCGCCGGAGAACCGGAACGCGGGGATTCCCGTGCCGACCAGTTGGAAGGGGCGCGGGCATGAGCGTTCTGAACGCACCGGCTGCCCTGCCCGGCCACCGGACGGGACCACTGACCGGGCTGCGGCACACCATGACCCTGGCCTGGCGGAGCCTGGTGCAGATCAAGCACAACCCGATGGAGCTGATCGACCTCAGCATCCAGCCGCTGATGTTCGTGCTGCTCTTCACGTACGTCTTCGGTGGCGCGATCGCGAACAGCCCGGGTGAGTACCTGCGGTTCATGCTGCCCGGCATCGTGGTGCAGAACGCCCTCTTCGCCACCCTCACCACCGGTTTCGGGCTGAACATGGACCTGACCAAGGGCTTCTTCGACCGGCTCCGGTCGCTGCCGATCGCCCGGTGGGCGCCGCTGGCCGGCCGGATCCTCGCGGACACCGTCAAGCAGGCGTGGTCGATCGGGCTGCTGCTCGGGGTCGGGGTGATCCTCGGCTTCCGGGTCGGCACCGGGGTGTCCGGCCTGCTCGGTGCGGTCGCCCTGCTGCTGGTCTTCACCCTGGCCGCGTCCTGGCTCTCGGTGCTGGTCGGGGTGCTGGCCAGCGATCCGGAGAAGGTGCAGGTATTCGGCTTCGTGGTGATCTTCCCGTTGACCTTCACCAGCAACGCCTTCGTACCGACGGAGAGCATGCCGGGCTGGTTGCAGGCCTGGGTGAAGGTCAACCCGGTCACCACCCTCGCCGACGCGCTGCGTGGGCTGCTGGTCTCCGGTCCGCAGCCGCGGCCGATCGTCACCTCGCTGCTCTGGGCGCTCGGGATCGTGCTGGTCTTCGCCCCGCTGGCGGTCCGGGCGGTCCGCCGCCGGGTCTGACCCGCCGACCCGGTCCGGCTCGGCGCAGCCGCGGCGGATCCGCCGAACCGGACCTGGGTGGTCGAGCCGGTTCGGACCTGATCAGTCGAGCTGGGTCCGGACCAGGTGTGGCAGTGCGGCGGGGGTGACGTCGCTGTTCCGACCTCGGGTGAACGCCTCGGCGAAGGCGGCCTCACCGAGGATCTCGCGGGCCGTCGACTCGACCCGTAGCCCGTCGAGGCTGGACAGGTCGGCGCCACCCCGCAGGGCGTACGCCGCGCCGAGCAGCAGGGCGGCGGCGGTCGACCGACCGGTGCGCAGGGCCAGGTCGGCGTAGCCGACCAGCACGGTGGCCAGCACCGGAGCGTCGTAGAACTCCAGCGCGCAGGTCAGCGCCTGGTCGTGGTGCCCGCGGGCCGCCGGGAGATCGTCGAGCATGCCGGCCAGGTAGCCGTTCGACGAGGCGAGCGTCGCCCGCCACTGCGGTGCCAGGAGGCGTTCGCTGACCAGGTCGCCCGCCTGCGTCAGCCGCCGCTGCGCCCCGACGAGGTCGCCGTCGAGCCGGAGCAGTTCGGCGTACATGTGCGCGACGGCGGCCCGGCACTCGTTGTCGCTGATCCGCCCGGCCTGCCGGTCGGCGTCGGCGAGCAGGGCGTACGCCTGGTCGCGGTCGCCGAGCCGCCACCGGTCGTGCGCCAGTCCGGCCTGCATCACCGGCAGGTCCTCGGCGGCCCCGACCACCCGCATCAGTTCCAGCGCCTCGCCGCGCAGGGCGGCGGCCCGGGCCGGCTCGCCGCGCCGGCTGGCCAGATCGCCGAGGGCGGCCAGGGTGTACGCGGTACCCCAGCGTTCGCCGATGGACCGGAACCCGTCGAGCGCGGCCCGGGTGTCGGCCTCCGCGACCTCCAGGGACCGACCGAAGTTGAGTTCGTGGTGGGCGCGGAACATCCGGTTCACCGCCCGGACCCACGGGTCCGGGTCGGCGAAGCCGTCGACCAGGACGTCGACCGCCGTCGCCGCCTTGTCAACGTGGAAGACGACGGAGACCGGTCCGATCAGGCGCAGCATCGGCTCGTCGGCCTCGTGCCCCGCGGCGGTCCGTGCGGCGCTGGCCAGCCAGTGCACGCTCTCGGTGAACTCACCGGTGCTGAGCAGGTTCATCGCGGCCATCAGCTGCGCGACGCCGAGCTGTTCGGGAGGGACCCGCTCGACGTCGGGCAGGGCGAGCGCCGGCCTGGCCAGTTCCACCGCCTCGATCCGTAGGCCACGGGTCCACCAGTACCAGCCGAGGGCCGCGACGAGCCCGACCGAGAGGCCGGCGTCCCGGGCCCCGATCGCCCAGCGTAGGGCGGCGTGCAGGTTGTCGTGCTCGGCGTCCAGCCAGCCGAGCCAGCGCAGTTGGTCGGCCCGGCGCAGCCCCTGGTCGGCGCGGCGGGCCACGGCCAGGAAATCGGTGGCGTGGCTGCGGCGTACCGCCTCCGCCTCGCCCGCCTCGGCCAGCCGGCGCAGCCCGTACTCCCGGATGGTCTCCAGCATCCGGTAGCGCGGCTCGCCGTCGCCGCCCACCACCACCAGCGACTTGTCCACCAGCGCGGCCAGTCGGTCGAGGACGTCCTCCGGGCGCACCGCCGGGGTGAGCCCGTCGGCGGCGCAGACCCGCTCGACGGTGTCGAGGGTGGCGCCGCCGCTGAACACCGCCAGCCGACGCCAGAGGGCGCGCTCGGCGTCGTCGAGCAGTTCCCAGCTCCAGTCGAAGACCGCGCGCAGGGTCTGGTGCCGGGGCAGCGCCGTCCGGCTGCCGCCGGTGAGCAGCCGGAACCGGTCGTCGAGCCGGTCCGCGACCTGGGCCGGGGTCATGCTGCGCAGTCGGGCGGCGGCCAGTTCGATGGCGAGTGGCATGCCGTCGAGGGAGCGGCAGATCTGGACCACCGGGGCGACGTTTCCGGTGTTCACCGTGAAGTCGGGGCGTACCGCGCGGGCCCGGTCGGCGAGCAGCCCCACCGCCGGGTACGTCAGCGCGATCTCCGGATCCGCGTCCGGCGGTGGCAGCGGAAGCGAGTCGACCGGGCAGAGCGTCTCGCCGGTGATGCCCAGCGGCTCCCGGCTGGTGGCCAGCACCCGCAGCCGGGGGCAGGTGGCGAGCAGCCGGTCGGCGAGCCGGGCGGCGGCGTCGACGAGGTGCTCGCAGTTGTCGAGCAGCAGCAGCATCCGCCGGGTGCCGATGGCGGCGGCGAGCCGGTCGACCGGCGACGGTTCGGGGATGGCGGCCCGGTTGCGCGCGGTGGCCAGCAGGCCCGGTTCCCGCAGGCCGAGCACCTGGAGCACGGTCTGCGGCACCTCGGCGCCGTCGGTGACCGGGGCGAGTTCGACCAGCCATCCGCCGTCCGGCACCTGCCCGAGCAGGGTACGCGCCGACTCGATCGCCAGCCGGGTCTTGCCCGCGCCGCCCGGGCCGGTGAGCGTGACCAGACGTGCGTCGGTGAGGAGTGCGCCGACCCGTCTGATCTCCGGTGCCCGGCCGACAAAACTGGTCAGCGGGGTGGGCAGGTTGTGCGTCGGTTCCGGCGCCGCCGTGGACGACCGGGCCGGGACCGGGCCGCCGTTGCTGTCGCTGGCGGTCGGGTGAGGTGGCGGTGCCGTGTCGCGGAGCAGGGTCAGGTGCAGGGTGGCGAGTTCCGCTGACGGCTCGGTGCCGAGGGTGTCGGCGAGGGTGCCGCGCAGTCGGGCGTACGCGGTGAGCGCCTCGGCGGCCCGGCCGGTGTCCCGTAGCGCCCGGATCAGCTGCCCGGCGAACCGTTCCCGGAGTGGATGGGCGGTGACCAGGGCCTGCAGTTCCGGCACCAGGGCGGCGGCCTCGCCGGCCGCGAGGCGGGCCTCGACGCGCTGCTCGGTGGCGGTGAGCCGCAGTTCGTCGAGGCGGGCCGCCGGGGCGCGGGCGAAGTCGGCGTCCGCGACGTCGGCCAGCGCCGGTCCCCGCCAGAGCCGGAGCGCGTCGGCCAGCACGGTCGCGGCACCGGGCGGGTCGGAGGCCAGCAGGTCCCGCCCGGTGCGGACGAGGTGTTCGAACCGGTGGACGTCGACCGCCGTCGCATCCACCGCCAGCCGGTAGCCGACGGGGTGCGATTCGACCGGCAGGCCGGGTATCGCCCGCCGCAGTCGGGACACCAGTGCCTGCAGCGCGTTGGCCGCGCCGGCCGGCGGGGCGTCGGCCCAGAGACCGTCGATCAGCCGGCCGGTGTCGACGATCCGGCCCGGCTCCAGCGCGAGCAGGATCAGCAGCCGGCGCAGTCGGGCACCGCCGACCGCCACCGGTGTCCCGGTGTCGGCGGTCACCTCGAGCGGGCCGAGCACCCCGATCTGCACGTCGTCGATTGTGCCTGGGTGACCCCGGTCCGCCGTACCGACATGACGCCGGTGTGGCGTGCGGCTGTGCCGTGGGGCGGACCGGCGTGCCGGGCTCAGCTCTCCGGCTTGTCCGGCTCCCGGGGCGGGTCGCCGGCCTCCCGGCGGCGGAGTTCCTCCTCCCGGCGGCGCAGGTCCTGCTCCCAGCGGTCGAACATCTGACGGTCCTGTTTCGCCCGGTTCTCGTCGAGCGACCGGAGGAACTCGGGGTCGTCGTCGGGCGCGACCTGACGATGACCGCGCCCGGCACCTCCGCCGCTCGGCCGGAGGCCTGCGGCGCCGCTGCCCGGGGCGGGCTGCGGTCGACCGGCGACGAACCAGGCGATCGAGCCGACCAGCGGGAAGAAGAGGATGATCAGGACCCAGGCGATCCGGGGAAGCGCCCGGATCTCGTCCTCCTCCGCCGAGAGGCAGCTGATCAGGGCGACGACGGCCAGGACGAGTTGCACGATGGCGAGGAGCGCATAGAGGCGGACCATGTGGCCATGATGACGTACCGGGTCAGCTCAGCGCACCGGCGTCAGCACGAGCAGCACGCCGAGTATGGCGAATCCGGCCACGACCAGGGCGATCAGCGGCAGGGTACGTCCGGCGCCGGGGGTCCGGCTGCCGTACCGGGGCACGGTCCAGACCAGTACGGCGAGCCAGCCGAGCCCGGCCAGCGCGGCGGCCACCGCGCCGACGGTGCCCCGGGTCAGGGCCAGCCGTCCGGCGAGCACCGCGACGACGGTGACCGACAGGGTGGTACGCCGCCACGCCAGCCGGGTCCGTTCCCGGGCCAGTCCGGCGTCCCGGGACGAGGCCGGAGCGCGCGGAGCATCCGGGGCGCCGGTCACCGGCGCTGGACCGCCTGGACCAGTACGGCGACGACCAGCAGTACCGCGCCGAGCCCGACGAGCAGGGCGAGCAGCGCCGGGAACCGGGAGGCGGGCAGTTCCTCGCCGAGCCGGATGGCGCGTTCGGCCCGGGCCCAGTGGTCGACGGCGCGGACCGCGACCGTCCCGCCGAGCAGCAGCAGGGCGACCGCGAGTGCTTCGCGCAGGTGCGCCACCGGCATCGGCGGCAGGAACTGGGCGACCGCGAGTCCGCCGGCGACCAGCGCCAGTCCGGTACGCAGCCAGGCCAGGAAGGTCCGTTCGTTGGCGAGCGAGAAGCGGTAGTCGGGAGTTTCGCCGACCTCACGGAGTTCCCGTGGGTCGAACCAGTTTCTGATCGCCCGGAGCACGATCACGATTATCCGGTGGACGGGCGGCATAGCCTGGTCAGGTGACTGATCTCGACGCCGATCTGCTGCTCACCGCGTATGACGCCCAGCTGCGGGCCCGGCCGCCGGAGCCGGTGCCGGAGGGGGTGACGGTGGACCGGGACGGTCCGCTGCTGCGGATCCAGGGACTGGACCGGGGTGGTTTCCTCACCTACCGGGACCTCGGCGGACTGCAGGGCGCGGAGCTGGACGAGCTGATCGTGCGGCAGCGGGACCACTTCGCCGCGCTCGGCCAGCAGGTGGAGTGGAAGCTGCACGGCCACGACGAGCCGGCCGACCTGCCGGAGCGGTTGCGGGCCGCCGGTTTCGAGCCGGAGGAGCAGGAGACCGTCGTGATCGGTCCGGTCGCGTCGCTGGCGGCGACGCTGCCGGTCCTGCCGGAGGGCGTACGTCTGCGTGAGGTGACCGCCCGGGCGGACCTGGACCGGATCGGTGGGTTCAAGTCGGTGATCTGGGGCGGCGACGGCGGCTGGCTGGCCGACGGTCTGGCCCGGGAGTTGGCTGCCGGCGCCATGCTGGACCAGCCGCCGCTGACCATCGTGGTGGCCGAGAGCGATGAGGGTGAGCTGGTCAGCGCCGCCTGGGTGCGGTACGTCCCGGGGACCCGGTTCGCCACCCTGTGGGGCGGCTCGACCCTGCCGCAGTGGCGGCGTCGGGGGATCTACCGGGCGCTGGTCGCCTACCGGGCGCGGTTGGCCGAGGCGCGCGGGTTCGGACTGTTGCAGGTGGACGCCTCGGACGACAGTCGGCCGATCCTGCAGCGGCTCGGCTTTGTCACGGTCACCACCACGACCCCCTACGTCTACACTCCGAAGCCGTGACGCAGACGCTGACCGACGAGGAACGGGCGGACCTGAAGCGGGCCGCCTTCGGTGCGGTTTTCCTGGTGTCCAATGCCGAACCGGGCGCGCTTTCGATGATCAAGGAGAGCCTCGCGGCGTCGAACGCCTTCGCCGAGGCCTCCGGTCTGGTCCAGGAGGTGCTCACCACCGGTGCGCTGCCACAGTTGCCGACCGGCGCGGACGACGTACGGGCGACGGTGCTGCCCGGGCTGCGGCGGGCGATGGAGGTCCTGCGGGCGAAGGCGCCGGACGAGGCGACCCGTTACCGCTCGACGGTGCTGGACGCCACCGAGGAGGTGGCCCGGGCGCACGACGGGATCAGCCCGAACGAGGCGGCGATGATCGCGAGCATCCGGGAGGCGCTCGACTCCGCCGGCTGACGGGCGGTCGTCCGCTGCTCCGGGTTGACCGGTCGGCGTCAGCGGTCCCGGCCGGTGGTGCGACGGGCGGTGACCCGGGTCACTTCGGAGGTTTCGGGACCCTATGCTACTTGTGGGTAACATAGCCGCGTGGGCAGCGTCGTGCCGTCGACCGGAATGCTGGTCGCCCGGGACGCCTGACCGATCGTTAAGGTAACGAGAGGGGTGCCCGGACCTAACCGGGCGGGCAGCGTTGCAGACGGCGGGACCGCTGTTCACCGACGGCGGGATCGCCATCAACAGGAGGGTCGTCGAAGCGCGATGAACATCGTCGTACTCGTCAAGCAGGTGCCCGATTCGAGCATGGACCGCAACCTGCGCAGTGACGACAACACCGTCGACCGGGGGTCGGCAAGCAACGTCATCAACGAGATGGACGAGTACGCCATCGAGGAGGCGTTGCGGATCAGGGAGACGCACGGCGGCGAGGTGACCGTGCTGACCATGGGACCGGCCCAGGCCACCGAGTCGATCCGCAAGGCGCTGCAGCTCGGCGCCGACAAGGCGGTGCACGTACTGGACGACGCGCTGGCCGGCTCCTGCGCGGTGACCACCTCCCGGGTGCTCGCCGCCGCGCTCGGCCAGCTCAACCCCGACCTGGTGCTCTGCGGCGCCGAGTCGACCGACGGCCGGGTCCAGGTGATGCCGCACATGCTCGCCGAACGCCTCG
Source organism: Plantactinospora sp. B24E8 (assembly GCF_039871735.1). Taxonomy (NCBI): domain Bacteria; kingdom Bacillati; phylum Actinomycetota; class Actinomycetes; order Micromonosporales; family Micromonosporaceae; genus Plantactinospora; species Plantactinospora sp. B24E8. Next base: position 51,384 of record NZ_JBDPMH010000026.1, read on the forward strand.
GTGTCGCGGCGCTGACCGGCGCCCGCAAGCTGACCATCGACGGCGCCACGCTGACCGTGGAACGGCAGACCGAGGAGGGCTACGAGGTGGTCACCGCCGTCACCCCGGCCGTCGTCTCGGTCTGGGACACCATCAACGAGGTTCGCCTCGCGTCGTTCAAGGGCATCATGGCCGCCAAGAAGAAGCCGGTGCAGACCCTCGCCCTGGCCGACCTCGGGGTGCCGGCGGGCGAGGTCGGCGCCGCCGGCGCGACGACCGAGGTGCTGAGCCACCACCGCCGTCCGCCGCGTTCGGTCGGGCAGCGGATCACCGACGACGGCGCCGGCGGTATCAAACTGGTCGAGTTCCTCGCCACCGAGAAGTTCGTGTGAGCGGGCCGGAGAGACAGGAGAGGAATGGCCATGCCTGAGGTACTTGTCGTCGTCGAAGCCACCCGGGAGTTCGGCGTCAAGAAGGTCACGCTCGAACTGCTCACCCTCGCCCGCCAGCTCGGCAGCCCGTCCGCCGTGGTGCTCGGCGGCCCCGGCGCGGTCGACGCGCTCTCCGGCACGCTCGGCGAGTACGGCGCGGAGAAGATCTACGCGGCCGAGCACGAGGAGATCGACGGCCACCTGGTCGCACCGAAGGCGACCGTGCTGGCCGACCTGGTCCGCCGGGTACAGCCGGCCGCCGTACTGCTCGCCTCCAGCCAGGAGGGCAAGGAGATCGCCGGCCGACTCGCGGTCAAGCTGGACAACGGCCTGCTCACCGACGTGACGGAACTGACCACGGAGGGCACCGCCACCCAGGTCGTCTTCGCCGGTTCGACCATCGTCACCTCCCGGGTCACCCGGGGGTTGCCGCTGGCGACGCTGCGCCCCAACTCGGTCACCCCGGCCCCGGCTTCCGCTCCGACGACGCCCGCCGTCGAACGGCTCGACGTGGTGCTCGGCGAGGCCGACAAGCTGGTCCGGGTGGTCGACCGGGTGGCCGAGCAGAAGGGCAGCCGGCCGGAGCTGACCGAGGCGTCCGTGGTGGTCTCCGGCGGTCGCGGAGTCGGCAACGCGGACAACTTCAAGCTGGTCGAGGAGTTGGCCGACCTGCTCGGCGGTGCCGTCGGCGCGTCCCGGGCCGCGGTCGACTCGGGCTTCTACCCGCACCAGTTCCAGGTCGGGCAGACCGGCAAGACGGTCTCCCCACAGCTCTACATCGCCCTCGGCATCTCCGGCGCCATCCAGCACCGGGCCGGCATGCAGACCTCGAAGACGATCGTCGCGGTCAACAAGGACCCCGAGGCGCCGATCTTCGAACTGGCCGATTTCGGCGTGGTCGGCGACCTGCACAAGGTCGTACCACAGACCGCCGAGGAGATCCGTAAGCGCCGGTGACCCGTGCCGGGCCGGCGGTTCCGGCGGAACCGGTCGGACCACCACCGACGGTGGTCCGACCGGTCCGGGGCACCGGCGCCGCCATCTCCTGGTCCCGGCCGAGCCGGTCGGCCCGGACCTGGCACTAGGCTGGACCCGATGACATACCTGGATCACGCGGCGACCACTCCGATGCTCGACGAGGCACTGGAGGCGTACGTCGCGACCGCCCGCGAGGTCGGCAACCCCTCGTCGTTGCACGCCGCCGGGCGGTTGGCCCGCCGCCGGGTCGAGGAGTCCCGGGAGCGGGTCGCCGCCGTGCTGGGTGCCCGGCCCTCCGAGGTCATCTTCACCGGCGGCGGCACGGAGAGCGACAACCTCGCGGTCAAGGGCATCTTCTGGGCGCGGCGGGCCGCCGAACCGGCCCGGATCCGGGTGGTGGCCAGCGCCATCGAACACCACGCGGTGCTCGACCCGGTCGAGTGGCTGGCCCGGCACGAGGGCGCCACCCCGAGCTGGCTGCCGGTCGACGGCACCGGTCGGCTCGCCCCGGAGACACTCGCCGCCGTACTCGACGAACACGGTGCCGAGGTGACCCTGGTCTCGGCGATGTGGGCGAACAACGAGGTCGGTACGGTCCAGCCGATCGCCGCGCTGGCCGAGGTCGCCGCCGCGCACGGCATCCCGTTCCACACCGACGCGGTCCAGGCGGTCGGCCAGGTGCCGGTCGACTTCGCCGCCAGCGGGGTGGCGGCACTCACCGTCACCGGGCACAAGCTCGGCGGGCCGGTCGGGGTCGGCGCACTGCTGCTGGGCCGGGACGTGGCCGCGACCCCGGTGCTGCACGGCGGCGGGCAGGAGCGGGACATCCGCTCCGGCACCCTCGACGCGCCCGGCATCGTCGCCTTCGCCGTCGCGGTCGAGGCCGCGGTCAAGACCCAGCAGGAGTACGCCACCCGGGTCGCCGCGCTCCGCGACGACCTGGTCGCCCGGGTGCGGCAGGCGGTACCGGAAGCGGTCTACAACGGGGCCCCCGACGACCGGCTGCCCGGCAACGCCCACTTCTCCTTCCCCGGCTGCGAGGGGGACGCGCTGCTGCTCCTCCTCGACGCGCAGGGAATCGCCTGCTCGACCGGGTCCGCCTGCTCGGCCGGGGTGGCCCAACCCTCGCACGTGCTGCTCGCGCTGGGGGCCGACGACGACCGGGCCCGGTCGTCGCTGCGGTTCTCGCTCGGCCACACCTCGACGACCGAAGATGTCGACGCGCTGGTCGCCGCCCTGCCGGGCGCGGTCGAGCGGGCCCGCCGGGCCGGTGCGATCCGGTCCGCCCGGAGCTGACGCCGGGAATATCCCGCTGGTGGGGCCGGCTACCCTCGGGGGATGGAGGTGGACCGGTGAGGGTGTTGGCAGCCATGTCCGGCGGAGTGGACTCGGCGGTCGCCGCCGCGCGGGCGGTGGAGGCCGGGCACGACGTGACGGGCGTGCACCTTGCGCTGTCCCGTAACCCGCAGACGTACCGCACCGGGGCCCGGGGCTGTTGCACGCTGGAGGACTCCCGGGACGCCCGGCGGGCCGCGGACGTGATCGGGATCCCGTTCTACGTCTGGGACATGGCCGACCGGTTCCACGACGACGTGGTGGAGACCTTCGTCGCCGAGTACGCGGCGGGTCGTACCCCGAACCCGTGCCTGCGCTGCAACGAGAAGATCAAGTTCGCCGCGGTGCTGGACCGGGCGGTGGCGCTCGGCTTCGACGCGGTGGTGACCGGCCACCACGCCCGGCTCGGCCCGGACGGGCTGCTGCGGCGCAGCGTCGACGAGGCCAAGGACCAGTCGTACGTGCTGGCCGTGCTGACCCGCGAGCAGCTGGACCGGTCGATGTTCCCGCTCGGCGACTCGACCAAGGCCGAGGTACGCGCGGAGGCGGCCCGGCGGGGCCTCGGCGTGGCCGACAAGCCCGACTCGCACGACATCTGCTTCATCGCCGACGGCGACACTCGGCGCTTCCTCGCCGACCGGCTCGGCGAGGCCCCCGGTGACGTCGTCGACGCCCGGACCGGTGCCGTGGTCGGCACCCACGCCGGTGCCTACGCCTACACGGTCGGCCAGCGCAAGGGGCTCGCGCTCGGGGTGCCCGCCCCGGACGGCCGTCCCCGGTACGTGCTCTCGATCACCCCGAAGACCAACACGGTGACCGTCGGGCCGGCCGAGGCGCTGGAGGTCTCCACCGTCGGGGCCGAGCGGCCGGTCTGGACCGGCGGACCGGTGCCGACCGACCCGGTCGACTGCCTGGTCCAGTTGCGGGCGCACGGCCAGGTGGTCCCGGCGACGGTCCGGGTCGACGCCGGGTCGCTGCGGGCGGAGCTGCACAGTGCGGTCCGGGGAGTGGCGGCGGGTCAGGCGATCGTCGCCTACCGACCGGATCCCGCCGGTGACGTGGTGCTCGGCTCGGCGACCATCAGCGACACCGTCTGACCGCGTCCGTCGCCCTCGCGGTGACGGGGAAATGCCTGTTCGTCGCTGCTCGCTCCGCCCACGCGTGGTACGAATACCTGGGCAGACCAGGCAAGGCGGACGAATTGGCGAAGGAGCGCCGGCCGGAACGGCCAGAATCGGAACGGCTGGGCGACGAACGGTCGGATCCGGCACGGTCGGGCGGCGAACGGTTGGGCTCGGAACGGCTGCTCCGCCGGCAGGCGCACTCCCGCCAGGCGTCCTTCCTCGAACTCTTCTTCGACCTGGCCTTCATCGTCTCGTTCGCCCTGCTCTCCCGGCGGTTGGTCGACGACCTCGACTGGTGGAACGCCGGGCAGACGGCGATCCTGCTTGCCGCGATGTGGTGGATCTGGATCGCCACCGCGTGGTCGACCGACTGGTACAACCCCCAGCATCCACGGATCCGGGTACTCGTCCTCGGCGCGATGTTCGTCGGCCTCCTGGCGGCCGCAGCCATCCCCGAGGCGTACGGCCCGCACGGGCTGCTCTTCGCCGGGGCGTACGTCGGGATCCATTTTGGTCGGGCCGTGCTGCTGCTGTCGGTGCGGGAGCACCCGATCCGGCGCCGCAGCGTGCTGGTCGCGGTCTGGTTCGGGTTTTCCGGGATCCTCTGGCTGCTCGGCGGCTTTCTCACCGGTCCGGTGCGACTGGCACTCTGGCTGGTGGCGATCCTGATCGACTACTTCATCCCCACCCAGGGCTGGCGGGTGCCGGGGCTCGGGCGCCTGCCAGCGGCCCAACTGCGGGTGGTCGGCGAGCACCTGTCCGAGCGGTACCGGCAGATTTTCATCGTCGCGCTCGGCGAGGTCATCCTGGTCGGCGGGTTGACGTACACCCGCGAAGGGCTGGGACTGCTCCGGGTGGTGGCCTTGACCGTGGTCTTCGTCAACGCCGGCCTGCTGCTCTGGCTGTACTTCGTGCCGTCCAGTGGGCGGCTCGGCGGTGCGATCGAACGCAACCAGGCCCGAGGTGGGGTCTACGCGGCGTACTGCCACGCGATCATGGTCGCGGGCGCGGTGCTCACCGCGGTCGGCGCCGAGTTGATGATTATGCATCCGCTCGGCGAGGTGCGGATCTCCTGGTCGACGGCGATCATCGGCGGTGCGGTGTTGTTCCTGGTCGGGCGGGTTCTGCTCGCCCTGCTCGTCTACGCGCACCTGCCCTGGCGCGGTCTCGGGACACTGGTGCTCCTGCTGGCCGGCGCTCCCGGTCTGGTCCGACTCCCGCCGCTGGCGGTGGGCCTGGTTGTCGACGTCGTACTGCTGGCCCTGACCCTTCTCCTCGTCCTGTTGCCCAGCCCTCACGCCAAGCGGCTTGAAGCAGAGCGGCGGGCGGCCGAGGAGGAGCGGAGCTGACGGCCGGCGCCGGAGAGCGCGGCAACGTGCCGGGGAGGCGCGGAGCTGACGCCCGACGTCGGGATAACCTGCCGACGTGACCGATCAACAGCAGACGGCGGAACCGACCGGGACGACCGGACCGACCTGGCCCTGGCCGGCCGGGGCCGCGACCGGAGTCGGGTCGATGCCGGGCACCGACATCACCGAGGCACAGCGGATCGTGCTGGGTGAACTCGCCCTGCCCCACCTGCCCGAGCTGCCCGCTCGGGGCCCCGGCGCCGACCTGGTCGGCCGGGGCGCCGCGCTGCTGGTCGACCTGCCGGTCGAGTTGTACGCCGGCCGTTGGCGGATCGCCGGCCGTCCGGGCCGTGACCTGCGTCGCGCCCTCGACCTGTGGGAACGTGACCTGGACCAGATGACCGAGCAGGCCGGCGAGTTCACCGGCACGTTCAAGATCCAGGCAGCCGGCCCGCTCACCCTGGCGGCCGGGATCGAACTGCCGGTCGGCGGCTGGCTGCTCCGGGATCCGGGCGCCGTCCGGGACCTCACCGGCTCGCTCGCCGACGGCCTGCGGGAACACGTGGCACAGGTACGGCGACGGCTGCCCCGGGCCACGGTGCTGCTGCAACTCGACGAGCCGTCACTGCCGGCCGTGCTCGCCGGCCGGATCCCGACCGAGAGCGGGCTCGGGGCGTATCGGCCGGTCGAGACGGGGACCGCGACCGGACTGCTCGGCACCGTCATCTCCGCCGTCGAGGCGCCGGTGGTGGTGCACTGCTGCGCGCCGGACGTACCGCTGGAGCTGTTCCGGTCCGCCGGGGCGGTCGGCGTCGCGCTCGACCTCGCCCTCGTCGGCAACCGGCTCGACCCGCTCGGCGAGGCGATCGACGCGGGCCTCGGGCTGTTCGCCGGCGCCGCGCCGACGCTGCCCCCGCCGGCCGGTCGGGCACCGTCGTCGGCCCAGGTCGCCGATCGGGTACGACAGGTCTGGGACCGGCTCGGCTTCCCCCGTGCCCGGCTCGCCGAGCAGGTGGTCGTCACCCCCGCCTGCGGTCTCGCCAATGCCACCGAGGCGTACGCCCGGGCGGTGCTGACCGCCTGCCGGGACGCCGGACGCCGGCTCGCCGAGGACTGAGGTTTGCGCTGTCACACCGGTTGGGCAGGATGAGAAACATGATCGGACAACTGCGCAGCGTGGTGATCGACTGTCCGGACACCCGGGCCCTGGCCGGCTTCTACGCCGAACTGCTCGGCCTGCCGCTGACGTACGACGGCGGAGGAGACGACGAGTGGGTCGTCCTCGGCGGCGGCCCCGGCCAGCCCCGGCTCGCCTTCCAACGGGCGCGTGGGCTGCGGGCGCCGCGCTGGCCCGACCCGGACCGGCCGCAGCAGTTCCACCTCGACGTCACCGTCGAGGACGTCGAGGAGGCCGAGGCGAAGGTGCTGAAGCTCGGTGCCACCCGGTTGCCGGGCGAGGGCGACGGTTTCCGGGTCTACGCCGACCCGGCCGGCCACCCGTTCTGCCTCTGCTGGGACGACTGAGCAGCGGCTCCACCGGTATCCATCCTGGAGGGCCACCGTCCACGGCCGGAACCGGCTGGTGTCGTACCCCTCCGGTGCCGGACCATGGACGGCCATGGACGATCATGCGGTGACCTCACCCGACGCTGTCGGTCAACGGGCCTCCGGGTCCCTCTTCGGGCTGGCCTACGGGGACGCCCTGGGTGCGCCGACCGAGTTCCTGCCGCTGGACGAGATCATCCGGCGGTACGGCCCTACCGGTCCCCGCGACCTGACCGGTGATCCGGCCCGAGTCACCGACGACACACAACTGGGCCTGGCGGTCGGCTGGGCGCTGTACGACGCCGGCCCGGCACCCACCCCCGAGCGGCTGGCGTTCCTGCTCCGCCAACGGTTTGTCGCCTGGGCGCACAGCCCGGAGAACAACCGCGCGCCGGGGATGACCTGCCTGCGGGCCTGTGGCGGGCTGGCCGAGGGACTGCGCTGGCAGGAGGCGACGATCGACGGCTCCAAGGGCTGTGGCGCGAACATGCGGGTCACCCCGGTCGGCCTGGTGTCCGGCTACGACCTGGAGACCCTCGCCGGGGTCGCCCAGTTGCAGGCCGGGCTGACCCACGGGCATCCGACCGGGTTGGCTGCCAGCGAACTGACCGCGTACGCCGTCCGGGTGCTCCGCGAGGGCGCCGGGCTGACCGAGCTGCCCGTTTTGCTGCGCGCCCGAGCGGTCAGCCAGCGCACCGTCTACCAGCACGACTGGCTGGGCGACCTGTGGCACCGGCCGGCTGTCGACGGGCCGGCCGAGTTCATCACCCGCGGCTGGGACGAGTGCCTCGCCGTACTGGACCGGCTCGACGCCGCGCTGGCCGTACCGGACGACGGCGGTGACCCGTGCCGGGCCACCGGGGAGGGCTGGATCGCCGAGGAGGCGCTGGCCACGGCGCTGCTCTGCGCCGTCCGGCACCACCACGATCCGGTGGCGGCGCTGTCCCGGGCGGCCACGACCTCCGGCGACTCCGACTCCATCGCCTGTCTGACCGGCGCCTTCCTCGGTGCGGCGTACGGGATGGCGGCCTGGCCGGCCGGCTGGCGCGACCGGATCGAGTACGCCGACCAGCTCGCCACCCTCGGCGCCGCCTGGGACTGACCGCCGGGCCGGGCCCGGCCGGCGGACCGGTGACCCGGGTCCCGGATTGTCGACCGGGGGCGCTCTCCGGACCGGCCCCGCCGGTTACCGTTGCGGCAGTAGCCGATCACGGAGGTCGAGGGTGTCCGAGGAAGCCATCCCGCAGCAGGTCAGCCCGGAGGCGGTGGCGGCCGCCGGCGAGGAACCGCCGGCCGCTGCGCGGGAGCGGCACAACACGCTCAGCGTGGAGATCACCGACCACCAGTACCGCTACTACGTCCTCGACGCGCCGACCATCCCGGACGCGGAGTTCGACGTTCTGCTGCGGGAGTTGGAGGCGCTGGAGGAGCGCTACCCGGCGCTGCGTACCCCGGACTCGCCGACCCAGCGGGTCGGCGGGACCTTTTCCACGCTCTTCACCCCGGTCTCGCACGCCGAGCGGATGATGTCGCTGGACAACGCGTTCAGCCAGGACGAGCTGGCCGCCTGGGTGGAGCGGGTGGGGCGGGACGCCGGTGGCCCGGTCGGCTACCTCTGCGAGCTGAAGGTGGACGGCCTGGCGATCAACCTGACCTACGAGCGCGGCCGGCTGGTCCGGGCGGCGACCCGGGGCGACGGGCGGACCGGGGAGGACGTCACCGCCAACGTCCGGACCATCCGGGAGGTGCCGGAGCAGCTGGCCGAGGGCCCGGAGACCGCGCCCGAGGTGTTGGAGGTCCGGGGGGAGATCTACTTTCCGGTCGAGGCGTTCGCCGACCTGAACGCGGGGCTCGTCGAGCAGGGCAGGGCGCCGTTCGCCAACCCCCGCAACGCGGCGGCCGGCAGCCTGCGGCAGAAGGATCCCCGGATCACCGCGAGCCGGCCGCTGCGGATGGTCGTCCACGGGCTGGGCGCCCGGGACGGCTTCCGGCCGGCGACGCAGTCCGAGGCGTACGCGACGATGCGGGCCTGGGGGCTGCCGACCAGCGAGCGCTGGCGGGTGGTGCCGGACCTGGCCGGCATCCGGGCGTACGTCGACCACTACGCGACGCACCGGCACGACGTCGAGCACGAGATCGACGGTGTGGTGGTGAAGGTCGACGAGGTGGCGATCCAGGGTCGGCTCGGGTCGACGAGCCGGGCGCCCCGCTGGGCGATCGCCTTCAAGTACCCGCCGGAGGAGGTCAACACCCGGCTGCTCGACATCGACGTGAACGTGGGGCGTACCGGCCGGGTGACCCCGTTCGCGGTGCTCGAACCGGTCCGGGTGGCCGGCTCCACGGTCGCGCTGGCCACCCTGCACAACGCGCGTGAGGTGGAGCGCAAGGGGGTGCTGATCGGCGACACGGTGGTGATCCGCAAGGCGGGCGACGTGATCCCCGAGGTGCTCGGGCCGGTGGTGGAGCTGCGTCCGGCCGACGCCCGGCGGTTCGAGATGCCGACCCGCTGCCCGTCCTGCGGTACGGCGCTCGCCCCGGCGAAGGAGAGCGACGTCGACATCCGCTGCCCGAACTCCCGTACCTGCCCGGCCCAGGTGCGGGAGCGGATCGTCCACCTCGGCAGCCGGGACGGGCTGGACGTGGAGGTGCTGGGCGAGAAGGCGACGGTCGCGCTGCTCGACTCCGGGGTGGTCGCCGACGAGGGGGACCTGTTCGACCTGGACGAGGGACGGCTCGCCGAGGTGCCGTTTTTTGTCAAGAAGGACGGCACGCTGAGCACGAACGCCGGCAAGATGCTGAACAGCCTCGCCGAGGCGAAGCAGCGGCCGCTCTGGCGGGTGCTGGTGGCGCTGTCGATCCGGCACGTGGGTCCGACCGCCGCCCAGGCGTTGGCCCGGGAGTTCGGTTCGGTGGCCGCGATCGAGGCGGCCAGCGAGGAGGAACTGTCCGCGGTGGAGGGTGTCGGTCCGACGATCGCGGAGAGCCTTCGGGAGTGGCTGGCCGTCGACTGGCACCGGGAGGTGCTGGCCAAGTGGGCCGATGCCGGGGTACGGATGGCCGAGGAGCGGGTCGAGTCCGGGCCGCGGCCGTTGGAGGGGGTGACGGTGGTGGTGACCGGCACCCTGTCGGCGTACTCGCGGGACCGGGCGGCGGAGGAGGTGCAGGCCCGGGGCGGCAGGGTCAGCGGCTCGGTGTCGAAGAAGACCAGCTTTGTGGTGGTCGGGGAGAACCCCGGCTCCAAGGCGGAGAAGGCGGTGGCGTTGAAGGTACCTATCCTCGACGAGGCGGGCTTCCGGACGCTGCTCGAGGAGGGACCGGAAGCGGCGGGTAGGGTTGTCGTTGGTGACAATTAGTGATTGACGGATCAGCTCTGAGTTAACAAAGTCGACGGTTGAGATGCGGCGTATTTCAAGTTAGTCACGACTAGACCCGATTCGCGTCTGTCGCCCCCCACGCGGACCGGGTCAGGGCGTTTCATGGGAGGCGCACCGCGCGGCAGCCGGCCGCGCGCCTGGACCGAGAGGCTCGGGAGGTCCCATGGAGGCCGCCGCGCTGCGGAACTCCGTCCCTCCTGGTCGGACGGCACCCTTTTTCGGGTTCGTCGGGACCGTGGTCGCGTTGGCCGTGCTGGTCAGCGTCGCGCCGATCGCCGCCCTGCCCGCGCAGCTGACCCGGCTGCCGGTCGGGTTCTGGCTGATGGCCGCCCTCGCCGTCGCCTTCGACGCCCGTCCGTTCAGTCCACACGCCGCACGGCAGAACCTTGCTGTCTTCCCGTCGATCTGTTTCACCTTCGCGATCACCCTGGAGTGGGGGCTCGGCCCGGCGATCGGGGTGCAGGCCGCCGCCGTCGTCGTCTCCGGGCTCCGGATGCGGTACGCCGTCTGGCGGACCGTCTTCAACATCGCCCAGTACGCCTGCGCCCTGGCCGCCGCCGACCTGGTCCTCCGGCTCACCCCCGGACACCGACCCGGCACGACGGAACAGTTGCGCTTGCTCGACGTGGTGTTCGTCGTCGGGGCCGGGACCGCCTGGCTGGCCGTCAACCACGGGCTCGTCGCCAGCGCGATCCGGCTGCGGTTCGGCGGCCGGTGGTGGAGCCGGGTACGCCAGGGACTCGGCTTCGAACTGCTCGCCACCGGCTCTCTGCTGCTGCTCAGCCCGCTGCTGGTCGCGGCGGCCCGGTCCAGCGCGGCGCTCATCCCGATGCTGGTGGTGCCGCTCTACGCGGTCTCCCGGATGGCCCGGCTCTCCGCCGAGCGGGAGCAGTTGGCCCGACTCGACCCGCTGACCGGGTTGGCGAACCGGAAAGCCCTGTTGGACGAGGTGACCGCCCAGGTCGCGGCGCACGCCGAACTGGCCGGCAAGGACGCCCCGGGCGGGCGCCGGCTGGCCCTGCTGCTGCTCGACCTCGACCGGTTCAAACACGTCAACGACGCGCTCGGCCACGCCGTCGGCGACCGGCTGCTGGTCGAGGTGACCCGACGCCTCACCCCCGTGGTACGCCCCCAGGACGTCATCGCCCGGCTCGGCGGCGACGAGTTCGCGATCGTGGCTACCCGGCTGGACGACGTCGACGACGCCCGCCGGCTCGCCGACCGGGTGGTGGGGGCACTGGCCGAGCCGGTCCCGCTGGACGGGCTGCCGCTCGACGTCGGCGGCTCGATCGGCATCGCGCTCTATCCGGAGCACGGTGCCGACTTCGCCACCCTGATGCGGCACGCGGACGTCGCCATGTACGAGGCGAAGCACCGGGGTGACCCGGTCGCGGTCTACGTCGCCGAGTCCGACCACAACTCGGCCGAGCGGCTCAGCCTGCTCGCCGATCTGCGTCGGGTGTTGGAGACCGGCGGGGCGGGTACGGCCGGCACCCGGGCCGGCGGAACCGGCGGAACCTCGGCCGCCGCGGTCGCCGGGGCCGACCCCGACAGCGACGGACGGGGCGACGACGCCGGTGCCGCCTCCGACGTCGGCGACATCACCCTCTACTACCAGCCGCAGATCGAGATCGACACCGGCGAGGTGGTGGGGGTGGAGGCGCTGCTGCGCTGGCGGCATCCCCGGCGCGGGATGGTCGACCCGGAGGAGCTGATCCGGGTCGCCGAGCAGAGCGCGGTGATGCGGCTGCTGACCCGGCGGGTGGTCGACGACGTCCTGGAGCAGCTCGCCAAGTGGTCCGCCGCCGGCATCAACCTGCGGGCCGCGGTCAACGTCAGCGTCCGCGACCTGCACACCGGGGAGATCGCCGACCAGATCGCCGAGGGCCTCGCCCGGTACGACCTGCCGCCGTCCCGGCTGCAACTGGAGATGACCGAGGGCGCGTTGATGGCCGACCCCCGTCGGGTGCTGGCCACCATCTCCCGGCTGCACCGGATCGGGGTGGCGATCGCCCTCGACGACTTCGGCACCGGGTACTCGTCGATGCAGCACCTGCGTCGGCTTCCGCTGGCCGAGGTGAAGGTCGACCGGTCGTTTGTCCTCGGCATGGTGACCGACGCCGACGACGCGGCGATCGTCCGGTCGGTGATCGAGTTGGCCGGTGCGCTCGGGCTGCGGGTCGTCGCCGAGGGGGTGGAGGACGAGCGGACCTGGCGGCTGCTGCACGCGGCCGGCTGCGACGTCGCGCAGGGCTGGTTCTACGCCCGGCCGATGCCGGCGGAGGACCTGGTCACCTGGTTGTCCCGGTACCGGCCGGTCCGACCCGGAGCCGCCCCGACGACGGCTGCCACCACCGTGCGCCCCGCCGGGCCGGGTCGCAACGGCCAGGCCGCGCCGACCGAGACGAGCGTGGAGCTGCTCGCCGCCGACGGATTCCTGCCCGGCGTGGAGTGACCACCCCGCCTCGGGCGCCTGTCGCGACGCCTGCGGAACTCTCAGCCGGCTTTCATCCGCCTCGGATATGACGGATGCGCCGTGGTCGGGAGGAGGGCAGCGGGTGCGGATTCTGGTCGTTGACGACGAGGCGGCGGTACGGGACGCATTGTCTCGTCTGTTGCGGTTTGAGGGGTATACGGTTGGCGTCGCTGGCGACGGCACCGCGGCGTTGCGCGAGGTGCGGGCACGGGAGCCCGATCTGTTGGTCCTTGACGTCGCCCTGCCCGGTCTCGACGGCGTTGCGGTGTGTCGGACGTTACGGAAGGAGGGGATCCAGGTGCCGGTGCTGATGCTGACCGCACGCGAGGGCGTCGGAGACCGGGTCGCCGGGCTGGACGCCGGCGCCGACGACTACCTGGTCAAACCCTTCGCCTCGGCGGAGTTGCTGGCCCGGCTCCGGGCGCTGCTGCGCCGCGTACCGACGGCCGGGGGCGGTGCGGGGCAGGACAGCCCGATGCGGTACGCCGACCTGTGGCTGGACCCGCTCACCCGGGAGGTACGTCGGAACGAACGGCTGATTCAGCTCACCCGTACGGAGTTCGCGATTCTGGAGGCGTTCCTGCGGCATCCCCGCCAGGTGCTCACCCGGGCGGTGCTCTTCGCCCACGTCTGGGGATACGACGTCGATGTGACCTCGAACAGTCTGGACGTCTACGTGGGCTACCTGCGGCGCAAGCTGGAGGCCGGTGGCGAGCCGCGGCTGCTGCAGACCGTCCGTGGCGTGGGCTACGTGTTGCGAACCGCACAGTGAACCCTTCTCAACCTTCCCTTGCCCGTCGCGGCCGCAGGTGGAAGTCGGGGCGCGGACGCCGAGCAGCTGTGCCGGCGAGCCCGCGCGGATGGTTACCGCGGCCGGGCTGGCGGCGCTTGTCGCTGCGTTCCCGGATCACCCTGATCGCCGCGACCGCCGTGGCGGTCACGGTGGTCACCGTGTCGGCAACGGTCTTCCTCGTGGTAGGGGCACAGCTCCGCCACCAACTCGACCAGCAGCTCCGGGCCGACGCCCACACCGTCGCCGAACGGCCCGCCGGCTGGGCAGGCGGTGACGACCACGATCGGGACCGGGACATCGGGCCGATGGTGCAACTGCTCGACAGCGCCGGCCGGCCGGTCCGGAGAACCGACGGGACGGCCCTTCCGGCCACCAGCGGTGCGCTGGCGGTGGTCCACGGTGAGCGGGACAGCGCGTACGAGACCGTCCGGGTCGCGGGCGAGGAGTATCGGATGTTCACCCGGCCGGCCGAACACGGTGGGGGCGCCGTGCAGGTCGCGGAGCGTACCGAGAGTGTGGAGGAGCCGCTGCGGCGAATCGGTCTGGTCCTTCTGGCGGTGAGCGTCGGCGGCATCGCGGTCGCCGCGATGTCCGGTTTCGTGGTGGCGCGTACCGGTCTGGCCCCCGTGCACCGGCTCACCCGCGCCGTCGAGCACGTTGCGATCACCAACGACCTGCAGGGCCGGATCATGGTGGAAGGCCGCGACGAGGTCAGCCGGTTGGCCGAAGCGTTCAACGGCATGCTCGCCGCCCTGCAGGCCTCCCGGACCGCGCAACGGTTGCTGGTGGAGGACGCGGGCCACGAGCTGCGGACACCGTTGACGAGCCTGCGGGCCAACATCGAGTTGCTGATCCGGGTCGAGGAGCAGGCGGGTGTCGGACCGGGCCTGCCGGCCGCAGACCGCGCCGCGCTGCTACGCGACCTGAACACGCAGACGGGCGAGCTGGCCCACCTGGTGGCCGAGTTGGTGGAGCTTGCTCGCCACGAGGACAGCGCCGAGCCGGTCGAACCGGTGCTCCTGGGAGATCTGGTGGACCAGGCCCGGCAGCGCATCGGACGACGCTGGCCGGCGGTGACCTTCGAAACCGACCTGGCGCCGGTCCCGGTCGAAGGGCGGCCGTCGGCGCTGGAGCGGATGATCGCCAACCTGCTGGACAACGCGGCCAAGTGGAGCCCGCCGTCCGCACCGGTACGGGTGCGGCTGCGGCTCGCGCAGGTCGGGGGCGACGGCGGCGTGCCGGCGTCCGGCCCATGGGCGGAGCTGACGGTCGCGGATGCCGGCCCCGGTATCGACGAGGCGGATCTGCCCCGCGTCTTCGAACGGTTCTACCGCGCCGCGGCGGCGCGGGCGATGCCCGGCTCCGGCCTCGGCCTCGCGATCGTGGCGCAGACGGTGGAACTCCACCACGGCACAGTGACGGCCGGCCGTTCGGAGGCCGGTGGTGCGCTGTTCACGGTACGCGTCCCGGCAGTCGCCCCGGAGGGCGGCAACCTTTCATCGTGTTCTTAGGCTTCGCCGTCACGCTGAACCGCATGAACCGACGACGACGGGACGTACGGCGGGAGCGCGCACGTACGCGCTGGTGGGCGGTGCTGGCGGCGGCCGGCGCGGCCGGCGGTGTCGCGGCGATCCTCGCCCTGTGGTGGCATGACGGCGGGCTGTCGGCGGTAGCCGCGGGCGGTGCGACGGCCCTCACCTCGCTGGGGCGGCTGACCGGCCTGGTCGCCGCCGACCTTCTGTTGCTCCAGATCTTCCTGATGGCCCGGGTGCCGTGGGTGGAGCGGGCGTACGGCCAGGACCGGCTGCTCCGGTGGCACCGGTACGTCGGATTCGGCTCGTTCTGGTTGATGCTCGCCCACGTCGGTCTGACCATCCTCGGCTACGCGGCCGACGGGCACGTCGATCTGATGACCGAGAGCTGGGACCTGACCACCAGCTATCCCGGAATGCTGCTGGCGGTGGTCGGAACGGCCCTGCTGGTCGGGGTGGTGGTGCTCTCCGTCCGGGCCGGTCGGCGACGGATGCGCTACGAGTCGTGGCACCTGCTCCACCTCTACGCCTATCTCGGCGTGGGACTGGCGCTGCCGCACCAGCTCTGGACGGGTGCCGACTTCGTCGGCTCGATGCCCGCCCGGGTCTACTGGTGGTCCCTCTACCTGGTCTGCGCCGGCAGCGTACTGCTGTTTCGGCTGGCGCTGCCGGTGTGGCGCAGCCACCGGCACCGGCTCCGGGTGTGCCAGGTGCGGTGGGAGGCGCCCGGAATCTTCTCCGTCTATGTCGCCGGTCGCGACCTGCACCGCCTGCCGGCCTCGGCCGGCCAGTTCTTCAACTGGCGGTTCCTGACCCGGACGGGCTGGACGCGTGCCCACCCGTACTCGCTCTCCGCGGCTCCCCACCGGGACCTGCTGCGGATCACGGTACGGGCCGGCGGGGACGACGCGGCGCGGATCGCGGGCGTCCGTCCCGGTACCCGGGTGCTGATCGAGGGGCCGTACGGGCGCCTGACCGAGGTGGTGCGACGCCGACGTCGGGTCCTGCTCCTCGGGGCCGGGATCGGGATCACCCCACTCCGCGCGCTGCTGGAGGAACTGCCGTACCGGCCGGGCGAGGCGGCGCTGGCGTACCGGGCCAGCACGCCGGAGGACCTCGCGCTGCACCGGGAACTGGACGTCATCGCCCGTCGGCGGGGCGCGTTGGTGCACTACCTGACCGGCCCGGCGCCGACCCGGTCGTCCTGGCTGCCGGCCTCGCTGGGGCACCTGTCGGACCGGGAGGCGCTGCTGCGGCTGGTGCCGGACGTGGCGGAACGCGACGTCTACCTGTGCGGTCCGCCGTCCTGGATGCAGGCGGTCCAGTTGACGCTGCGCCGGGCGCGGGTGCCGGCGAGGCAGATCCACTGCGAGGAGTTCGTATGGTGAACGGCGGGTCGGGCTGGCGGATGCGCAGGATCGTCCTGGGCCTGGCCGGCACGGTTGCTGCGGTTGTGCTGCTGTTCAGCTACCGGACCAGTACCGCGGGGCCGTCGCGCGGCCCGGTGGGGGAGGCCCCGCCGGGCATCGTCACGCCGTTGGGGCCTGCGGCGCCGGATGCGGGCACCAGCCCGGGTGCCGGCTCCGCGTCGCGCGGTGGCACCGCCGGTCCGGTGACCGCCAACGGAACCGTCGAGGACAACGGCTACGGGCCGGTGCAGGTCCAGGTGACGATCAGCAACGGCCGGATCGTCGAGGTGACCGCCGTGGCGTTGCCGGAGGACGGGCACTCCCGGCGGATCAACTCCGGGGCGGTGCCCCGGCTGCGGCGGGAGGTGCTGGCGGCGCAGTCGGCGCAGGTCGACACCATCAGCGGAGCCACCCTGACCAGCGAGGCGTACGCCCGGTCGGTACAGGCGGCGTTGGACGCCGCGCACTTCGGAGGTGGGGCGTGACGGCGACCGGCGGTGCCGGGCGCCGGGCCTGGAGCGAACAGATCATGGGCATGCCGATCTCCCTGCACATCCGGGAGGCGGCAGAGGGGCGGTCGACCGGGTCGGTGGTGTCCGAGGTCTTCGCCTGGCTGCGGGCGGTCGATCGGACGTTCAGCACCTACCGGCCGGACAGTGCGGTCAGTCGGTTGAACCGGGGCGAGCTGGACGTCGCGGACGCGGTTCCTGAGCTGCGTGCGGTGCTGGACCTCTCCGACGAGGCGCGGCAGCGCACCGGGGGGTACTTCGACGTGATGCTGCCCGGACCGGACGGCCGACCGCGATTCGACCCGTCCGGGCTGGTGAAGGGCTGGGCGGTGGAGCGGGCCACGGCCCTGCTCACGGCGGGGGACGTGGCGGACTTCTGTCTCAACGCCGGCGGGGACATCGTGCTGCGGGCCGGTCCTGACCAGCCCGAGTGGCGGGTCGGGGTGGAGGATCCGGCGGCACCGGACCGGCTGGTGGCGGTGCTGCCGGTGCGGTCCGGTGCCGTCGCCACCTCTGGTACGGCACGGCGCGGGCCACACGTGATCGACCCGTACACCGGTCGGGCCGCCGTGGCGCTGGCCTCGGTGACCGTGTCGGGCCCCTCCCTCACCTGGGCGGACGTCTACGCCACGGCCATCCTCGCCCGGGGCGTCGCCGAGCCGACGTGGCTTGCCCACCCGACCGGCTACCCCGCCCTCGTGGTGGACGCTGCCGGTACGCTGACCGCCACCGACGGTCTCGACTGGCGTCTGCCGGACCAACCCGGCTCCGACGCCCCGGGGGAGTCGGAGGCGGCGGCGCTTCAGGGCACAAATAGACTCGCTCAGGTCACGGCGCGCGTGTCAGGCTGCGCCACGGAGAGCACGGCGCGAGCCGCGTAGACGTTAGGCATGAAGGGGGCACGGATGTCCGCCATCTCCCGCGAGGAGGTCGCGCACCTGGCGCGACTGTCGCGGCTCGCCGTCACCGAGGAGGAGCTGGCGACCTTCGCCGGCCAACTCGACGTGATCCTCCAGGCCGTCGCCCGGGTCGGTGAGGTCGCCGCGGCCGACATCCCGCCCACCTCGCACTCCGTACCGCTGACCAACGTGCTCCGTGACGACGTGGTGGTCCCCGGACTGACCCGGGAGGAGGCGCTCTCCGGAGCGCCGGACCGCGAGGACGACCGGTTCCGGGTCCCCCGGATCCTGGACGAGGACGAGCCGCCCAGCCCGCGTGGCGAGGGGTCGGCGGAGGCCGCGTCCGGTTCAGCTGGGAAGGCGTGAGCACGATGTCCGACGTGACCAGGATGACCGCTACCGAGATCGCCACCCTCGTCGCCGGCGGCGAGGCGTCCGCGGTCGAGGTGACCCAGGCCCACCTCGACCGGATCGCCGCCGTCGACGATCGCGTACACGCGTTCCTGCACGTTGACGCGGACGGGGCGCTGGAGGCGGCCCGGGCCGTCGACGCCCGCCGGGCGGCCGGCGAGGAGCTGGGGCCGCTCGCCGGGGTGCCGGTGGCGGTCAAGGACGTGCTCACCACCAAGGGCGTACCGACCACCGTCGGCTCGAAGATCCTCGAGGGCTGGCGTCCGCCGTACGACTCGACGATCGTGCAGCGGCTGCGGGCGGCCGGCACGGTGATGCTCGGCAAGACCAACATGGACGAGTTCGCGATGGGCTCCTCCACCGAGTACTCCGCGTACGGGCCGACCGGGAACCCGTGGGACCTGACCCGGATCCCGGGCGGCTCCGGTGGTGGCAGTGCCGCCGCGCTGGCCGCGTACGAGGCACCGCTGGCGATCGGCTCCGACACCGGCGGCTCGATCCGGCAGCCCGGTGCGGTCACCGGCACCGTCGGCGCCAAGCCCACCTACGGCGGCACCTCCCGGTACGGACTGGTCGCGTTCTCCTCGTCGCTGGACACGCCCGGCCCGTGTGCCCGTACGGTGCTGGACGCGGCGCTGCTGCACGAGGCGATCGGTGGACACGACTGGCGGGACTCCACCTCGATCCCGCAGCCGGTGCCGGACGTGGTCGCCGCCGCCCGGGCCGGGGCCGCCGGTGACCTGACCGGGGTGAAGCTGGGCCTGGTCACCGAGTTCTCCGGCGAGGGCGCCGAGCCGGGCGTCATGGCCGCGTTCCGGGACGCCGTCGACGCGCTGACCAAGCTCGGTGCCGAGGTTGTCGAGGTCTCCTGTCCGCACTTCCAGTACGCGCTGCCGGCGTACTACCTGATCGCGCCGAGCGAGTGCTCCTCGAACCTGGCCCGGTTCGACGGGGTGCGGTTCGGGCTGCGGGTCGGCGACGACGGCGTCCACTCGCTGGAGGAGGTCATGTCGCTGACCCGGGACTCCGGCTTCGGTCCCGAGGTGAAGCGGCGGATCATGCTCGGCACGTACGCCCTGTCGTCGGGTTACTACGACGCCTACTACGGGCAGGCGCAGAAGGTCCGTACCCTGATCACCCGGGACTTCACCGCCGCGTTCGAGCAGGTCGACGTCCTGATCTCGCCGACCACGCCGTTCGTGGCGTTCCCGTTCGGCTCGCGCACCTCCGACCCGTACCAGATGTACCTGGCCGACCTGTTCACCATCCCGACCAACCTGTACGGCGGTCCGGGCATCTCGGTGCCGTGCGGCCTGTCGGACGGGCTGCCGGTGGGTCTGCAGATCATGGCGCCGACCATGGCGGATGACCGGATGTACCGGGTCGGCGCCGCGCTGGAGTCGGTGATCGGCACCCTCACCCCGCCGGAGCTCTGAGCCGACGTGCTGACGAGGATCGAGATTGACGGGTTCAAGTCCTTCCGCGGTTTCGCATTGGACGTTCCGCCCTTTCTCGTGATCGTCGGTCGTAATGCCGCCGGCAAGTCGAACTTGTTCGACGCGATCCAGTTCCTCGGCAGGCTGGCCGGGGAGCCGGTGTTGGAGGCCACCCAGCGTATGCGTGGCGATGTTGTCGACCTGTTTCACCGGCACACGGACGAGAGTTCGGTCGACATGATGTCGTTCGCGGTGGAGGTGCTGCTCGATCGGACCGTAACCGATGCGTTCGGCGACACGGCCGAGGTCAACCATTCGCGACTACGCTATGAACTCGCCATCGAGCTGCGATCGACAGGGCAGAGTGGGGTGAAGCGCCCGTACGTCGTGAGCGAGGCGGTGCGCAGACTCAGGCGGGCCGACGACACGTGGATCAAGCGTTTTGACCCGGGCCGACGACTGGCGATCTACAGCGGTAGCGGTACCGACCTCCTCGAAACGGAGCAGGACGAACAGGGCCGACCGGTCTTCAGTATCCGGCAGCAGGGCAATCAGGGCAGAAAGCGGAGACTGCCTGCCACGGCGGCGACGGCGACGGTGCTTTCCAGCCTGACCACCGCCACCGAATTCCCTCTGCTCTACGCCCTGAAGCGAGAGTTGCAGTCATGGCGACTGCTGCATCTGGATCCGAGTGCCCTTCGGGCCCCTGACTCGTACGATGATCCGGATATCCTGGCCGCCAACGGCGCGCACCTGGCGAATGCACTTCGCCGGTTGGTTGATGAGACAGGGGACGAGGAGCGGCCCGACGGGGTGCTGAACGACCTTTCCGCTGATCTGGCGGCCGTGATACCTGGCGTCGTTCGCATCCGGCTCAGCGAGGACGAGGCGCGTCGGCAGCGTCAGGTGGAGGTGGTTACCCGTGGGGAGGCGCCGTTCTCCGCGAGGGTCGCATCCGACGGCACCCTACGGGCGATAGCGCTGCTCGCCGCCCTGTACGACCCGCGTGGCGCGGGACTGATCTGTTTCGAGGAGCCGGAGAACGGCATCTACCCCCAGCGGCTGGCGCAGTTCGTCAGGTATCTTCGGGCCCTGGTCAGCCGTGCGTTGGAGACCAGGGCTGATGGTTCGGCCCTGACTCAGCTTATTCTTAGCAGTCACTCGCCAGCGATCCTGCGGGCGTTGCAGCCAGCGCAGCCCGACACGGGCACCAACGCGGTTTTCATGGACGTGGTGACCCGGGTACGACGTGGCGAGCCGCGTAGTCGGGTCACCCGTTGGCGGGCGATAGGTAGTCGGCAGATGTCGATAGACGACCTACTCGGTAACGCTGAGGTGGTCAGTCCGGCTGAAATTGCTGAGTTCGAGGTCATGGCGGAGCTGGACGTCTGATGCGTTATCTCACCTCCGCATTGGTCTCGGAGGGCGTCACCGACGACCAGTTTCTCCCCAGGCTGCTCGGGCGGGCACTGACAGAGCTGTGCTTGACGGAGTTCGACGACGTGGTCGAGGTGGCGGACGTACAGCCGCTTCGTCGGCGCAAGGGGCCCTGCTCGGTCGAGGAAGTGATCGAGCTGGTCGAGCTGAATGCCAACAGCTTCTCAGTAGTCTTTTTCCATCACGACCAAGGCGCTGCTGCCGAACGGCTGCAGCTCGAATGGCTCGGCCCACTACAGCGGTTGTGGGGCGAACGGGTCGAGCGTCTGGTCGCCGTGGTGCCGATCAGAGAGACGGAGGCGTGGCTCCTCGCGGACGGCGTCGCGCTGCGGACGGCGTTGGGCGTGCGTTGGTCGGATGCTGAAATGGGACTACCCGCTCATCCGAAGGACGTAGAGCGGATCGACGATCCAAAGAGGATACTGAATGGCGTACTACGCAGGGTGAGTCGTTCGATCGATGACCACTACGGACAGCTGGGCGAGTTGGTGTCCCTGGACCGGCTTCAGCTGGTTCCGGCATATCGGCGGTGGTGGTCCGACACCCGGAAGGCTCTGACGGAGCTGGGCTACCGACCTCTCTGAGGCAGCGGGCTACAGGCGGCGGACGGGCCGTCCCACGGCTCTCTGGTTCGCCGAGACCGCCCACTCGCGAATCCGCTGGTCTGAATCTGTCCTGCGGCCTCTGTCCTGCGGCCGCAGCCACCAGGCCGGTCGCATGGGTAGCGACCGACCCGGCAGATGTGAGCAGCCGACGGCGGGACTACGGCTGGAGGAACCAGGGGCTGGTGTACGCGACACCCCAGTCGTTGCACGGGTGACCCGCCGGCCCGGGGCTCGGGTTCGGCTGGGTCGGGTCGGAGACCCGCAACACCACCCAGTGCCCGTCGCTGATGTCCAGCGGCACGGTGAACCGGGTGACCTGCCCGGCCTCCACGTCGACCACCTCGGGGACCTCAGGCGCCCGGCTGCCCGGCCGCAGCACCTGGATCCGCAGCGGCTTGCCGACCCAGTCCGGTCCCCGGTCCAGGTCCACGGTGAAGGTGACGTCGGCCCGGGAGATCGGCAGCACGCCGCCCATCCGTACGTCGTTCGCGGTGGCGTCGAGGCGCAGCCCGGAGACCCGGGTGGCGAAGAACCGGCGGGCCCGCATCGCGGCGAGCACCTCCTGCCGGGTGTTCTGGGTGACCCAGAGTCCGGTGCGGCCCTTGCCCTCCGGGAAGCCCCAGTTGGTGCCGTGCTCGTCGGAGACGCCGGTGAGCCCGGGCCGCCATCCGGCGTTGAGACAGGCGACCAGTGGTGAGCTCTGCCCGTCGCCCCAGCCGTCGAAGAGGTAGTCGTCACCCCGGTTGAACATCTCCAGGCCGATCATCGGTTCGCGGGCGCCGGCGACGTAGCCGAAGTTCTCGAACCGGAGAATCTCCCGTCCCGGGTGGTTGAACCCGGCGACCCCGCCGGAGCTGTTGATCCAGTTGTAGAGGCGGCTCATGCTGGACGCGCCGCCCAGGTCGACGAAGTTGTCGGTGAACCAGACGTTGACGTGTCCGAGCAGCGGGTGTGACCACTCGAAGCCGCGGATCGCGGTGTAGTTGCCGGGATCGTCGGCGGCGTCGGCGAGAGCCCCGGTCCGGTCCCACTCCCGCTGGGACAGTCCCTCGATCGAGAAGAGCGTGCTGTGGTCGGTGAGTGCGGCGACGTCGAGGCCGGCCTCCCGCATCGAGGCGAAGGCCAACTCCGGGTCGCCGTCACCGTCCGACATGGCGGTGTGGTTGTGCAGGTCGGCGTGGACCAGGGTGGTGCCCTGGGTGATCAGCGAGGCCCGTGCGGCACCGGTTCCCGGTGCCTGGCGCGGTCCGAGGGCGGTCGGGGTCGCGCCGGCGTACGCGGTCCCGGGTGCGGCGGCGAGCATGAGCAGCCCGCCGGCGCCCGCGATCAGCGTGCGTCGGTTGGCTCCGTGGTGGGACTCTCCGGTCCCGGCGTGGGTGTGCGTCATGCCGCACAGTGGACCGTCCGTCCGGCAACGGATGGATATCCGTGGTTGGCGAGACGGTTAAGAGTGTCGATCATTTGTCGGGCACGGGTGGCTCCGGACGCCGGACCGGGACGGCTACGGCTGTGGCTCGGTGACCTGGGCCGGGGTGAGCAGTTCCGCACCGTCGAGGATCAGCGGCGACCACTGCGGCGCCCCGGTCCGCCCGTGCTTCGGGTCGATCGCGGTGAAGACCCGCCCGCCGAGGCGTACCCGGACGTGCCGGGCGGCCCAGTCGACCGTCGCCCGCTGCCGGACCCGGCCGGGGCAACGCCACGTCCGGTCGGCGAACCGGACCGGCTGGGAATGCCCGTGCACCTGACCGAACGGGACGAACCCGCCCCGGGCGTGGTGCTCCAGCCATGGTTCGTGCAGCTCCCAGCCGGCCTCGGCCCAGAACGGCCCGGCGGCCCGGTCGACGACGGACTCCCCACCCCGGAAGATCAGCGGGGTGGGGCGCTGGTTGAGCCGGCGGGCCGCGGCGGCGGCGGTCGCCGGCTCGGCCAACTCCCGCCAACATCCCACGGTGAGCCCGGCGTGGGTGACCAGCAGGTCCTCTCCGTCGGCGCACCGGATCGCCACCGCCACCCGCAGCCAGCCCGCTGCCCACCAGGAGCGGAGCAGGTCGACGTCCGGCTCCGCGATCCGCTCCGGCCAGAAGCCGGTGCCGCCGGGCAGGTACTGCGCCTCGTGGTTGCCAGCGAGCTGGATCCACCGTTCCGGCTGGTGGTCGAGGTACCAGCGCACGAGGTCGAGCACCGCCGTACTGTCCGGGCCCCGGTCGACGAGGTCTCCGACCTGGACCACGGTCACGTCCGGCGGCAGGTGCCGCCCGTCGGCGTCCGCGCCGAGTGCGCCGAGTGCGTCGCGTAGCTGTCCGGGGTGTCCACCGACGTCGCCGATCACGGCCACCCGTGCCATGCGCGCTCCTCCGCCGGTCCGGTCAGTACATGCCGGCGAGCCTATCCGGCATGCCACGTCCCGGCCACCAGTCACTCCACAGTGCGCCGGACCAGAGCACCCGGACCAGAGCACCCGGACCAGAGCACCCGGACCAGAGCACCCGGGCCAGGATGCCGGGGGCGAAGAGCCCCTGCGGCGAGGTCATCAGGTTCGCCACGCTGAGGAACCGCCGTCTGACCACCGGATGCCGCTCGGCCGCGACGTGCAGCCTGCCGACGTACGCGTTCAGGAAGCTGCTCTTCCGGCTGCGCGGACCCGGCACCGCCGGATACCGCAGGTCGGCGCCGACCGCGATGTCCCACGGCACGTCGATCACCTTCGCCGCCCCGGCGAAGAACCGGCGCGGCAGCCAGAGGGCGGTCGGAGACCCTTTCGGGTTGATCTATGCGTTGGGTCCGCTTGGAGATCGTTCTGCGGGGTTCATGGTAGGTGGCGGTATAGGTGATACTCATGGTCGGCGCGGAACTCCGGGGTGAGTGGTCTGTGAGAGGAACACTTCGTGCCGGCGTTCCGCGCCTTTACTGGTTCATCCCCGCTCACAGGGCGATTCCTGCGCGCCTCGGGCATCTTGGACACTACTTTCGGCGATCAGAGCCTTACCCGGAAAGGCTCATTGTCGGAGCCGCTCCTGGCGGCGCCGACGAACTGCGGGATGCGCTGACCCACTGAGCACGGCCCGACCGAGCACGGCCGGCCCGCTACCGTGGGTGCCGACAAACGGGTACGGGGGTTGCCCGTAGCGTCGGGGAGGTTCGATGGCGGCCGGTGCGATTCGCGACGACTGGCGGAAGACGTTCGAAGCCGAGGCCCGGCGACACGGCCTGCCCGGTCGGGAGATCGGCGACGCCCTGGCCGAGGTGCGGACGTACTGCGCGGACACCGGTGACGATCCGGCCGAGGCGTTCGGTGACCCCGCCGAGTACGCCGCCGAGGTCGCCCGGGGCTGGCGGCCGGTCGACGACTCCACCGGCGTACGTCGTCGACTCCGGCAGGCCGCCCTGGTCGGCACCGGCACCCTGGCCGGGGTGATGACGCTGCTCGCCGGGGTCGACGCGCTCACCCGGGACGCCCGGGGTGTGCTCACGCTCGGCCAGGTCGGCTCGATCGTGACCGGGGCGGCCGGGATCGTGCTGGTCACGATGCTGCTGCTGCGTACCGGACGGCGGGCCGGCGGCGGATTCGACTGGCGGTTCGGACTCGCCGCCGCCCTCGGGATCGTGGTGACGACCTCCCCGCAACTGGTCTGGGAGCAGCCGGTGCTGCACGCCCCCGGCTGGCTGTTGGCCAGCGTCGGACTGCTGCTGGTCACGCTCGCCTGGTGGCCGCTGGTCTCCGGCCGGTTGCTCGGCACCGGCCGGGAGTCGGCCGGTGGCGACCGGCTGCGGGGTCTGCTCCGCTGGGGTCTGCCCGCCGCCCTGCTCGGCGTCGTCCTGGTCGCCGTCCTGTTCGGATAGTCCGCTCGCTGCGCCGGCCGAGTCGGGCCCGGTGGCCACCGCCGGCGGGGACGGCGTCCGCCGCCACCGCGTCCGAACCACCGCCACCGCCACCACCACCACCGCCACCACCACCGTCGGCGACTACTCCGCCCGGAGTACGGCGTGCCCGGGTGGCGTACCCGGGGTGGACGGCCGTCGGCCGATGTCCGCGCTGGTCCCGCCGCCTAGCGTCGTCGCTGTCGGCTCTCCAGGTGAGGAGTGATTGCCATGACCTCGACGACCGGACCCGTCGATGTGGAAACGACCGATGGCGGCGGACCGGGCACGAACCGGAGATTGGGTCGTGTCGACCTGGTCCTGGCCGCGGTGACCGCGGTCGGGGTGCCGGTCGGCACCGTGCTCGGCGGTGGGACGCTCGACTACGAGGGTGTGGTGCCGCTGACCACCTGGCTGGTGCTGCTGCTACTGGTCCGCCGCCGCTGGCCGTTGGCCGCGCTGCTGACCAGTCTGGCGACCATCCTGGCGTTCCGAACCGCCGAACTGACCAGTGTCGGTTGGGTGTGGCCGGCCTCCGCGGCCTTCTACCTGCTGGCGGCCGAGGGGCGGGACCGGCTGCCGCTCCCGGGACGCGGCCCGCAGAACGGGCTGCACTGGGTGGTCGCGGCCGGATCCTTCCAGCTCCTCTTCGCGGTCAACTGGGACTGGACGGTGGTCGGCCTGGACGGGGCACGGGCGTTCGCCCAGGTCGGGGCGGAGGCGCTCTGGCTCGCGCTGCTCGTCGCCGTCGCCCTCGCGTACCGCAACTGGGAACGGTGGCGTGCCGAACTGGCGGCCGGGTTGGCCCGGGCCGAGCACGAGCGGACGCTGGAGGCGGACCGCCGGGCGGTCGAGGAGCGGCTGCGGATCGCCCGGGAGTTGCACGACGTGGTCGCGCACACCCTCACCGTGGTCGGCGTACAGCTCAGGGTGGTCGACGAGGCGTTGGAGGACTCGCCGGACGAGGCCCGGAAGGCACTGCGTACCGCGCAGGAGGTCCGCTCCCGGGCGGTGAACGACCTGGGATCCCTGGTCCGGCTGCTGCGCCGACCGGACGACCGGGCCGGTGCCGACGACGTACCGGCGCCGCAGGCCGACCTGGACGGGCTCGACGACCTGCTGGACCGGACCCGGAGCAGCGGCCTGGCGGTGGTCGTCGACACGGCCGGCGAACCGACCGATGTCCCCGCCCCGGTCGCGCTGGCCGCCTACCGGGTCATCCAGGAGGCGCTGACCAACACGGTGCGGCACGCCGGGGCCAGCCGGGTCACGGTGCGGCTGCGGTACACCGCCGAGGCGTTGACCGTCGAGGTCGTCGACGACGGGACCGGGCCTGGTCCGGCGGCGACGCCGGGGCACGGCCTGCGCGGCATGCGGGAGCGGGTCGCCGCGCTCGGCGGCACCTTCGAGGCCGGAGCGGCGGAGCAGGCCGGAGCGGCGAAGCAGACCGAGACGGCGAAGCAGACCGAGACGGCGAATTACGTCGGAACGGCGGAACCGGGCGGGCCGGCGGAACCGGGCGGATACCTGGTCCGGGCCACCCTCCCGGTGGCAGAGTTCCGGCCGTGACCGTCACCGTGCTGCTCGCCGACGACCAGGCCCTGGTCCGGGCCGGCTTCCGCAGTCTGCTGCGGCGCAGCCGCGAGATCGAGGTGGTGGGGGAGGCCGGCACCGGCGACGAGGCGGTCCGGGCCGCCCGCGAGCTGCGGCCGGACGTGGTGCTGATGGACATCCGGATGCCGGGTCTGGACGGCCTCGCCGCGACCCGGGCGATCGTCGGCGACCCCGAGCTGTCCGGCTGCCGGGTGGTCATCCTCACCACCTTCGAAACCGACGAGTACGTCTTCGCCGCGCTCCGGGCCGGGGCGAGCGGCTTCCTCAGCAAGGAGATCGAGCCCGCCCAGCTCCGGCAGGCGGTCGAGGTCGTCGCGGCCGGGGAGGCGCTGCTGTCGCCGAGTGTCACCCGCCGGGTGATCGCGGAGTTCGCCCACCGGCCGGTGCCGAGGTACGCCGACGCCGACGCCCGACTGTCGGTGCTGACCGAGCGGGAACGGGAGGTGCTCCGGCTGGTCGCCACCGGCCTGTCGAACGAGGAGATCGCCCGCCGGCTGTTCATCAGCCCGTTGACCGCGAAGACGCACGTGTCCCGGACGATCGCCAAGCTCGACGTCCGGGACCGGATCCAGCTGGTGATCCTCGCGTACGAGACGGGCCTGGTCCGTCCCGGCGGGCCGGCGGTGAAACCCGGGCGAGGCGTGGTGGGCTGAGCCATTAGGCTGGGACACGTTCTGTCCGGATGCCACCGGGGGCCGGCTGCCACCCGAGAGCTGGAGTCTTGATGAGCACGACCGTCCTGCCCTCGTACGACGAGGTCGTCGAGCGCTACGCCCCGGTGATCGGCCTGGAGACCCACGTCGAGCTGGGGACCCGGACCAAGATGTTCTGCGGCTGCCCGACCGACTTCGGTGGCGAGCCGAACACCCGGGTCTGTCCGGTCTGTCTCGGCCTGCCGGGCTCGCTGCCGGTCGCGAACCGGGCGGCGATCGAGGCGACGATCCGGATCGGCCTGGCGCTGAACTGCTCGATCGCCACCTGGTGCCGGTTCGCCCGGAAGAACTACTTCTACCCGGACATGCCGAAGAACTTCCAGATCAGCCAGTACGACGAGCCGCTCTGCACCGACGGCTGGCTCGATGTCGAGGTCGACGGCGAGCTGGTCCGGATCGGGATCGAGCGGGTGCACCTGGAGGAGGACACCGGCAAGACCCTGCACGTCGGCGGCGCCACCGGGCGGATCCACGGCGCCACGGAGTCGCTGGTCGACTACAACCGGGCCGGGATCCCGCTGGTCGAGATCGTCACCAAGCCGATCGACGGCACCGGGGCCAAGGCGCCGCTGGTCGCCCGGGCGTACGTCACCGAGCTGCGGGACGTGCTCCGTTCGCTCGGCGTCTCCGACGTACGGATGGAGGAGGGCTCGCTGCGCTGCGACGTGAACACGTCGCTGTCACCGGCCGGCTCGACCGAGTGGGGCACCCGGACCGAGACCAAGAACGTCAACTCGCTGCGGTCGGTGGAACGCGCGGTCCGCTCGGAGATGCTGCGTCAGGCCGGCGTCCTCGACGCCGGTGGCCGGATCGTCCAGGAGACCCGGCACTTCCACGAGGACACCGGCGACACCACCTCGGGCCGGTCGAAGGAGACGGCGACCGACTACCGCTACTTCCCCGAGCCCGACCTGGTGCCGCTGGCGCCGGACCCGACCTGGGTCGCCGAGCTGAAGGCCGGGCTGCCGGAGTTGCCCCGGGTGCACCGCAAGCGGCTGCAGCAGGAGTGGGGCCTGACCGACCACGACATGCAGTCGGTGGTCAACGCCGGTGCGGTCGAGCTGATCGAGCAGACGGTGGCGGCCGGCACCACCCCGGCCGCGGCCCGGAAGTGGTGGCTGGGTGAGCTGTCCCGGCGGGCCAACGAGACCGGCGTCGAGCTGGCGGCGGTCGGCGCGACCCCGGCGCAGGTCGTCGAGCTGCAGCGGCTGGTCGACGACGGCAAGCTCACCGACAAGCTGGCCCGGACCGTACTCGAGGGGGTCGTCGCGGGCGAGGGCTCGCCGAGCGAGATCATGGCCGCCCGGGGGCTGGAGGTGGTCTCGGACACCGGTGCGCTCACCGCCGCCGTCGACGAGGCGATCGCCGCCAACCCGGACATCGCGGCCAAGGTCCGGGACGGCAAGGTCGCGGCGGCCGGTGCGCTGGTCGGCGCGGTCATGAAGACCACCCGGGGCCAGGCCGACGCCAAGACCGTACGGTCGCTGATCCTGTCCCGCCTCGGCGTCGAGGGCTGACCTGCCCTGTTGTCGACAAGGCCCCTTCCTGCGCTGGATCCCAAGCAGGAGGGGGCCTTGTCTTTCCGGCAGGTCAGCGGGTGGGGGTCGGGGCGGTCGCCGGCGGGGTGACGGTGATCGGCGAGCCGGGGGTGACCGGCCCGCCGGGCCCGGCGGGTGGGGCGGTCGGCGGAGGGCCGGGAGTCGGTGTGCCAGGGGTCGCCGGATCCTCCCGGTTGACCACGTGCCGTTGCAGGTTGACCTGGGCCTCGCCGGTGCCGCCGAGCCGGATGTCGTCGAACGCCTGCAGGGCCCGCTGCTGGTCGAAGTAGAGCACCGACATCGCCAACGGGGTCGGCTGGTCACCCTCCAGGCCGCGTAGCCCGGCGCCGCCGGTGGAACCCTGGATCTGCAACTGGGTTGGTGTCGCGCCCGGCACCTGGGGCAGTTCCCGGATCTCCCGGCTGTGCGTGTGCCCGGCCAGCACCAGCGGTACGACGCCGGAGAGCCCGCCGGCCGAGGCCGGATCGTGCACCATCGCGATGTCGACGGGCTTGCCGAAGGCGCGGATCGTCGCCGCCAACTGGTCGCCGGTTGAGGCCACCTGGTTGACGGTTTCCGGCAGTGCGCCGGAGCCGGCCGGCGAGGTCTCCTTGTCCGGGGTGAACCGGGGGTCGCGGATGCCGGCGATGGTCAGCCCGGCCACCGTCACGATCGAGTTGTCGAGCACGACCGCGTTCGGCTGCCGGTCGACGGCGGCGGCGGTGGTAGCCGAGTCGTGGTTGCCGCGGATGAAGACGTACGGCACCTTGAGCAGGCTGATCGACCCGACGAAGGACGCCTCGGGTTCGCTGCCGAAGTCGGTGATGTCGCCGGTGTCGAGCACCACGTCGATCTTGAACTGTTCGACCACGGTCCGGACGACCTGCCAGGCGGACGGGTTCAGGTGCAGGTCGGAGACGTGCAGCACCCGTACGCTGCCCTGGGTCTGCTCGAAGATGGGCAGGCTGGAGACGGTGGTGTAGAGCTGGCTGACGTTGCCGACCAGCCGTTGGAGCTGCTCGGCGTACCGGCCGTAGTCGTTGGCGATCCGCCGTACGTCACCGACGATCGCCGGGGCGTTGACCAGCAGGCCCTCGTACCGTGGCTCCTCGATCGCGTCGGGCCGGAAGGTGGCCGCCGCGATGCCGAGGCTGCCGCCGGTGATCAGCAGGGCGAGGCTGCCGGCCCAGGCGACCCGGCGGACCCGGCGGAAGACCAGCGCGGCCAGGATCAGCGTGCTGAGTACGGAGACCCCGACGGTCCGGACCCCGACCCGGATCACGCCGTCGGTCACGTCGGCGACCGCGGACTGACTGGCCCGGGTGATGCTGGCCGGGTCGTCGATCAGCGCCTCGGTTTGGCGCTGGTCGAGCGAGCCGAGTTGGACCGACAGGTGTGCCGGGCCGGTGTGGCTGCCGATCTCGAGCGCGCCGAGCGGCGGGATGGTGACGGTGGTGCCGCCGTCGACCGACGGGGTGATCGCCATCTCGGCCCGGAACGGCCCGATGTCGGTCTCCAGACGCCCGCCGAGCAGGACCCCGATGACGATCCCGGCGACGGTGACGGCGAGGACCGACAGCGCGGTGCCGACCCGGCGGGTCGCGGTGGCGCCGAGGATCCGCCGCCCGCCGCGTCCGGTCGCCCGCACACCCCGTCGTCCGACGCCGACGACCGACCGGAGCACACGGCGGACCGCCGGAGGCCGGTCGCCTTCGGCGGTCCGGTTGCTATTTCTCCGCCAGTCCATGGTCATCATCACCTGCCCACTTCACGGTCCGCGAAAACCGCCGGGGTTCAGGCCGGCTCAGCTGCGGCCGGCGGTCCCTCCGGAGAAGACCAGCCGGATGATCCGGTCGTCGTCGGCGGTCGGGTCGCCCCGCCCGTCCTGGTTCGAGGTGGAGATCCAGAGCGAGCCGTCGGGGGCGACCACGGCGGTCCGGAGTCGACCGAACTCGCCGGTCAACAGTGACCGGGGCTGCCCGAGCACCCCGCCCGCGGCGGTGAGTTCCACCGTCCAGAGGCGCTCTCCGCGCAGGCAGGCGGCGACCAGCACCCGTTCGACGACCGCCGCTCCGGAACAGGAGGACTCGGCGGTGGGCCAGACGACGAGCGGTTCGGTGAACGTGTCGTCGCCGGCTCCGCCGCCGCTCTCCTGCTGGCCCTCGATCTCGGGCCAGCCGTAGTTCTGCCCCGGACGGATCAGGTTGATCTCGTCCCAGCGGTTCTGTCCGAACTCGGTGGCGTAGAGCCGCTTGTTGGCGTCCCAGGCGATGCCCTGGACGTTGCGGTGCCCGAGCGACCAGACCGGGGAGTTCGGGAACGGGTTGCCCGGTGCCGGCTTGCCGGCCGGGGTGATCCGCAGGATCTTGCCGCCGAGGCTGGTGGTCCGCTGGGCCAGTCCACGTTCGGAGGCGTCGCCGGTGGTGACGTACAGGAAACCGTCCGGACCGAAGGCGAGCCGTCCGCCGTTGTGGATTCCGGAGAGCGGGATGCCGGTGAGGATCGGGGTCGGCTCTCCACCGAGGGTGAGCTTGGCGACCCGGTTGTCCTCGGCGGTGGAGTAGTAG
This sequence comes from Plantactinospora sp. B24E8, assembly GCF_039871735.1. NCBI lineage: Bacteria > Bacillati > Actinomycetota > Actinomycetes > Micromonosporales > Micromonosporaceae > Plantactinospora > Plantactinospora sp. B24E8. Next base: position 83,296 of record NZ_JBDPMH010000026.1, read on the forward strand.
ACGAAGACGGTCTTGTCCTTGTCGTAGGCCGGCGACACCGCGATGCCGAGCAGCCCGCCCTCGCCGGCCGCGTCGACCTCGTCGAGGGTCTGCACGGTGGTCACCTTGAGACCGTCCGGGTCGGACTCCGGACCCACCTTCAGGATCTTGGCGCTGTCCCGTTCGGTGACCAGCGCGCCGCCGTCGGGCAGGAACGCGATCCCCCACGGGACCTTGAGACCCTTCGCCAGGACGGTGGCCGCGACCTGCTGTTCGGCACCGGCCGCGGTCGGGGTGACGGACGGGGTGGGGAAGGTCGGTGGTTCGCCGGCCGGATCCGGTTCCGGTTCGCCGAAGGAACAACCGCCGGTGACGAGCACGGCCGCCGCACAGAGCGCGACCGCCGCGCGTCGACGGCTGAATCTGGGGTACGGGCGAGCGCTCACCCGGCCCAGGGTAGTCGGGACCGCCCGCCCGCCGTCGGTACGCACGATCATTTCACCGGTCGTCCCGGTCGGCGCACCGGTCCGTCTGCTCGGCGCACCGGTCCGTCCGGGCAGGCGCTTCGTCCGGTCACCGGCCCGTCCGGGCGTCGGTGGCCCGGTCGACGGTCCCGGGCGGCCCGGGTACGGACCAGGAGCAACCACAACGGCCCGGACGAGTGGTGCCGATGGGAGGAGTCGGGTGGGTCGCCGGCCGGACAGCCCGTCCACCCGTGCGAAACTGCCCGGCATGGCGCTCGTGACCCTGCCGCAGTTGCCCGTGGCCGGGCCGACCGCCCCGGCCCGCTGGCGGCCCACCGCCGGTCGGGTCGCCGTCGGGTTCGCCCTACTCGGGCTCGGCTACCGGCTGGCCATGCTGCTCGCCGAGGTGCCGCCGAGCAACAGCGACGAGGCGGTCACCGGGCTGGTGGCGGCCCACGTGGCCCAGGGACGCGCGTTTCCGCTCTTCTTCTACGGCCAGTACTACATGGGCGCGCTGGAGTCGTACCTCGCCGCGCCGCTCTTCGCCCTCCTCGGCTCCTCGACGTTCCTGCTGCGGCTGCCGAACCTGCTGCTCTACGCCGTCTTCCTGACCCTGATGTGGCGGCTCACCCGCCGGCTCTACACCCCGTGGCTGGCCTCGGTCACCGTCGGGCTGCTCGCCCTCGGCTCCGAGCGGATCCTGAAAAACCAGCTCATCGCGGCCGGCGGTTATCCGGAGATGAATCCGGCCGGTGCGCTGCTGGTGCTGCTCGCGGTCAACCTCGGGCTCGGTCTGGTCCGGCGCCCCGGACCGGCGTACGCCGGGTTCGGCCTGGTCGCCGGTCTCACCCTCTGGGACGACTGGCTGGTCCTGCCGTACGTCGCGGTCGCCGGCGGGCTGCTGCTCGTCGTCCGTCGGCGGGACCTGGCCGGTCGGCCCGGGTTCGCCCTCGGCGCCGGACTGCTGGTCGGCCTCGTCCCCATCCTGGTGCACAACCTGACGGCCGCACCCGAACACCGGTCCCTCGCCGTCTACGCCGCGCTGGGTGAGGGGGCGCCGGCCGCGTGGTGGGACCGGCTGGGCGGGGCGTTCCTGATCGGATTGCCGATGGGCACCGGAGTCTGCGACCCCGGCCGGTGTCTGCCCTGGCAGCGGTGGTGGGGCGTGGTCTGTCCGCTGCTGCTGGTCGTCGCGGCGGTGCTGGCCTGGCGTGGTCTGCGCCGGGCCGGGCGGCGCACGGATCGGGTCCGGCAGGGTGGCCGACTGGCGCTGCTGGCCGGCGCGGCGCTGACCCTGTCCCTGTACGCGGGCAGCAGCGCCGCCGCGCACACCCCGGTGGAGAGCTCCCGCTACCTCTCCTGCCTGCTGATCTCGACTCCGGCCCTGCTCTGGCCGCTCTGGTCGGCGCTGACCCGGCCCGGTGGCGCCGGCCGGGCGTCCGCCCCCACCCGCCGGCTGCTCCGCCGGGCGGCGGGCGTCCCGCTGGCAGCCCTGGCGGGCAGCATGGCGTTGGCGAGCACCACGCTGATCGGGGCGGCTCCGGGACTGTCCCGGCACGCGGAGCAGCGGCGGGACCTGGTCGGCACGCTCGACCGGCTCGGCGTGTCGCACTTCTACGCCGACTACTGGACCTGCAACACCGTCATCTTCCTGACCCGGGAGCGGATCGTCTGCGGCGTCATCCGGGACGACCTGGACACCGGCTGGGACCGTTATCCGGCGTACCCGGCGCAGGTCGCCCGGGCGGACCGGCCGGCGTTTGTCCTTCCGGTCGGGTCCGCGCTCAGTACGGCGGTCCGGGACCGGCTGCGCGACGGACGGGTGCCGCACGCCGGGCTCACCGTGGCCGGCTACGACATCTACCTGCCGGAGACCCGGGTCGACCTGCCCATCGCCCGACCTCCGGTGCCGGCTGGGTAGCTCTGCCGTGGCCGGCGCTCCGGCCCGACGGCGCGGCGACTATCGTCGGCGGGCGTGAAGGCTTGGATTCCGCACCCGGAGGGCCGGGAACTGCTCGGCGAACTGCCCGACGGCGTCACCGTGGAGATCGCCCCGGCACCCGACGACCTTCCGTCGGATCCGGCCGGCGTGCGGTTCTGGGTGCCGCCGTTCCTCGCCCAGGCGGCGGCGGTGCCGCTCGCCGCGAAGCTGCCGGACCTGCGGGTGGTGCAGCTGCTCTCCGCCGGTGCCGACATCTGGGCCGGCCGGGTGCCCGCCGCGGTCACCCTCTGCGACGCGCGGGGCGTGCACGACTCGTCGACGGCGGAGTGGGTGGTCGCGGCGATCCTGGCGCACGTACGCGCCTTCCCGACCTACATCCGCGCCCAGCAACGGCAGGAGTGGGCGTACGCCCGGACGGTGCCGACCGACGAACTGGCCGGCAAGCGGGTCCTGGTCGTCGGGGCCGGGTCGATCGGGGCGGCGACCGCGGCCCGGCTGACGCCGTTCGAGGTCGAGTTGACCATGGTGGCCCGGACGGCACGTCCCGCCGAGGGCGTGTACGGGGTCGCCGAGCTGCCGAGACTGCTGCCGACCGCCGACGTCGTGGTGCTGATCGTGCCGCTCACCGAGCAGACCCGTAACCTGGTCGACGCCGCGTTCCTCACCGCGATGCGGGACGGTGCCCTGCTGGTCAACGCCGCCCGGGGGCCGGTGGTCGACACCGACGCGCTGGTCGCCGAGCTCTCCACCGGGCGGATCGCGGCGGCGCTGGACGTGACCGAGCCGGAGCCGCTGCCCACCGGTCACCCGCTCTGGGACCTGCCGAACGTGCTGCTCACCCCGCACGTCGCCGGCTCGGTGCGGGGACTGCTGCCCCGGGCGTACCGGCTCGCCGGCCAGCAGTTGCGCCGGTACGTCGCGGGCGAACCACTGATCAACGAGGTGGTGAACGGCTACTGAGCCGGGCACCGGCTGCCGGCTCCGGGCCCGTCGCCTACGGGGCGGCCGGCTCCGGGGCGTCCGGGTCGCCGTCCGGGCGGAGCCGCTGGCCGCTCGCGGCGACCAGATCCGGCAGGTCGGTGGAGCGGACCGCCGGCAGCGCCGTGGTACGCCCGTCGGTGAGCCGGACCACCGCCTGACCGCGCGGGTCGGCGCCCAGCTCGACGATGTCGGACCAGGGGATGGTCCGCTGCCCGACCAGGGCCCGGATCCGTACCCCGGTCGGGTCCGCGTCGGTGCCGGCCCGCCAGGCCCAGAGGCCGATCGCGAGCGGGATCAGCAGCACCGGGGTGAGATACCAGCGGGACGAGGCGAGCGGTACGGCGCCGAGGAACCCGATGGCGGCGGCCACCCAGATCGCCTGGTTGTGCCGGAACCGGAGACTGCTGGTCCTGTTCACCCCGCGATTTTCGCACCTGGGCCGGTCGACCCGACACGAGGCTCCACCGCTCGGTCCTTTCCCACCGGCGCCAGGTGCGCAAAGATCAGGGACGCGCGTCGGTGGGAAACCCCCTACCAGCCCGTAACCACGCCCCCGACCGATCGTTGGGGGTTGATAGGAATTGTTTGGCCGGTTCACCCGACCAGACTCGCTGTGCCGCACCACGCCCCGTGCCCCCCTCTGCGAAGGCAGCCGCCATGTCCGTGGCGCAACCTGCGGATGGTCGAGCCCGCCGGCTCGCCGTCTGGTTCATCGAGACCGGTGCCCCGCTGCTCGCGGTGGGCGTGCTGTTGACCGCCCACCTCGGCGCCCTGCCGCCGTACGCGGCGGTCGGCGGCGCGGTCGGCGTGGCCGCCGCGCTGGCCGCCAGCCGACTGGTCCGGCTCGCCGTCCGGCTGCACCGTGCCCAGCGTGGGTTCGGGCCGTGCCGGGGTGCCGGTTTCCTCGGCTTCGGCGTACTCGCCAGCGGGATCAGTGCGGTCGTGCTGATGCTGTCGCCGGCCGAGGCCCGGGACGCGGTGGCACTCGCCGGGCTCGCCGTGGCCCTCCTCCTCTACCTGCTCGGCATGCTGATGCTGCCCGGCGCCGCCAGCACCGTGCCGGTACGACTGCGGCGCGCCTTCGACGGGCTGAGCCTCGGCATCAGCCTGGCCTTCTCCGCCTGGGTGATCCCGCCGGCCGGCGGGTTGCCGCCACTGGCGATGGTCGCCGCCCTGCTCGCCGTCGTCGGTCTGCCGATCATCACGATCACCACGCTGCGCGCGTACGAGCACCGCCGCTCCGCCGCCCTCTGCGGGCTCGGTGCCGGGTCGGCGGTGGTCGGCCTCGCGTTGGTCGCCGTGCTCACCGACTACAACGCCGCGCCGACGGCTGTGCCGCTGGTCGCGATCCCGCTGGTCGCCGGCCCGGCACTGATCGCCGCCGGGGCCCGCCGGGCGAACCCGGTCGCCCAGCCGCCCGCCGGGCCGACCGAGCCGCAGACCACGCTCACCGCGTACCCGTTGTTGACCATTCCGGCGATCCTGGCCACCCTCTCGGCCCTCTACCACCTGGTCACCGTCGGCCACTTCGACAGCACCTCGATCCTGCTCGGGCTGGCGATCATCCCGACCGTGGTGGTCCGCGAGGTGCTGGTGATGCTCGACATCCGGCGTTACGCCCGCCGGCTGGCCGGCCAGGAGGCACACTTCCGGTCGTTGGTCTCCGGGGCCAACGACCTGACCCTGATCGTCGGGGAGGATCTGCTGATCCGCTGGCAGTCCCCGGCCGCGGCCCGGCTCTTCGGGCTCGCCGACGCCGAGGTGGTGGGGCGGCTCTTCCCGGACCTGATGCATCCGGACGACGCGCCGGACGTCACCGCGGTGCTCACCGGGGTCATCGCCGGTCGGCAGGTGCCCGATCGTCCGCAGCTGGTCACCGCACGGCTGCGGGACGGGCACGGCGTCTGGCGGGACACCGAGTCGACGATCAGCGACCAGCGCGGGGTGCCCGAGGTGGCGGCGCTGGTGGTGCACGTACGGGACGTCAGCGAACGGCAGCGGCTGGAACGGACCCTGCACGAACTCGCCTTCACCGACCAGCTGACCGGGCTGGCCAACCGCCGGGAGCTGACCCGGACCATCGTCACGCAGCGGGCGGTGCCGGGTCACGCCGGTGCCCTGCTCGTGGTCGACCTGCACGGGATGGCGGGGATCAACGAGGCGCACGGCCGGCAGTTCGGCGACGCCGTACTGGCCGAGGTCGGTCGTCGGCTCAAGACCGGGGTCGGCACCGACGACGTGGTGGCCCGGCTCGGCGGCGACGAGTTCGCCGTACTGACCGTGGACCGTCCGGTGCTGGCGTACGCGATGGGGACCCGGCTGCTGACCGCGTTGACCGAGCCGTACCAGATGCCGGGCGCCCTGGTGTATCTCGGGACCAGCATCGGGCTCGCCGACCTGACCGGCGGGGACAGCGTCGACGACGTGCTGCGCCGGGCGGATCTGGCCCGGCTGCGGGCCCGGCAGCTCGGCCGCAACCGGGTCGAGTGGTACGACGACCAGCTGGAGGAGCAGTTCACCCGGCGGCTGGACCTGGAGCGGGAACTGCCCGGGGCGGCGCAGCGGGGCGAGCTGGACCTGGTCTACCAGCCGGTGCTCGACCTCGACGACCAGCAGCCGGTGGGGATCGAGGCGTTGCTGCGGTGGCGCAGCCCGGCGCTCGGCACCGTGTTGCCGGCCGAACTGTTGACCGTGGCCGAGGACCTGATGCTCGTGGAGGAGTTGGGCCGGTGGGTGCTGGACACCGCCTGCCGGCAGCTCGCCGCCTGGTCACACCGGTCCCGGCCGATCTGGATGGCGATCAACGTCTCGGCGCGGGAGCTGGCCTCCCCGGACTTCGTGGGCCGGGTGACGGCGGCGCTGGCCGAGCACCGGGTGGCGCCGGAGCGGCTGGTGTTGGAGATCGCCGAGCCTCGCGGCAGTGTCGAGATCCCGGCGGCGGTGACCCAGCTCGCGGCGCTGCGGACGGTCGGGGTGCGGACCGCGTTGGACGACTTCGGCACCGGTCCGGCGTCGTTGGCCCAGCTCCGCCGGCTGCCGGTCGACTTCCTCAAGGTCGACCGGACGCTGGTGATCGACCGGGGCAGCCGGGACGGGGAGAGCAAGCCGTTCATCGACGTGGTGGTGAGCCTGGGCCGGCGGTTCGGCCTGGAGATCATCGCGGAGGGGCTGGAGTCGCCGACCCAGGTCAGCCAGGCCCGGGCCGCCGGCTGCCGGTTCGGCCAGGGGTACGCGCTGTCCCGGCCGGCGCCGGCCGAACGGGTGGAGGCGTTCCTGGAGGAGTTCCCGAGCGCGTCCCGTTGACCGCAACGCCCGATCGACCAGGTTCCCGATTGTGGGAAACCGGGGCTGTGGTGCATGTCGCCGAAACGGTGAGACGAAGCCGAAACAGTGTCACATATGCGTTTTCAGCTGATGCTGGCTGCACGCACCCAATCCTCGGATGGAGGTCGATTGTGGCACAACATGGATCAAATTCGGCGGAAGCAAGCTGGACGGCTGACCGCCCACCGGAAGGCCCGCTCAAGTCGGGCGACCACGTGCGGCGAAGAGCCAGACCGGGGCGCCGGGTCTGGCGTGCGGCCCTCGGTATCGGGCTCGGTGTCCTTGCCGTACTCACCCTGTCCGGCTCGGCCGGTGGCGCGATTATGGGGGGCGATGCCCGGCGAACGGACTTCTACCAGAATCCGAGCAGGTGGGAGTTGAAGGCGACGCCGGTCGGTGGAGTGTTCGCCGTCGAGCCGATGCCAGTGACCGAGGTTGTTCGGGAGGCCAGCTCCCAGGCATGGCGGATCATGTATCGCTCGGACGGAGTCCATGGGACACCCATCGCGGTAACGGGCTACCTGGTGGTTCCACGCGGTGCACGCCCCGAGGGCGGGTGGCCGATCATCGCATGGGGGCACGGGACGACCGGCGTCGGGCCGGACTGTGCACTCTCGCGGCAGCCGGAGTTGGGCGGATACGACAGCATCATCGCGCGCTTCCTGCGGGACGGGTACGCGGTTGTCGCAACCGACTACGCGGGGCTCGGCCTTCCCGGACAACTGCACAACTTCCTTCAAAAGTACACACTTGCCCGTTCTATGATCGATAGCGTCCTGGCCGCGCGTAACGTGTCGTCGGAAGTGGGACGGCAGTGGTTCGCGGCGGGCCACTCGGAAGACGGACTTCCCGCTCTCGGCGCAGGTGAGATCGCGACGCGGCGGGCACCGCAACTACAATTCCAGGGCGTCGTCCCGGTGGCTATCGGCGGTGGCAGCTCGCCAGCCTGGATCGACGCCATGCTGATCGCCCGAAGTGAGTCATGCCCGCGCTGCCATCATCGCTGATCTCGTCCCTGTCCTGTGCACCGGCTCTGACCGTTGTCGAAACCGCCGGTGGGCTACCCGAAGCACTCGCTGGTCTGCCTGATCCACGCGCCAGGCGAGGCGTCCGGCACCGGCTGACGGTCGTGGTCACCGCAGCGGTGTGTGCGGTGGTCGCCGGCTACCGCTCGTACGCCGCGATCGCCGAATGGGTCGCCGACGTGCCGGCCACGACGGCTCTCGCCCTGGGCATGACTGCCGACCGGCGCCCATCGGAGGCGATGATCCGTCGGCTGTTGCAGGCCGTGGACCCGCAGCTATTGACCGCGGCGATCAGTGTCTGGCTCGCCGGCCGGGCGATCGCCGTCGACGGCAAGACCCTGCGCGGCTCCCGCACCACCGACACCGTTGCCCGGCACGTGATGACCGCCTGCGACCAGGCTACCGGTGTGGTCCTGGCCAGCATCGACGTCGACGGCAAGACCAACGAGATCACCCGGTTCGCACCGCTGCTCGACCAGATCAGCGACCTGCGCGACACCGTAGTCACCGCCGACGCCCTGTACTGCCAACGCGAGCACGTCACCTACCTCGCGCGGCGCGGGGCCCACTGGATCCTGACCGTCAAAGGCAACCAGCCCCACCTACACGCGGAGCCGTAAGGGGTCACCAGAATCTGCATGACGATGGCAAAAATCGACGCCGTGTAGAATTGGAGGTGAGGGAACAACCAGGCTCCTTCCGAGGCCCAACTGGAGGAACTATGCAGGAACAGAAGTGGCTCATCACCGGCGTCAGCACGGGCCTCGGACGTGCCTTCGCCCAAGCAGCCCTGGCCGCCGGGCACACGGTCGTCGGCACGGTCCGCTCGGAGAAGGACCTGCGAGCCTTCGAAGAGCTCGAACCCGGGCAGGCTCACGGCCGCATCCTGGACGTGACGGACGGCGACGCCGTCTCGAATGTGATCACAGAGGTAGAGCAGAGCGTCGGAGCTCTGGATGTTGTCATCGCCAACGCCGGCTACGGCCTGGAGGGCACCTTCGAGGAGACCCCGCTGGCCGAGGTGCGGCGGCAATTCGAGGTCAACGTACTCGGGGCAGTGGCCACCCTACAGGCAGCACTGCCCCACATGCGCCGACGTCGCCGCGGACACCTGATGGCCGTCACCTCCATGGGCGGGCTCATGGCCGTGCCTGGCATGTCCGCCTACTGCGGCAGCAAGTTCGCGCTAGAAGGCATCCTTGAGGCGCTGGGCAAGGAGGTCGCGCAGTTCGGGATCCACGTGACGGCGATCGAGCCTGGCTCCTTCCGCACCGACTGGGCCGGACGGTCCATGACACGCACCGCGCAGTCCATCGACGACTACGACGAGCTGTTCACCCCCATCCGCGAAGCGCGGCAGAAGGCAAGCGGGAACCAACTGGGCAACCCGGCCAAGGCCGGGGAAGCCGTCGTGCACATCACGACGGTGGACCAGCCGCCGGCCCATCTCGTCCTGGGCTCGGACGCGCTGCGACTGGTCACCGCCGCGCGCACGGCCGTGGACGAGGACATTCGCACATGGGAGACGCTCTCCCGTACGACCGACTTCGCCGAGGGTGCTCAGCTCTGATGCCCGGCTACCACCCCGCGCGAAGCCGACGCGCCGCCGAACGCAAGGGCGATGTCCGGGAGCGAGCCATTCTGGATACCTGCGCGGCTCTGCTGGCGCGGATGGGCTACGAAGCCATGACCGTCGGCGACATCGCCCAGGGCGCCGGCATTACACGCGGCGCCCTGTACTTCTATTTCGGCTCCAAGCAAGAAGTGGTCACGGCGCTCGTGGCCCGGACGGTTGAGCAACTGTGGGAGCGGTCCCGGGTCACCGCGCAGGCCGATGAGCCGCGCCAGGCCATCGCGGCAGCCATGCGGCGCACGGTCGACCTATGGAACGAGCACGGCCTGGTCATGCGCACGGCGATCGACCTGTCCCTGACCGTGCCGGAGATCGGCGAGCTGTGGAACCGTACAGCCGACTTGTTCATCACAGCCATCGCCGCGGTCCTGGAACGTGCCGGCGTTCAGGCCGGCACCGAACCAGAACAAGCGTCGGCGATGGCACGCGCCCTGTGCTGGATGATCGAGCGGACCTTCTACCACGTCTCACAGGAGTCCCGCGAGAATTTGCAACAGGCATCCTCGACCTGCGAACACATCTGGCTGGTCAGCGCCGGTCTGACCGTCTGATACATCCGGCATGGACGGTGGAGCATAAGAACCGGACGTCGCGATTTCGGCCAAAACTCCTGTACATGGATCTCCACATCGGGTTCTGGATTCCGGCCCGGGTAGCTGCCAGGAGGTTCCGGCAGGAGACCGGCGGCCCGGGGAAGCGCCCGGCTCGAACCACACGTGCTTTTTGGTGACCAGGATGACAAGAGCCGGGTGACAGGAGACTGTCACGCCGGGATCTGTGGGAGCCGGAGGGTGAAACTCCCTCCGGCTACCCGACCCTGGGCTGACGGGCGAGCCTGCCCGGCAGACGTGTCAAGCGCTCGTCGATGTCGACGATCTCGCATCGGCGGCATACAGCATGCACGGAAAGTGATCACGTTCCCCGGCCTCAAAGTAGGTAGGGCTCTGGGAACGAGATGCGTGCCCGGCCAGGTCTGGCCCACACCGGGCGGGCTGAGGCCGGGCCCGCAGTCCCACCGCCGGACTAGCGGCCTGCCCGCCCGGGGGCGCGGCCTCCGGCGGTCAGGCGGTGGTGTAGCCCGGCATCGGGTACGCCGCCAGCAGGTCGCCGACCTCGCCGGCGATCCGGTCCAGGGCGGCGGCGTCGTCCTTGGTCGCGGCGGTGATCGCCTCGTCCATCCAGGCCGCGACCTGCGGCATCTGCTCCTCGGTCAGGCCCCTGGTGGTGAGTGCGGCGGTGCCGAGCCGGATCCCGGACGGGTCGAACGGCTTGCGCGGGTCGTACGGCACCGTGTTGTAGTTCAGTTCGATGCCGGCCCGGTCCAGCGCCTGGGCGGCGGGCTTGCCGGCGATGCCCTTGGCGGTCAGGTCGGCCAGGATCAGGTGGTTGTCGGTGCCGCCGGAGGAGAGGGTGAAGCCCCGCTCGACGAGTTCGGTGGCGAGCGTCCGGGCGTTGGCGACGATCTGGTGGGCGTACCGGCGGAAGTCGTCGGTGGCGGCTTCCCGGAGCGCGACGGCGATGCCGGCGGTGGTGTGGTTGTGCGGGCCGCCCTGCAGGCCGGGGAAGACCGCCTTGTCGATCGCGGAGGCGTGCTCGGCGGTCGTCATGATCATCGCGCCGCGCGGGCCACGCAGGGTCTTGTGCGTGGTGGTGGTGATCACGTCGGCGTGCCCGACCGGCGACGGGTGCGCGCCACCGGCGACCAGACCGGCGATGTGCGCGATGTCCGCGACCAGGACCGCGCCGACCTCCCGGGCGATCTGGGCGAAGCCGGCGAAGTCGATGGTGCGGGGTACGGCGGTGCCGCCGCAGAAGATCACCTTGGGACGTTCCCGGAGGGCCAGGTCGCGGACCTCGTCGAGGTCGATCCGACCGGTCTCCTTCGAGACCTGGTAGCGGACCGGGTTGAACCACTTGCCGGTGGCCGAGACCGACCAGCCGTGGGTGAGGTGCCCGCCCATCGGCAGCGCCATCCCCATCACCGTGTCGCCGGGGGAGAGGAACGCCAGGTAGACGGCGAGGTTCGCCGGCGATCCGGAGTACGGCTGCACGTTGGCGTGGTCGACGCCGAAGAGGTCCTTCGCCCGGCTGATCGCGAGCGTCTCGATCGGGTCGACGAACTGCTGGCCCTCGTAGTACCGGCGGCCGGGGTAGCCCTCCGAGTACTTGTTGGTCAGCACCGTGCTGCTGGCCTCCAGGACCGCCGTGGAGACGTAGTTCTCCGAGGCGATCATCCGCAGCTTGTCGTGCTGCCGCTTCGCCTCACCCTCGATCAGCGTCGCCAGTTCCGGGTCGGCGGCGGTCAGGTGGGGAATCGGTGGTACGTGCACGGCGTCGTCCTCCTGGCTGGTCAGGCCTGCGGGCCTCGCTGGTCAGGCCTGCGACGCCGATGCTATCGGTAACCCGGTCACCCGCCGTAGGCGACGCCCGGGCGTCCCGTCGTGCCCCGGTGGTCAGCGGGGCGGCGCGGTGCTGCCGCGCGGGATGAGGTGGGCCGTCTCGTCCTGGTAGTCGCCGGTCGGCTGGCCGGAGATCGCGGCGAGCAGGCGGTTGGCGGCGTGTGCCCCGTACGCCGGGATGTCCCGGCTGAGTGCGGTCAGCGGCGGGTGCACCAGTCGGCACAGCGGCGAGTCGTCCCAGGCGACGATGGAGACGTCGGCCGGTACGGCCAGCCCCATCTCCTGGGCGACGGCGAGCCCGGCGATCGCCATCACGTCGTTGTCGTACACGATCGCGGTCGGCCGGTCGGCGGAGCTGAGCAGTCGGCGGGTGGCCCGGGCCCCCTCCTCGCCGCTGTAGTCGGAGGAGAGGGTGAGCGTACGGTCGAGGCCGAGCCGTCCGCAGAGGGTGCGGAACGCCTCGGTGCGGATCTCGGTGTGCAGCAGGTCGGGGAGGCCGCCGACCCGGGCGATCCGGCGGTGCCCGAGCGCGACCAGGTATTCGATCGCCTCGGTGAGCGCCGCCGCGTCGTCGGACCAGACGTGCGGGAGCCCACTGCCGTGGTTGGGGCCGCCGATCACCACCGCCGGCAGGTGGAGGTCCTCCAGCACCGGGACCCGTCGGTCGTCGGTGCGCAGGTCGCAGACCAGGACGCCGTCCACCCGCCGTTCGCCCCACCAGCGCCGGTAGACGGCGATCTCGGCGTCGGGGCTGTCGACGACCTGGAGGGTGAGCGCGTACGACCGGGCGGAGAGTTCCGCCTCGACACCGCTGATCAGTTCCATGAAGAACGGTTCGATGCCGAGGATGCGGGCGGGGCGGCAGAGCGCGAGCCCGACCGCGTTCGCGGTGGCGCCGGAGAGGGCCCGGGCCGCGCTGTTCGGGTTGAAGCCGATCTCCTGGGCGATGGCGAGGATGCGTTGCCGGGTGGCCTCGGAGACGCCCGGCTGGCCGTTCAACGCGTACGAGACGGCGCCCTTGGAGACGCCGGCCCGGCGGGCCACGTCGGCGATTGTCGGCCGCTTCACCCGGCGCTCCTTCGGTTGTGTGGCCGTGGCCGGCGGTGGTCGCGGGCGGTTGTTGGTCGCGGGCGGTCATTGGTCGCGGGCGGTCATTGGTCGCGGGCGTCGGCCGGTGTCCGCCGGGTCCGGGCCGACGACGGACAACTTTTCCGGTTAAGGATAGCGACCCGCCAATCTTGGCGGCAGCCTGCCGGCGCTGCGGTTCCGGCCCCGGTCGGGCGCCCGTTGACAGGGTGCGGGGCCGGCCGTACGGTGACGTTACTTATCCGGTTCAGTCGACGCTTGTCAATATCCTAGGGTAACGACGCCCACCTGACGCGACCCCGAGTTGAGGTGCTTGTGACGTCCTGGCAGAGCCTGCACGACGGTTGGTTCCTGAGCGCGGTGCCCGGACCGGAGATCCCGGAAGCGGTCGCCGAGGTCCGGATCCCGGCCACCGTGCCGGGGTGTGTGCACACCGACCTGCTCGCCGCCGGACTGATCCCGGATCCCTACCTCGACGACAACGAGCGGACACTCGCCTGGATCGGCCGGACCGACTGGCGCTACGAGACGACCTTCGCCTGGGCCGGCGACCCGGACGACGACGCCCGGGTCGAGCTGGTCTGCGCCGGCCTGGACACCGTGGCCACGATCACCCTCAACGACGTCGAGGTCGGCCGGACCGCCAACATGCACCGCGGCTACCGGTTCGACGTACGACCACTGCTGCGGGTCGGTGCCGACAACGTGCTGCGGGTCCGCTTCGACTCCGCCTACCGCTACGCCGAACAGTGGCGGGACCGGCTCGGTGACCGGCCGAACGCGTACCCGGAACCGTTCCACTTCATCCGCAAGATGGCCTGCAACTTCGGCTGGGACTGGGGACCGACCCTGGTCACCGCCGGCATCTGGCAGGAGATCGGGCTGCGTACCTGGCGGGTCGCCCGACTCGCCGAGGTCCGTCCACTGGTGACGGTCGCCACCGACCGGCAGGACCGGGAGGGCCGGGTCGAGGTACACGTCGAGATCGACCGCGCCGGCGACGCCATCCCGACCGACCACACCACCGTCCCGGCGGGCGGGGACGACACCCCGGGTGACGGGGACAACGGCCCGGCGGAGGACGTGGTCGACGGCTCGGTCGACGGTGCGCCGGTCACCGTCCGGGCCACCGTCGCCGGCGAGACCGTCGAGGCGGTGCTGCCACCCGGCCAGCGCGGCATCGACCTGACCCTCACCGTCGCCGACCCGGAGCTGTGGTGGCCCCGGGGGTACGGGGACCAGCCGCGTTATCCGCTGGAGGTGACCCTGCACGCCGGCGGCGCGCAGCTGGACACCTGGCAGCGGCGGATCGGCTTCCGGTCGGTCCGGGTCGACACGACCCCGGACGAGCACGGCACGCCGTTCACCCTGGTCGTCAACGATCGTCCGATTTTCGCCCGGGGCGTGAACTGGATCCCGGACGACTGTTTCCCGACCCGGGTCACCCGGGCCCGCTACGCCCAACGGTTCGACCAGGCGGTCGCGGCGAACGTCAACTTCCTGCGGGTCTGGGGCGGCGGCCGGTACGAGTCGGAGGACTTCTACGACCTCGCCGACTCCCACGGCCTGCTCGTCGCCCAGGACTTCCTCTTCGCCTGCGCCGCCTACCCGGAGGAGGAGCCGTTCGCCTCCGAGGTACGCGCCGAGGCGGCCGAGCAGGTGGTCCGGCTGGCCAGCCATCCGAGTCTGGTGGCCTGGTTCGGCAACAACGAGAACATCTGGGGCTGGCACGACTGGGACTGGCAGGAGCCGCTCGCCGGCCGCAGCTGGGGCGCCGGCTACTACTTCGAGCTGCTGCCCGGCATCGTCGCCGAACTGGACCCGACCCGACCGTACTGGCCGGGCAGCCCGTGGTCCGGCAGCCCCGACCGGCACCCGAACGACCCGGCGCACGGCACCACCCACATCTGGGACGTCTGGAACCAGGTCGACTACCTGCACTACCGCGACTACCGGCCCCGGTTCGTCGCCGAGTTCGGCTACCAGGGGCCGGCGACGTACGCCACGCTGCGGCGGGCGATCGGCGACGGCGAGCTGGCGGCGGACTCGGTGGCGATGGCGCACCGGCAGAAGGCCGGGGACGGCGACCTGAAACTGGCCCGGGGACTCGCCGCCCATCTGCCGGAGCCGCGCGACTTCGACGACTGGCACTACCTGACCCAGGTCAACCAGGCCCGGGCGATCAGCGTCGGGGTCGAGCACCTGCGGTCGCTGCGGCCGATCTGCATGGGCAGCGTGGTCTGGCAGCTCAACGACTGCTGGCCGGTCACCTCGTGGGCGGCGGTCGACGGCGACGGCCGGCGTAAACCCCTCTGGTACGCGCTGCGCCACTCGTACGCCGACCGGCTGCTCACCGTGCAGCCCCGGGACGGCAAACCGACGCTTGTCGCGGTCAACGACGGCGGCACCCCGTGGACGGGCCGGGTCGAGGTGACCCGGCTGACCCTGGCCGGCGAACCGAGGGCGAAGACGTCGATCGAGCTGGACGTGCCGGCGTACTCCTCGGCGAGCTGGCCGCTGCCGGCGGACCTGGCCCGGCCCGACGATCCGCGCGCCGAGCTGCTGCTCGCCGATCCCGGCGGCACCGCCGAGCGTGCCTTCTGGTTCTTCGCGGAGGACCGCGAGCTGGCCTACCCACAGGCCGAGTACGACACCACGGTCGAGCAGACCCCCGACGGGGTACGGGTCCGGGTCACCGCCCGGACGGTGCTGCGTGACCTGGTGCTCGCCCCGGACCGGCTCGATCCGGCGGCGGTGGTCGACGAGGCGCTGGTCACGTTGCTTCCCGGGGAGTCGACCACGTTCACCGTGCGGTCACGGCAGCGGCTGGATCCGGCCGCGTTGACCGCCCGGCCGGTGCTGCGCTGCGTCAACGACCTGGTGGCGCGCGAGTAGCGCACGCCGCGGCGGTCGTGGTGGCGGCGGGCACCGGACCTCGTTCCGGCACCGCTGATCTGCGGAAGGACCACCACCCGATGAAACGCCGTGTCACCCTGCTGCTGGCCGTCGCCGGGCTGCTGCTCACCGCCCAGCCGGCCCCGTCCCTGGCCGCCCCGACGCCCGACTCCACCACCACTACCGCCGCCGGGTTTGTTGTCCGGAAGGGCGACCAGCTGTACCTGGACGGCAAGCGGTTCCGGTTCGCCGGGACCAACAACTACTACCTGATGTACAAGTCCCGGACGATGGTCGACGACGTTGTCGCCGACGCGCGGGCGGCCGGCTTCACCGTGCTGCGGCACTGGGGATTCCTCGACATCGGCACCCCGGGCGGCACGGACTCGGTCGCCGGCCCGGCCGACGGGGTCTACTTCCAGTACTGGGACGGTGAGAAGCCGGCCTACCACGACGGACCGGACGGTCTGGAACGGCTCGACTATGTGCTCTTCGCCGCCCGGCAGGCCGGGATCAAGCTGGTCATCCCGCTGACCAACAACTGGCGGGACTTCGGCGGCATGGACCAGTACGTCCGCTGGCGCGGCGGGCAGTACCACGACGAGTTCTACACCGACCCGGTGATCCGGGGCTGGTACCGGGACTGGATCTCGCACGTACTCAACCGGACCAACACCCTGACCGGGGTGAAATACAAGGACGACCCGACGGTGATGACCTGGGAACTCGGCAACGAGCCCCGGTGCAAGGGTTCCGGGGTCTATCCGACGTCACCGGACTGCACGACGGAGACCCTGACCGCCTGGGCCGACGAGATGACCCGGCACATCAAGTCGATCGACCGCAGGCACCTGGCCAGCGTCGGTGACGAGGGCTTCTACTGCGACGACCCGGCAAGCGCGGACTGGACGACCAACTGTGGCGAGGGCGTCGACTCGCTGGCCCTGACCCGGCTGCCGGCGGTCGACGTGGTGTCGTACCACCTCTATCCCGACCACTGGGGCAAGGACGCGACCTGGGGCGCCGAGTGGATCAAGCGACACAACCGGGACGCGCGGCGGCTCGGCAAGCCGGTGCTGCTCGGCGAGTTCGGCTGGCACGACAAAGCCACCCGCAACCCGGTCTTCCAACGCTGGACGGACGCCTTCACCGGCACCGGCGGCAGCGGCTTCCTGTACTGGATCCTCTCCGGCGTGCAGGACGACGGTTCGCCCTATCCGGACTACGACGGCTTCACCGTCTACTGCCCGAGCCCGGTCTGCACCACGATCAGCAACGCGGGCGAGGAGATCCGGCACGGGCAGCGGTCCCGGCCGCCGGTCGCCGACCACGACAGCGCGGTCACCGAAACCGGTACGCCGGTCACCCTCACCCCGGCCGGCAACGACATCGCGTACCGGACACAGGTCCGGCCGGCCAGCATCGACCTGGACCCGAGCATCGCCGGGCAGCAGGTGAACGCTGTTGTTACCGGGGGTGGCTTCACGCTCGACCCGGTGACCGGGACCGTCGCCTTCACCCCGGACGAGGGTTTCCAGGGCCGGGCCACCGCCGCCTACACCATCCGTGACCAGGCCGGTTGTACCTCCAATGTGGCAGAGCTGGTGGTGACGGTGAAGCCGGCCGCCGGCGACCCGATCCTGCTCGCCTCCTGGGAGACCGGGGTGGAGGGCTGGGCACCCGGCGACTGGCAGGCCGACGCCGGCACACTCAGCCAGACCACCGAGTACGCCACCCAGGGCGCCGCCGGGCTGCGGGTCGCCGCCACCGGCGGTGGCTGGTTCGGGGTGACCCTGCCGGAGCCGGTGGACCTGTCGGCGAAGGCGACGCTCCGCTACGACCTGCGGGCCGGAGCGGGCGGCACCTCCAGTGCGATCGCGGTGCAGACCGGTGCCGGCTGGGCGTGGTGCCAGTCGACGTTCGGCTGGGTGCCGGAGAACACCGAGACGACGGTGGTGGTCGACCTGCTCAGCGAAATGTCCTGTGACGGGGCGGCGCTGGCCGACGTACGGGTGATCTGGCTCTGGGGCAGCCCCGGTACGCACGACGTCGACCACCTGCGCGCCGAGTGACCTGACCGGGTTTGCAGGTACGGGCTCCCGCCGGGGTGGCCGGTGGGAGCCCGTACACGGTGTCGGGACGGAGCCAGATGACACGACGCGGCCGACCCGAGCATGATCACCTTGATCATCAGGACGTCATCGCGGTGCGACGCCGGGGCGTGACCATTGCGCGGTGGGGCGGCCGTCGAGACGCCACGGGTGCCCGGTGACCCGCGGCCAGCC